>NZ_JABDWE010000002.1:0-492222 GCF_019685125.1 Rhizobium sp. NZLR10 | reverse complement strand
TGTGGCAGATGCCGGTCGCCTTGACCTCGACCAGCACTTCGCCGGCCTTCGGGCCGTCCAGCTGCACGGTCATCACTTCCAGCGGTTTTCCGGCCTGAACGGCAACGGCGGCGCGAACGTCCATCTTCACAATCTCCCTGGTAATTTATTGGGGCGACCTTGGCACGGTCGGCGAGCCGCGCTCAAGCGAAAACCGGCCGCCGGCCTTTTCCTCTCAGGCGAATTCCATGATCACGGCATCGACGGCCAGGCTTTCGCCGGCGGCGGCATTGATCTTCGAAATGACGAGATCGCGGTCGGCGCGCAGCACGTTTTCCATCTTCATCGCCTCGACGATCGCAAGCGTCTCCCCGGCCTTGACCTCCTGGCCCTCGGCAACCGCGATGGCGACGACGAGGCCGGGCATCGGGCAGAGCAGGAGTTTGGAGGTATCGGGCGGCAGCTTCACCGGCATCAGCTTGTCGAGTTCGGCATGACGCGGCGAAAAGACTTTGGCCGTCACCGAAAGCCCCTGCCAGTCGATGCGCAACCCGTTGAGGAGCGGGCGGATCTGCGCGGTGATATCGCGGCCGCCGACCTTGCCGCTCCAGACGGGATCGCCCGGTCTCCAGTCGGTGACAACGCTGATGCTCTCGCCGTCAATCGCCCCCTCGACCGCCATGTCCATATCGAAAGGGATGGTGACGAGGCCATCGAGCAATCTTGCAGCGACGTAGTTGTCACCGATCTTGACCACCCAGTGCTCGCGCAGCGCGCCCGATGCGGCGCGCAGGCGATCGGCGAAATGCTCGCGCCGGTTCGTCTCGATCAGGCCGGCGGAAAGGGCTATGGCGGCAAGCGTGGCCTCTTCCTTGCGGTCCGGTTTCATCGGCGCGAAACCGTCGGGATATTCCTCGGCGATAAAGCCGGTAGACAGCCGGCCCTCGCGCCAGCGCGGATGTTTCATCAGCGCCGCCAGGAAGGGGACATTGTGCTCGATGCCATCGACGACGAAACCGTCGAGCGCCCGGCCCATGGCCTCGATCGCTTCGACCCGCGTCGGTGCCCAGGTGCAGAGCTTGGCGATCATCGGATCGTAATACATCGAGATCTCGGCTCCTTCGAAGACACCGGTATCGTTGCGGACGACGACATTGCCGGTCCGGCCTTCGGCCGGTGGGCGGTAGCGCGTCAGGCGGCCGATCGACGGCAGGAAGTTGCGGTAGGGGTCTTCGGCATAGAGCCGGCTTTCGATCGCCCAGCCGTCGAGCCTGATGTCTTCCTGGGTGAGGGGAAGTGGCTCCCCCGCTGCGACACGGATCATCTGTTCGACGAGATCGATGCCGGTGACGAGTTCGGTCACGGGATGTTCGACTTGCAGACGGGTGTTCATTTCGAGGAAATAGAAATTGCGGTCGCGGTCGACGATGAATTCGACGGTGCCGGCGCTCTGGTAATCGACCGCTCTCGCCAGCGCCACCGATTGTTCGCCCATCGCCTTGCGGGTTTTTTCGTCGAGGAAGGGCGAGGGCGCCTCTTCTGCCACTTTCTGGTTCCGCCGCTGGATCGAGCATTCGCGCTCGCCGAGATAGACGACGTTGCCATGCGCATCGGCCAGCACCTGGATCTCGATATGGCGCGGCTCGACGATGTATTTCTCGATGAAGACGCGGTTGTCGCCGAAGGAGCTCTTCGCCTCCGAGCGGGCGCGCTCGAAGCCGTCGCGCACCTCGCCATCATTCCAGGCAATGCGCATGCCCTTGCCGCCGCCGCCGGCCGATGCCTTGATCATGACGGGATAACCGATCCCGCCTGATATCACTTCCGCTTGGGCGGCATCCTCGATAACGCTGAGATGGCCGGGCACGGTGGACACGCCGGCGGCATTGGCGAATTTCTTCGATTCGATCTTGTCGCCCATCGCCATGATGGCCTTCGGCTTCGGGCCGATGAAGACGATGCCCTGCTTTTCCAGCTCAGCGCAGAAGGAGGCGCGCTCGGACAGGAAGCCGTAGCCCGGATGCACCGCCTCGGCGCCGGTTGCCTTGCAGGCGGCGACGATCTTTTCGGCAACCAGGTAGCTCTCGGAGGCTGCGGCCGGGCCGATATGAACGGCCTCGTCGGCCATCTCGACATGCAGCGCGTCCCGATCCGCATCCGAATAGACCGCAACGGTCAAAATACCCATGCGGCGCGCGGTCTTGATCACGCGGCAGGCGATTTCGCCGCGATTCGCGATCAGGATTTTCTTGAACATCGAGACTCCACCCAGAAATGCGTTCCGGAGTTTTACGCATAAAACACCGGAACGCACAATCAGGCTTGAGCAGCGTCAGGCGACAGCTGCCTGCGAGACGGGTTCCTCGTCGACGATACGCAGCCAGCGGCTGCGCCGCGGTTCGGCATAGTCGCGCAGCTGGACGGCGGCCATGATGCCGGCCCAGTGCGGATGATTGGCGCCGGGCAGCGTCGCTTGCTCGATCTGCTGGAGCACGCCGTATTCGACCGACGAGACGGGAATGACACCACCTTCGGCGACGCTTCTGAAGATGCGCATGGCAAAATCGACGTCCTGGCGGGTAATGCCCCGGCGATCGACGGCACGCGACAGCTTGTAGCCACCGATATTGTCGGTGATCGCCACACGGAGCTGGTCGAGGGCGAGCGCTCTCAATTCACCCGGGACAACGGTCGAAATCTCCATGACGTGGAGAATGAGCTCGAGTTCCAGCGCCGAGTTGACGACACCGGCGGTCGTGAACATGCGCATGATCCAGGCGACGTTGATTTCATCAAGCGAGCCTTGCGGATAGGTGTAATGGACGATGAAACCGGCGAACTGCTCGACGAAGAAAGCGTTCCAGGCAGCGCATTTCTCAGGGCAGGAATTGTTGAGCGCCAACATCGCCACGACATCGTCGGATGTCCGGATACCCTCCGGAAAAGCATGTTTGCGCAATAGCATTATATCTTCGGCCGTCAGCCGATGCTTGCCGGCCACCACACAGGCCGGAAAAGCGAGACGAAATTCGCTCATGTTTTAGCTCCAGGCTTCATCATGAAGCCGGAGACAGTTTTAGCGCCTGCGAATTGACGATCCCTCAAGAAGAGGAGTTAACCCGACATTCCCGGGGTGAGGAAGATTTTAACGATTGCGCCTGCAGCCGCTCGCGCCAGATGATGAAGAGACCTGATGCGACGATGATGAAGATGCCGATCCATTTGGAAAAGCTGGGGAAATCATTAAACAGCGCGTAGCCGAGAACGGTCGCCGAGATGATCTCGAAGTATTGGAACGGTGCAAGCAGCGACAGTGGTGCGAGGCGGAAAGCCCGGACGATGAGCATATGCGCATATCCCGAAATCGAGCCGAGGACGAGAAGCAGGACAAGACCGAGACCTGAGGCGGGCAGAGAGACGGCAAAATCGGCATTGCCGGAACTGCTTCCGACGAGAAGGGCCGCCGCCATGAAGACCGTTCCGCCGATGCCGGCCATCGTCTGCATGGTCAGCGGCGAATCGGCGTCACCGATGGCGCGGTTGAGGAACAGATAGAGCGAGAACAGAAAAGCGCAGGCGACCGGCAGCAGCGCCTTCAGGCCGAAAATCTCGTAACTCGGCTGAATGACGATCATCGCGCCGCCGAAACCGACGACGATTGCCATCCAGCGCCGCCAGCCGACCTTCTCCCCGAGGAACAGCGCCGACATGGCCGTCAGCATGAAGGGTTCGACGAAATAAATGGCGAAAACGTCGGCAAGCGGCATGTATTTGACGGCGACGAAGAAAAGCAGGCTCGCGCCACCGTGCAGCACGCCGCGCAGCAGGTTCATCCATGGCCGTTTTGCCGAAAGCGCCTTCAGCCCGAAAAGGGCAAAGAGAATCGGCAGGGTGCAGGCGATCTGGAAAAAGAATCGGTAGAAGGTCACCTGGCCCGGCGACATCGCCTCGAAGGTCGCCATGTATTTGGCGATCGCATCCATGATCGGCAGGATCAGCATGGCGCCGGACATGATCGCCATGCCCGGCAGGGAATTTTGATGGGCTGGATGCTCTGTCATGGTGGCCGGTTCTTGGCAGGGATGACGCCATCAACCATGAGAAGGCCGATCGATCAAGCAGAGCAACCGCAAATAGCTTCGAGGTGAAATCCAAATCGTCGCTTAGAAAGCGATTCCCAGAAGGGAAATGGTGCGGTCGAGAAGACTCGAACTTCCACGGGTTGCCCCACAGCGACCTCAACGCTGCGCGTCTACCAATTCCGCCACGACCGCATCGTGGTAGGTGCCGATTTGCGTCGGCGGGGCAGCATGTAGCAAAAGCATTTGGGGTGCACAAGGGCGATATGACAGTTTTTTTCAAAAGCGGTCACAGCATTTGAATTGCCCCCGAAACGGGTCCATATAGCTGTCCTGCCGCCCCCTTTTTTCAGGCATTTCGGGGACAGCGGCAAGGAATGGCCATGCTTCGCACCGATCTCGAATTCTCCATGCTCCCGAATCTCGGCACCCGCCCGGTGCGTTGGCGCATCGCCGATGGCCTCGTTCCCTATGCGGAGGCTGTGGAGACAATGGAGCGCGAGGTGGCGGCGATATCAGATGGCGGCGACGAACTCGTCTGGCTCGTCGAACATCCGCCGCTCTATACCGCCGGCACCAGCGCCAATGCCAGGGATCTCGTCCAGCCAGACCGTTTTCCGGTTTTTGCGACGGGGCGAGGCGGTGAATATACCTATCATGGGCCTGGCCAGCGCGTCGCCTATGTGATGCTCGACCTGAAGCGCAGACGCCAGGACGTGCGCGCCTTCGTCACCGCGCTTGAAGATGTCGTCATCCGCACGCTCGACATGATGAATGTGCGCGGCGAGCGACGTGAAGATCGCGTCGGCGTCTGGGTGCGCCGGCCGCAAAAGCCATTGCTTCCCGATGGGACAATGGCAGAGGACAAGATCGCCGCCCTCGGCATAAGGCTGCGGAAATGGGTGACTTTCCACGGACTGTCGCTCAACGTCGATCCCGATCTCGATCATTTCGGCGGCATCGTGCCCTGCGGGATTTCAGCCTATGGCGTCACCAGCCTCGTCGATCTTGGCTTGCTGGTGATGATGGCTGATGTCGATATCCGGCTGCGCACCGCCTTCGAGGCGGTTTTCGGCGAAACGACGAGCGAAAACTGACCTTTCTCGACGGCAATTTGGTGCCTTTCACCGCCGCTAGATTCTGCAGTGAGGATCGGCAAGGTAAGAACGTCCGCAACGAAAGCTTTAACTTATTATTAGCGCTGCCGCATGTATATGACACCATAATCTCGTGATGCGGAAGTCTTTGCAAATAATGAAAAAACAGGCAGTGGCAAGCTGGTCATTCTTCGACGTGTATTTCGTTCTCGACATTCTCGAGAAAGTCCTCATCGGCTATTTCTTCGCTGCGATCGTCATGCGAATGCTGCCGCAGATGCAGGACAACAGGGCGATTATTGACGGCCTGCTGCTGGTCTCCGAGGCGGCCGCCACCTTCCTTATCCTGACGCGCCGGCCGACGAGAAATGCGTCGCTGCGCCTGTTTGACTGGATGGTCACCGCCATCGGCACGCTCTTCCCGCTGCTCGCCTCACCCTCCGCGACAGAGCCGCTTGCGCCGCTCGCACTCTGCGGCACGGTGTTGGCACTCGGTTTCGTGCTGCAGATATCGGCAAAGCTGTCATTGCGGCGAAGCTTCGGCCTGCTGCCGGCCAATCGCGGTATTAAGATTGGCGGACCCTACAAGTTTGTCCGTCATCCGATGTATGCGGGTTATCTGATGGCACATATCGGATTCTTCATGGCTCATCCGAGCCTTTGGAATTTTGCCATCTATGCAACGGCGCTTGCCGCACAATGTTTCCGCCTCTTGGCGGAGGAGCGTCTGCTCCAGCAGGATCCTGCTTATACGGCCTTCATGGCCACGACCCGCTATCGGCTGGTTCCATTCGTGTTCTAAGACGACAGAGAGCGAAATGAAAAAGAGAAGGGCCGGATTCCGGCCCTTTCTTTTGTTTGGATCAATGCGTCGCGCGGCATGCGTCGGTGCGAGAGGCGCCGCTGTCGGCACCCTTGGTGTGGGAGCCGCTCGGGCCAATCATGCTGTGGCATGGGGGCAGGGCGTTGATGCTCGCCGTTGCGGTCTTGTCGACGGCAGGGGCCGCCATCGCGCTCGGGGCGAAGCCGTCGCTATCATTGGTATAATCGCTGGAATAGGCCGCGGCCTTGCGGTTGGTGTAGTGAACGGGGGCCGGCTTCGACATCGGGCTCTGTGAAAAACCGTCGCTATCGTTGGTATAGTCGTCGGAATATGTCGGCTGGGCGAAGGCAGCGCCTGCAAGGCTGACGGCGAACAGTGACGCGGCAAGGGCAAATTTGATGCGCATGGGTCTATCTCCTCAATCTGTTGTTGAATTTCACAACATAAACTAACCCTCGGCAGCTGCGAGTTCGCGCCCCAATTCAGGCAATTTTGTGATAAATTGACGGCGTGGCCGCGACCTTTTGTCCAAATGAAATCACAGTGTTGTCAATGAAATTGACGTTCTTGTTACACAAGCCGCCTAAGCAAAAGGTCTAAATTGCGATGCAATCTGAAATTGTTAACTTTTGGTAATGTTGGCCGACTGAAATTTTGACAGGGGCGGCCGGGAGGCATCGATGCCTCCCGCGTGACTTCCGTATCTTGGTGCGCGATTAGTCCTCGTTCGGGATATGCGCGTCGACACCGGTCAGCTGCAATTTGTTGCGGACATGGTGGACACCGTCGACCGAAAGCGCACCGAGCTCGACCTTACGGGCGATGCCGATCGTTTCCACCGAACCTTCCAGGGTGACGACGTGTCCGTCGGCATGAACCTCAATGCTATTGATGTCGACCTCGGGAATATTTTCGAGATTGTCGTTAACCCGTGCTTCGAGGTCGTCGCTTTCATCGCGGTCGATGGTATCGGCGCGGAGCGAATCCTTCAAGCGGTTCTCGTTGCCGTCTGCATCCGTGCCGTCGATCCGGAAGCCTTTGTTGGGATCGCTGTCGAAATTTGCCGCGGTCTCGCCATAGGGGCGGTTGGCCGGGTCGGCGCCGGTGGCGTCGGCATAGGGCCAGCCGTCGTCGAGATTGCGTTCCTCGAGGTCGCGATAATCTTCCTCCCGGGAAAGCTCAGGCTTCTCCCGGGAAAACTGGGTCTTGTCACCGATCCTTGCCATTGCAGTCGCTCCTTTTTCGCTGAGGGGGTTTCTCTGCGGGGGGTCTCTGCGGGAAACGCCGGCAGTGGCGAATGGTTCGGTGCAGGTGGCGATTTGTCAGGCTTGATTGTCAGGCTTGATTGTCAGATTGGTGCCTTCTCCCATTTTTTCACGAGACGGTCGCGTTTCAGCCGCGAGAGGCGCTGCAGCCAGAAAATGCCGTCGAGCTGGTCGACCTCGTGCTGGATGCAGATGGCGTGGAAATCTTCGGCTGCTTCCTCGTGCACGATGCCCTCGGCATTCTGGTAACGGAAGCGGATCGCGCGCGGGCGTGTGACCTCTTCAGTGGCGCCGGGCATGGAGACGCTGCCTTCTGCATGGCGCATCGTCTCCTTCGAGAACCAGGTGATCTCCGGGTTGATGTAGAGCCGCACGCCGTCCGTCTTGTCGAGCTCCAGCACAGTAACACGGCTGAAGACGCCGATATGGGCGGCGGTGATGCCGACGCCGGGCGCCGCCCGCATCGTCGCCACCAAGTCGTCGACAAGCGCGGCGAGCGACGAATCGAAGGCTGTCACCGGCGCGCAGACGGTCTTCAGACCAGGATGCTGATAGCGCAGAATCGGACGGAGGGGCATGGGGCAGGCTTTCTTTACTTGGATGGGGCTTGGCCGGGGTTTGGACAGGTGGCGAAACTATCGCCGGCCGTGGGCATTGTCATCAAGAGGCAGGTTTGCGGCTTTACGGCAGGGATGCTTTGGGCTAGCAGAAGCCATGAATCCCACCGCGGAAGCCGCGCGCGGGACTGGCTTATCTGATTGTTGACAATGTGTTTTCGGCCGACATTTGCGAATGTGGCGCTGTAGTCGTTGAAATTCGAACCAGATGCGAGGGCGGCAGATGACGACGACCGATGGGGAAGACCGCATCCGCAGGCGTCCCGAGGACGAGGAAGCCGATATCTACGACGAGGACGGCAATGTCCGCAGCGATTTCCTGGCGCTGGTCGGCGCCGCGATCGCCGACCGCGACACGTTGTTCCTGCGCCAGAATGTTGCCCGCCTGCATGAATCTGAGATAGGAGACCTGCTGGAAGCGATCCAGCCGGATCAGCGCCTGGCGCTGGTGCGCCTGCTTGGCGACGATTTCGACATGACGGCGTTGACCGAGGTCGACGAGGCGATCCGCCGCGAGATCGTCGACCAGATGCCGAACGAGCAGATCGCCGCCGCGATTGGCGATCTCGATTCGGACGATGCCGTCTACATTCTCGAAGATCTCGACAAGGAAGACCGGGAAGAGATCCTCGCTCAGCTGCCGTTTACCGAGCGGGTCAGGCTGCGTCGGGCGCTCGACTATCCCGAAAGCTCGGCCGGGCGCCGCATGCAGACGGAATTCGTCGCTGTGCCGCCGTTCTGGACGGTCGGCCAGACGATCGACTACATGCGCGACGAAGAGGATCTTCCCTATTCCTTCTCGCAGATCTTCGTCATCGATCCGACCTTCAAGCTGCTCGGCGCCGTCGCTCTCGACCAGATCCTGCGTACCAAGCGGCAGACGAAGATCGAGCAGATCATGCGCGAGACCAACCATCCGGTTCCGGCCGAGACGGACCAGGAGGAGGCCGCCCAGCTGTTCGAACAGTATGACCTTCTGTCGGCCGCCGTCGTCGACGAGAACGGCCGGCTGGTCGGCGTGCTGACCATCGACGACGTCGTCGACGTCATCCACGAGGAGGCGGACGAGGACATCAAGCGCCTTGGCGGCGTCGGCGACGAAGAGCTGTCGGACAATGTGCTTTCGACGGCGCGTTCGCGTTTTCTGTGGCTCTTGATCAACCTCGGCACGGCAATGCTGTCGGCCAGCGTCATCGGCCTGTTCGACGCCTCGATCGAGAAGATGATCGCACTTGCGGTGCTGATGCCGATCGTCGCCTCGATGGGCGGCAATGCCGGCACGCAGACGATGACGGTGACGGTGCGCGCGCTCGCCACCCGCGATCTCGACATCTACAATGCCGGCCGCATCATCCGCAGGGAGGCCGGCGTCGGCATCCTCAACGGCATCGTCTTCGCGACGATCATGGGCATGATCGCCGGCACCTGGTTCCACGACTATCAGCTCGGCGGGGTGATCGCGGCGGCGATGATCATCAATCTGATGGCGGCGGCGCTTGCCGGTATTCTGCTGCCGTTGCTGCTCGATAAGGTGGGGGCCGACCCGGCGATCGCGTCGTCGGTCTTCGTGACGACGGTGACCGACTGTACCGGCTTCTTCGCCTTTCTCGGCATCGCCACTTGGTGGTTCGGCATCTGAACGGTCTGATGAAATTGACTATTACGTAAAAGTCAATATTATTGCCGGTTCATGACGGGGAACCCATGCTGGTGAACAAATATTATAGCATAACGGAGCTGACGCGCGAATTCGGGGTCTCGACGCGCACGCTTCGCTTCTACGAAGACGAGGGACTGATTCATCCGGAGCGGCGAGGGCGCACCCGTCTCTTTCGCCAGGCCGACCGACGGCTCATCGGCGAAATTCTGCGCGGCCGGCGCATCGGGTTCACCATCGCAGAGATCCGCGAGATCATCCAGGTCTACAAGGAGCCGCCGGGCGAGCTCGGTCAATTGAAGCTGCTGATGAAACGCGTCGACGAGAAGCGCGACGATCTGCGCCAGAAGCGCAAGGATATCGACGACACGCTGGTGGAACTCGACAATATCGAAGAGGCCTGCCTCGGTCGCCTCGCCGAGATCGGCGTCACCACCTGAGCGGAACGAGACTTATTCCGCTTCGGCGCTGCATTCGGCGGCGATGGTCTGCACCCGCTCGTCATTCTGTATATCGATCGCGCCCCCCTGCAGCGGCGTGAACAGGGCTTGAGCCTGCAATTTCTCCAGCGTGCATTGGCAAAAGCTGTGGCAGAGCGCTTCGCCCTGCTGCATGACGCAAGAGGCGTTGCATTGCTTTAGGTAAGTCGCGACCGGATCCGGCGCCTGCGGCGGGACGACGAGGGAAAGCCCGTAGGCGATGGCGATCAACACCGGCTGGTGAATGAGGTAGAAAGCAAGGCTGTGGCGGCCAAGCCTTGCCGGCCACCATGAACCGGTGCCGATGGCGGCAAGCCGATGCAGCAGTCTGGTTCTGATGCCGATCGAGGCGAAACTCAATCCAGCAAGAAAGGGCGTTGCCCAGGGAAACAGCGGCACATAGTCGTTGGACCGTTCCGGCATCACCGCAAGGCCGATCCAGGCGAGATATCTGGGATCGAAGAAGGATGAGCGAAGCAGGCCGGGTGTGCCGAAATTATCGGTAAGCCAGGCAGCAATGAGCGCCACCGTCGCGACGAGCGTGACGGCGAGCGGCAATCTGATAAAGACGATGCCGATCAGCGTCAGCACCGCGATGCAGTGCAAGATGCCGAAATAGATCCACTCGTTCGGCATCGCGATGCGCGTGGCGATCGAGATGACGGCGGCTCCCGCGGCAATCATGCCGAAACGCTTCCAGAAGGCGGGCCAGCGGACCTCGGGCTTGCTCGAGAGCACCAGGCTGATGCCGACGATGAAGATAAACGTCGTGGCGATCGCCCGGGCATAGATCTTCAGCCAGCCTGTCTCGGCCGTGCCCGGCGCGAGATAGCCCATGAACTCCATATCCCAGCTGAAATGATAGCTCGCCATGGCGATCAGCGCGAGACCGCGCGCCGTGTCCAATAGGCCGATGCGCGGCGGCTTTACCGCCGCATCGGCTTGCGTTGCCGGCAATGTCATTAAAGTCCCTCGGGCAAATCACGTCCGTCGCTCGACGGCATGTCGCGGCCAAACGCGGAAAGGTGGAAATTCGACGGCGGGCCGGCATCCATGATCGCCAACCGCGCCTGCGAAAAGAATTGCCGCCGTGTCAGAACGAAGATGACGATCGCCGTCGTCAGCATGAAGACATAAGGGTTGATGAACCAGCCGAGATAACCGATCGACAGGAAGATCGCCCTGAGGCCTTCGTTGAAATTGCTGCCGGCAATGACATTCATGCGGATGACGCGCTCGGCGGCCCGCTCGGCGGCGATGACGTCGCGTTCGGTATCGCGCAGCATCGGGATCGAGCCGAACAGAATGGTGCAGTAGTTGAACAACCGATAGGACCAGCCGAACTTGAAGAAGGCATAGCCGAACAGCACTGCCAGCCCGCCGACCTTCATCTCGAAGACGGCATGGCCGCCGTGCAAGACGAAGGGCAGGTCGGCGAAGACGGCGTCGACCTTCTCCGTCGCCCCGAGCAGCGCAAAGCAACTGCCCAATGCGAAGATCGAGGTCGAAGCGAAGAAGGCGGTGCCGTTCTGCAGGCCTGCCATGATCTGCGTGTCGATCATCTTCAGGTCGCGGCGCAGCGAGTTATAGATCCATTCTCGCCGCCGTTCGATCATCGCATGGGTGAGGCTGGTGCGTCCGAAGAAGGTGCGGCCATGCAGCAGCCAGGAATAGCCCATCCAGACACCGGCAAAGAAGGCCAGAGCGATATAGTCCGCCGTCGTCATCAGTGATTCAGTCTCCGCATGAGGTGCGGCCACCTTACATATGCATCGAAATGCTGCAATGACTGGTAAGGCGGGCCTCATCGTTTTAGTGTTCAGCCGCAATGTCGCACCGGCTCCATGTGATGTCGGTGTGCCGCACGGATTGAAAACCGGCATCGCTTAAGCTTGCATCCTCGTAATCAGAAGGCGCATCCATGTTTCTCTCGGTATTCGATGTCTTCAAGATCGGTGTCGGGCCGTCGAGCTCGCACACGATGGGTCCGATGTCGGCGGCCAACCGGTTTCTCGACCTGATCCTGTCGGACGAATGGCCGCGCCCATCCGCAGGCGCCCAGGTCGTCGCGATCAAGGTCAGCCTGCACGGCTCGCTTGCCCATACCGGCATCGGCCACGGCACCGGCAGGGCGGTCATTCTCGGCCTGATGGGCGAGGCGCCCGACAGTGTCGATCCCGACAAAATGGACGGCATCGTCGACACGGTGGAGCGCACCGGCCGCATCACGCCGGAGGGGCATCCCGCCTATCAGTTCCAGCCGAAGACAGACCTGATCTTCGACAAGAAACAGCCGCTGCCCGGTCATGCCAACGGCATGGTCTTTTCCGCCTATGACAGGGACGGCCGGCTGCTCGTCAAGCGTATCTATTATTCGGTCGGCGGCGGCTTCGTCGTCACCGACACCGAGCTGGAGCAGATGCGGGCGAAAAAGAACGCGGCCGGCGGCACGCGCGTGCCCTATCCCTTCGCCACCGCAAAACAGATGCTCGAGATGGCGGAGCGCTCAGGGCTGTCGATCGCCCAGATGAAGCGGGCAAACGAGGAGAGCCAGCGCAGCCAGGAAGAGCTCGATCAGGGGCTCGACCGCATCTGGGAGGCGATGCGCTCCTGTATCGAGCGCGGCCTCAAGGTCGATGGCATCATGCCGGGCGGCCTCAACGTCAAGCGCCGTGCCCGCAGGATTCACGACAAGCTGGAGGAGGAGTGGCGCAGCAACCGCGTCAACCCGCTGCTCGCCAACGACTGGCTGAGCGTCTATGCGATGGCCGTCAACGAGGAGAATGCCGCCGGCGGGCGCGTCGTCACGGCGCCGACCAACGGTGCGGCCGGCGTCATCCCGGCGACGATCCGCTACTACGAGCACTTCCACGAGGACTGGGATCAGAACGGCATCCGCGATTACCTGCTGACGGCTGCGGCCATCGGCGGCATCATCAAGCACAATGCCTCGATCTCGGGCGCCGAGGTCGGCTGTCAGGGCGAAGTCGGCTCGGCAGCGGCAATGGCGGCCGCAGGCCTTGCCGCCGTCATGGGCGGCACGCCCGAGCAGATCGAGAACGCCGCCGAGATCGCCCTCGAACATCATCTTGGCATGACCTGCGATCCGGTTGCGGGCCTGGTGCAGGTTCCCTGCATCGAGCGCAACGCACTCGGGGCCGTCAAGGCGGTGACCGCAGCGTCACTCGCTGTCAAGGGCGACGGCCAGCACTTCGTGCCGCTCGATGCCTGTATCGAGACAATGCGCCAGACCGGCCACGACATGAGCGAGAAGTACAAGGAAACCTCGACCGGCGGCCTTGCCGTCAACGTGGTCGAGTGCTGAGTTTGTGGACGCGTGATGCTTCTTGCTTGACGCCCGCTGCCAAAAGGATTTCAACGGCGGCATGGCATTGCATCTCATCAAACTCTGCGTCGGCGCCGACTCGATAGAGGATCTGCGCGAATGGGTGGCGGAACGCTCGCTGCGCGCCATCGCCGCCGGGCTCGAGCCGCATTCGGTGCACACGACGCGCATGGCGCCGAAACGCATGGACGAGCTGCTTGACGGCGGCTCGCTCTATTGGGTGATCAAAGGCCAGGTGCAGGCGCGGCAGAGGCTGCTCGACATCGAGACCTTCACTGACGGCGAGGGTATTTCGCGTTGCCGCCTGATGCTGGGCCCGGAGGTCATCGAGACGGCCGTGCAGCCGAAGCGTCCCTTCCAGGGCTGGCGTTATTACACTGAGGATGACGTGCCGCGCGACCTGATGAGCCTTGGGGCAGGCATTGTCGAAATGCCCGCGGACCTGCGCCGCGAGCTGACGGAACTTGGTCTGCTCTAACGTCTGTCGCCCAAAAACGCGTCCTGGTTCTGGGCTACACTACCAAGCTTCAACGCAGGCGCAGCTGCACCGGCACACTGCCGTCCTGCGAGGTCACATGCAGATGGATGCGGGCCTCGGGCTGGGAATAGCGCCAGGCGCGGGCACCATGGCTAAGCAGCAGATTGATGAGATCGCGGGTCTTTGGAGACTTCGCCTTCGGACGCTGCAGGCCCATTTCGGCCAGCCGCAACGCAGCCTCGTGCAACGGATGCAGCGATGAGCGCCCCTTGGCCGGCATGCGGCGGTCTGAAGGCATTCCCGGAACATTCTCATTGATTGCCATTGTTTTCCCCGTACGCAACACTGATCGAGTTCAAGAACGGTGGCCGGAAACGCAAACACCGATTCCGGCCATTACCGATGCCGCCGGCCATCTTGCCGGCAGCATCGAATAGCTCATTGGGCAGCCGCCCAGCACTTGATTCCGGCCTTCTTCAAGGCCTTGCAGGCATTGACCGCATCGCGCTGGTCATCGAAACCGCCGAAGCGGGCGCGGTAAAGCTGGTCACCGCCGGCGGCATAGGCGACGGCGAAAGGCTTTGCCGAGGCCAGCGCCTTGCCGCCCTTGCTCTTGGCGCTTTCCAGGAGATCCATGGCCATCTGCCGGCTCGGCGAGACGCCGACCTGCACGACCCAGCCGGCCGGGCCATTGTCGGTTGAAGCGGCACTGGTCGAGGTCGGCGTGGTCGAAGCGGTGGTGACGTTATCGACCGCCGTATCGTCCCGTTCCTGCGGCAAGGCAGCGGGTGCCGGTTTCGGCACGGCGAGCGATGCTTGCTGCTTGATGGTCGTGGTCTTGACCTTGGTCGGCGCCGGCATTGGCTGGGCTACCAGCGGGTTGTCGGATTTCGCCTGAGCCGTCTCGACATAAGCGACCTCGGTCTCGGCGACCTGATAACGGGCATCCGGCAGCGGGCCCTTGTGCGGCAGGCTGAGATCGGCGGCAGCGGCCGAAACCGGCGGCTGCGCTGCGGTGATCACCTTGGCCATTTGCGGCTGGGCCTTCTGCTGGACCTTCTGTGGCATGACCGGAGCAGGTGTCTCAATCATCGCCGGGGCAGGGGCCGCCTCTGCGATCAGGGCCGACGACCCGCCGCGGCTCGATGCCTTCGGCAGGTAGGTGGCGATCAGATTGCGCATCTGGGTATCGCGGGCAGGCGTCGAAGCGCCGCCGAGCACGACACCGACGATCGACTTGCCGTCGACCTGCACCGAACTGACCAGATTGAAGCCGGCAGCGCGGGTATAACCGGTTTTGATGCCGTCGACGCCACGCACGGAGCCGACAAGGCGGTTGTGGCTGCGGATCGTGCGGCTGCCGAACTTGAAGGCGCGGGTGGAGAAATAGCCGTAATATTGCGGGAAATGCTGCCGAAGGGCGATGCCGAGGCGGGCCTGGTCGCGCGCCGTCGTCATCTGCGCGGTATTCGGCAGGCCGTTGGCATTGCGATAGGTGGTGCGTGTCATGCCGAGCGCATGCGCCTTGGCGGTCATCAACTGGGCGAAACGATCCTCGCTGCCGCCGCCGAGCATTTCGCCGAGCGCCGTTGCGGCATCATTGGCCGACAGGGTGACGAGGCCGAGAATGCCTTGCTCGACGGTGATCGTGCCGCCGGCGCGAACACCGAGCTTGGTCGGCGCCTGGGCTGCCGCATGAGCGGAGAAGGGAACCGGCGTATCGAGACGGATACGACCCTGCTCCAGTGCCTCGAAGGTCATGTAGATGGTCATCATCTTGGTCAGGGAGGCGGGGTATTGCAGCCGATCGGCATTCTCGCTGTAGAGAACGTTACCGGTCTTGGCGTCGACGACGATGCCTGCATACTTCGAATTCGCCGCCTCAGCTTCGGCGCTTACCGAATCGACCAGGACGATCGTGACGGCCACCGAAAGGATCGCCAGCAGCTTGGCGAAAAAGCTGCCGGATCGGGACGATGGTACGGGGGAGACTGACCTTGACACTATTCCACTCTTCGCTTGCATTTCAGATATTTGGCACTTCAACTATCGGCAGGAACCGCACACCTCCCGCCGTACAGCCCGTCTTCAAAATCTACCGATTGGGCGTTACCAATCCGTTTATGATGAATCGTTTATTTCGCTGTCCGGGGAGCATTTTAGGGACTTGTCGCAGAACGGTTCACAAGACGCGCGTCCACAAAGGTGCGGATAGCGGCATCAATATGGTCCCAGTCGTCGAGATGGCTGCTTGAGAAGCGGTAGAGAACGCTGAGATCCCTGCCAACCTTGATATCGCGCTGACAATCCCCGCTCGAAGCCTTGTCGGGGACGGAAGGCAACAGGCAGCGCACGACGTAATCCGGCCCGCCCTTGACGGGCGCCGTCAGCAGCACCTCGTCGCCGTAACCGGCGTCGGCGCGAAGACGGTGCAGCGTCAGGCCGTCGCGGAAGGGTGCGGCCGGTCCTTCGAGCAGATGCGAATAGATCGGCTCCAGCCGCCCGGACATGTCGCGCGACATTGTGCTCTGGGTAATCTGCAGGAAGATCAGGCCGGAGGATTGGGCGACATCGTCGAATCGAAGGTGGTTTTCCTTGCCGTAGCCCTGCATATCAGGCCAGGCGAGATAGAGATCGACACGCTCGGCCGCACCGTCATGCCTTTGACTCGGGAAGCGGATGGCATTCTCGGGGAATTTCACGGTATCGCGGCCGATGGCCAGCGTGATCTCGACCGTACTGTCGGTGTTGCCGGCAAGCGAGATATGCCGGCCGAACCAACGGCCGCCGATGCTGATGGCAACCGTCAGGACCGCCAGGACGGCAATCACCGCCATCGTGCGGAGCAGAAAGCCCATGGAAAAAAGCGGCTGCTCGTCGGGTGCGCTGCGCGCGGCATGGCTCATGGCGGTTCTTCGTGTTTCGGTCCGCCGCAGGAGGAACATGAGCCGCCGGTGCCGATGATGAGTCTGATCGGCATGATCGGACTGGCACGGTTAATAATTCGCTAAGATTTCAGGGGTGTGGGTCGCCTGGGGACGAATGCCTGTCCCAAAAAAGAGCGAGCCGTTCCCGGGACAGCGGGAACGGCTCTTGGGCGCCGGTCGGGACGGGATGCGGGGACTGACCGGGCGCAGACTATTCTTACTTGACGCTACCAACCGCGACAGTGCGGCCGTCCTGGAGCTTCGACCAGCGGGCCGGATCGTCGGCGGACTGGCGCTTCAGGTAGGTGTATTCGGTATCCGACCACAGCAGCACCTTGTTGCGCATGTTGTCGAGGATGAAGTCGCCGTGATCGGTGCGGACCGTCAGCACGGCATGGCCTTCGCCGTTCGGCTGCAGCACGACGGTGATCAGCGTGTCGGATGGCGAGAAGCCGTCTTCGATCAGCATCTTGCGCTTCAGCAGGGCATAATCCTCACAGTCGCCGACAGTTGTCGGATAGGCCCAGCGTTCTTCGACGCCGTAAATCTGTTCATCCGTCTCCGGCTGGATCGTCGAATTGACGGTGTAATTGACCTTGAGAATTTCTTTCCAGCGATCCTCGGTGAGGATGGTCGGCCCGGCATCGCCGCCGGCAAAGGCACATTCCGTCGGATTCGCCTTGCAGAATTCATAGTGGCCGATCGGCGGGCTGGCATTGCCTGCCAGGGCCATGCTGGCGGGCATCGCCTGGCCCGAACCCGCCATTGCCATCATGAGGGCACCGGCCAGAAGACCGCCTTTCAGGATGTTTGCAGTTGTCATTGCCGTCTCCCCGTAAGTTGAGGCGACAATGACACGGACGTTTTTATCTCACGGAAAATTGCGTAATAGAATTAAATGCTTAGTTGATTCAAATGCCAAGAAAACTTGACTAAAAACAATCTCGAATGCGCCTAAAATTCGACGCGCATTTGTCTCGAAATCGATTAAAATTATAATTCCTGCAACAAGGCTTTTCACCCGCGAAAAGCTTGCATTGCCGTCCTGGCGTTAAGGATTTTCGTTGAGCCGGGTAAAGGCAGATTGCGGTCCTGCGGCGCGCAGCCGGTCGGCAATGCCGGCGGAATCGGCCGATTCGACCCGCTCGAAAGCAGACTGTCGCTCGGATTTCAGATTCCGGCGGAAAAATTATTTTTGATGGAGATGGCGAAATCGATCGGTGGCGGCGACGATCGCGGCGCTCATCGCGGGATTTGCGGTGGAATGGGCAGCATGCGGAAGAATCTGCAGCTCGCTTTGCGGCCAGGCGCGGGCCAGTTCCCAGGCGGTCACCAGCGGGGCCTCGATATCGAACCGTCCCTGCAGCAGGATCGCTGGAATGCCTGTCAGCCGTTCAACGTTGTTCAAAAGCTGGCCGTCCTCCAGCCAGGCGCCATTGGTAAAATAGTGGGTGATGATGCGGGCACGCGTCAGCATATAGGCCGGATCGGCCCAGCGGCGCGGCAGGCCTTCAGGATCGGCGAGCAGGATGGAAGCCGCTTCCCAGTCATGCCAGTCGCGCGCCGCTTTCACGCGCGTCTCGGAGTTGGGATGGTTGAGCAGATGATGATAGGCGGCAACCATGTCCTGATCTTGCCCCTGGCTGCCTGAGCAAGCCGCCTGGCGAAAACGGTGCCATTCTTCCGGGAAAAGCGGCGCCATGCCGCGATAGAGCCAGTCGATTTCCGAGCGCCTTGTGGTGGTCACACCTGCGAGGACGACCGCCGAGACGCGCTGCGGATGGGTTTCGGCATAGGCGAGAGCCAGCGTCGCTCCCCAGGAATTGCCGAAAACGAGCCAGGTGTCGATGCCGAAGAAGACCCGCAGCCGTTCGATATCGGCAACACTATGCCAGGTGGTGTTGAGGGAGAGATCGGTTTCGGGATCGGCAGCGCTCGGCAGGCTGCGGCCGCAATTGCGCTGATCGAACAGAATGATTCGATAGGTGTCCAGATCGAAATGGCGCCGCGCCGTGGTCGAACAGCCGGAGCCAGGCCCGCCATGCAGCACCAACGCCGGACGGCCCGCCGGATTGCCGCAGGCCTCCCAATAGATCAGGTTGCCATCGCTCGTGTCGAGCAGGCCGTGATCATTAGGGTTCGATTTTCGGATAGAGAGCTGCCATCGTTCTGCCTGTCGCAGGTTGTTCCACTCATAACCTTTACTAGAAGATAGGTTGGAACCACTTGCGACAGGATGTTCTGCTTGCTTTCCAAAGCCAGATTGGTCTCCGCTTGCAGATCTGTTGCGGTGAAGCCCAGGCGTTTCAACACGACCTGACCGGGTGCGGCCCGGACCTGCCATCATCTTCAGCGGAGTCCGTCAGGACATTGCACCCACCACGAAGAGCGGCGGCAACGTCGCGGTCTGTTAGAGGAATTCGCGCAGCGTGTCGCGGGACTGGATCGACAGGAATTCGATCGCCACACCTTCGACGAAATGGCGGACGACGCGACCGCGCATGTTGCCGAGCCGCACAGCCGTTCCAATCGACGGGCGCATCTCGACGTCGACGGCAGCGCCCGACAGCGAAAGGTCCATGATGCGGCAGGTATAACGTGTGCCGTCTTCGAGCGTCAGCTCGGTATTCGTGTCGCGTGGCGTCAGGCGGTCATGGCGACGGTCTTCCGGCAGGCCGAGTTCGTGCTTGTTGGCAAGCCAGGTGAGCTGGGCGGCGAGCTTCTCGCGCTTCCGCTCGGTGGCATTGATCGACATGGTGAAGCCGCGGCCATCGAGCGTCTGGACATAACCTTCGACGCGGCCGAGATGGTCAATATAGGCGACGACACGTTCGTTGGTGCGTGGCCGACCGAGGCAGGTGACGTACATATCGCCAGGCGACATGTCGATCACTATGCATTCGAACTCCTCGTAATTCGCAAGCATCAGCCGGCCCTGCATATTGATGGGCACGCGCTGAAAAACGCCCTGTTCAGGGCGCGGCGCAGGTCTTTGCGTCTGAGCTGGCTGGAACGAGTGCATCAAATGGCTTCTTCATCAAAATCGCAGAGACTGATCTTTACCCGCAATCCCTTAACAGAAGGTTGTTTGGCCTCATTCGGACATAGCGGAAAACGAGTATCCGCTATGTCCTGAAACGAAACGGTCAGTGCGCCTCCGCACTCAGCAGCTGCGACACCATGCGGCGCATGACCTGCCCGAAGCCGAGGCTTTTGCCGGCAACGATTTCGTTGATGGGGCGTTGTTCAGCTGGTGTGGCCGTGCCGAATTTTCCGGGCAGCAGTCGGCTGCGGTCGAGCGCCAGGAATTCCAGCGGCACGATCTCCAGCCAGCTCGCAGCCGCCGTGGGTGCGATCCCGCCGAGTAGCCGATCGCAGGCGCCGCCCGGCGAGCGCAGTGGCATCATGATGATCTCGAAGGAGGCCTGATGACCGACGGTGCTGTAGCCCGTCGCATTGAACAGGGCTGGCATGGTATGGTCCATCACACCCATTGCCGTGCGTTCGATGTCGGCGTGCTGGCCGTTTGCCCAGAGCGAGGCGAAACGTTCACCACGCAGATCCCGCCCAAACAGATCGCAGATGCGGGTGCCGGCGAGCCGGAAGCCGATGTCACCTCCCTCGCGCGTCTCGAGAATAAACAGGCTTTGGAGCAGATGGGGTACGGCGGAGGGTTCGACCTGCTGTTTCAGCGGCGCATCGGCAGCGCCGCGGATACGGTTCCAGTAGTCAAAAATCTCGATGGTCGTTTGCACACGCATTTTACACCAACCTGTCCCATTCCGGATCATTTTCGGGCAATCATTGCCCCGACAGGCTCTACCTTGCGGATTTCATGCCAAACCGCGGCGGTTAAGGTTAAGAAACGGTTTCGGTTGAGATGCTGTGCCCGTCGTGACACTGTCCGGTCATCGCTTCGACTTTCGAAGTTCAGCACAACCTGCCCGGGCCGAGGTCTTTCCTTGAACTCCCGGTATGCCGTCCGGCACTTCGGACGGCTTTTTTTTTGACAGGTGGTCCTGTATGGCTGTGGCCTCAACGAGGCGATATTGAAATGAATGAGCAGACGGCCGAGCCGCATAAGGCGCCCGAACCTCCCGAGGTCCAGCCGCTGGCAAAGCCGCCGCGCGTGCCGGTCTTCAACCTTCCGCCGGCGCTGTTCTTCAGCCTTTGTCTGCTTGTTGTCATCTATGCGGTGCAGGAGCTCGTGCTTTCAGACGATGCGCTGAGTTGGCTATTCTTCACCTTCGGCTTCGTTCCCGCCCGCTATGTGATTCCACTGTCGCAGCAAGGGCTGGAGCTGTTCTGGACGCCGGTCACCTATTCACTGCTGCACGGCAGCGTCCAGCATATCGTCTTCAACGCCTTCTGGCTGATGGCCTTCGGCGCGCCGGTCGTGCGCCGCATCGGAACGCTGCGTTTTGTGCTTTTCTGGCTTTTTTCGGCCGTCGCATCGGCGGCCTTGCATGCGGTCCTGAACTGGGGAGATGTGACGCTGCTGATCGGCGCGTCGGGCGTCATTTCCGGGTTGATGGGCGCCGCCTGCCGATTCGCCTTTCCGGCCGAACGTCGGCCGATGCTGCCTGCGCATCTCAATGCCCGGCTTTCCATCGTCGAGGCGCTGCAGAGCCGCACGGTCGTCATTTTCATGCTGCTCTGGCTGGTCGGCAACGCCCTGATCGCCGTCGGCATCCCGCTCGTCGGCGATAGTGATCAGGCGATTGCCTGGGACGCGCATATCGGCGGCTTCGTCTTCGGCTTCCTGTTGTTTTCGCTGTTCGACCGGGCGCCGCGCCCACCGGGGATGGAAGCTGCGGGAACAGAGAAGGATCTGTTGCAATCCTGAGCCGGGCGGTGCACCATCGACCTATTATCCGCGATGGGGGGAGAAACCGCCGCGGATGCCTGTGACAAGTGTTTCACGGACATAGGAGGTTCGAATGACCAGTTCAGTCAAAGCAATCCTCGACCTGAAAGGCAGGGACGTCGTCACCGCCGGGCCGAACACCACCGTCGCCGAGGCGGCCGCCATCCTCAGCAAGAAGAAGATCGGCGCTATCGTCGTCGTCGGCATGGAAAACCGGATTTCCGGCATGTTCACCGAGCGTGACCTCGTGCATGCGATCGCCAAACACGGCAAGGACGGGCTCGACCAGTCGCTTGCCCAGGTCATGACTGCGAAGGTCTACCGCTGCCATGAGGAGACGACCGTCAACGAGCTGATGGAGCTGATGACCAGCCGCCGCTTCCGGCATGTGCCGGTGGAAAGCAACGGCAAGCTTGCCGGCATCATCTCGATTGGTGACGTGGTAAAATCTCGCATCGCCGAAGTTGAGCGCGAGGCCGAGGAGATCAAGGCCTATATCGCCGGCTGAGGTCTTGCCGGCCTCAAGCGCTACGGGCTTTCGGACGATATCCATCAGGGGGAGGTGGCGTAAACTTCCTGCATGCGTTTGATTTCGGGGAGTCTTGCCCTGGCTTCCTCGTAGCCGCGTTCGATCGCCTCGCCGGCCCGGTGGAATTCCGAAAGGCCGATGTAGCTCAGACGCGGCTGCAGCGAAATATCCGGCGGGTCGCCGGCAAGGCGGGCGCGGGCGATCCTATCCTGGATGATGTTGAATGCCTGCACCATGACGCCGGTCATGCCGAGACGGGCATAGGGCGCCTCTTCCTGCTTCTGCACTTCCTGCGGCGAAAGGCTGGCGTTGTGCCGGACGACGGCCGAGCGGCCATAGAGATCGTAATTGAGATTGACTGCGACGACCAGCGGCTGCTCGTAGGCGCGGCAGACGGAGACGGGGACGGGGTTGACCAGCGCGCCGTCGACCAGCGTGCGGTGATTGCTGCGCACGGGCTCGAAAATGCCGGGCAGGGCATAGGAGGCGCGCAGCGCGGTAATCAGCAAACCATTGGCGATCCAGACCTCGTGACCAGTATTGACCTCGGCGGCGACGGCGACGAACGGCCGGTCGAGATCCTCGACGTTCAAGCCTTCCAGATGTTCCTGCATACGCTTGGTCAGCCGCATGCCACCGAACAGGCCGCTGCCGCCGATGGTGAGATCGAGGAGGCTTGCGATCCGGCGCATCGTCAGCGAGCGGGCGAAACTTTCGAGTTCATCGAGTTTGCCGGCGAGATAGCAGCCGCCGACCAGCGCGCCGATCGAGGTGCCGGCAATCATGCCGATCTCGATTTTTGCCTCGTCGAGGGCGCGCAGCACGCCGATATGGGCCCAGCCGCGGGCAGCACCACCGCCGAGCGCCAGCGCGATCTTGATTTTCTTGATGGGTGCTGGAGGCGGGATCACCTCGATCGTGGTGGATATGGCGGTACCGGAACCTTCGCCTTCAGAGCTTTGACGATGCAAATTCCAGCTCAGCATGGCGCTCTCCCTCCCAGCAGAACACTTTGGGTCCCGATAGTGTGCCCGATCAGTTTCCAAATGGTATATAGAAGCGGTTTCTGGCGCAATAAGGAGCAAATGCCGGCGCGTTCGGCTTATTTCCCGTAAACGTCCTGCGGATCGAAATGACGCTCGTCGTCGACGATATCCAGCATTGGCTTTCCGTCTTGAAGCGTAATCGTCCGATAGAAGCAGGAGCGGCGGCCGGTGTGACAGGTGGCGTCGTGGCCGGCGACCTCGACTTTCAGCCAGATGGCGTCCTGATCGCAATCGGTGCGAATTTCCTTCACCGTCTGGAGATTGCCCGAGGTTTCACCCTTCTTCCAGATCTTGCCCCGCGAACGGCTGAAATAATGAGCCGTGCCGGTCTGGATGGTCAGCGCCAGCGCCTGGGCGTTCATGTGCGCCACCATCAGCAACTCGCCGTCGCCAGCGTCGGTGACGATCGCGGTGATCAGGCCGCGGTCATCGAAACGCGGCGTGAAATCGCCGGCGTCTTCCAACGCCGACTTGTCCTCGGATGGTTGATTGAAGATCATTTGACTCATCGCGGCCCTCCTGAGGGAGCCGGTATCAGCGGCTCCGCACCATGGTCATGAAACGGGCCTGATCGGCCGGCTCGGTCTTGAACGTACCCGTAAACGTCGTCGTCAACGTGGTCGAGCCCTGCTTCTGAACGCCGCGCATCGCCATGCACATATGTTCGGCCTCGATCAATACCGCGACACCGCGCGGATTAAGCGTATCGTCGATGGCCCGGGCGATCTGCGCGGTCATCGTTTCCTGCGTCTGCAGGCGGCGGCCATAAATCTCGACCACGCGGGCGATCTTCGACAGGCCGAGAACACGCCCGTCCGGCATGTAGGCGACGTGGGCCTTGCCGATGATCGGCACCATGTGGTGTTCGCAATGCGAGAAGAACGGAATGTCCTTGACGAGGACCATGTCGTCGTACCCGGCGACCTCTTCGAAGGTGCGGCCGAGCACGTCTTCCGGCGCCATGTCGTAGCCGGAAAAAAGCTCGCGGTACGCTTTGACGACACGGGCCGGCGTTTCGAGCAGGCCTTCGCGGGTCGGGTTGTCACCGGCCCAGCGCAGCAGCACACGAACGGCTTCCTCCGCCTCCTGCTGAGAGGGGCGATCGGAGTCGCGGTTGGTCTGCGGAAAGTTTTTTACGATGGCGTCCATGAACAATGGTCTCCTGGTCCGCACCGCGGACCCATCTGTCGGAATCGCCACTGGTCAATCCCATGCGGGAATTCATGCACCTTTGGCAGGCTCCGGGGCTTTCAAGGCGCATTCAACGCCCGTCCGGCACGGTTTCCCAATCAAACTTACACGAGGCCATTGCATTTTCATGGCCTTCGAACGACATACATATAGGAAGACGGCCATCGTATGTAAGTATCCTCAGATGACACGGTGTGTTTTTTGTTTCAATAACAATAACAGCCCTTATTGAGGCCGATCCGCAGTGATTTTGGAGCGGAAATCCGACATGGACGACATCTACAACAGCAAGATCCTCGAATTCGCCGGCAATATTCCGTTGACCGGCACGTTGGCGGAGGCCGATGCGAGCGCCCAGGCCTATTCGAAACTTTGCGGCTCGAAGGTGCGAATCTGGCTGAAGATGGACGGCGATACCGTGACCGGTTTTGCCCATGACGTGAAGGCCTGCGCGCTCGGCCAGGCCTCGTCCTCGATCATGGCCCGCCATGTCGTCGGCGCCACATCGGGCGAATTGCGCCAGGCACGCCAGGACATGCTTGCCATGTTGAAGGCGGATGGAGCGGGGCCCGAGGGACGGTTCGAAGACATGCGCTATCTGCTGCCGGTGCGGGACTACAAGGCCCGCCATGCCTCGACGATGCTGACCTTCGATGCGGTCGTCGATGCGATCGGGCAGATCGAGGCGAAACGGGCTGAGTTTGTCGAGGCGTAACGGAGATGTGCGAGTTCTGCGCCCTGCAGGCAAGCGATGAGGATGACGGCGGTGCCGCCGGACCTGAAAAACCGCGTGAAAAGGCCGCACACACATCCCGCAATTATACCGGTCCGTTCCGCAAGACTCCCGACCGCCTGCTCGGGATGGGTTTTATCCGCCTCTACCAGCTGACGCTTTCCAGCTTTGTCGGCAATTCCTGCCGCCATATCCCCACCTGCTCCGAATACGGCTATGAGTCGATCGCCCGCCACGGCCTGTGGGCTGGCGGCTGGATGACGTTGTTTCGGGTCGGCCGCTGCGGCCCGGGTGGCACCAGCGGCCTCGACCAGGTGCCTGAAGTGCTCGGCGATCAGTGCCGCTGGTGGACGCCGTGGCGGTATCTCTCCCTCGGACGCAAGAAAGGGTGGGCGCCATGAGTACCTTCATCGCCCTTCTGCACAGCATTGTCCTGACGCCCGATCGCCGCGTTATCATGCAGGATTTGCGCGCACTGGCCGAAGAGCTCGGTTATCGCGAACCGCGCACGCTGGTTTCCACTGGCAATCTGGTTTTCGAAGCCGACGATATGCGGCCGCACGAACTCGAGGTGACCTTGGAAGAGGGCTTTGAAGAAAAGTTCGGCAAACACGTCGATATCGTCGTGCGCAACGACTGCAGCTGGATGGCGCTTTGCAGCACCAATCCCTTCAAGGATGGCAACGCCGACCAGGTCATCGTCCGGGTGATGCGACTGCCGGTCGATCCGAAGAAGGTGGAGGCGCTGAAACCGCTGATGACGGAGGGACAGCGCATCGCCGTCGTCGGCGGCGATCTTTGGATCGATTTTGCCGGCAAACCCAGCCAATCCAAGCTGCTTTCGGCCCTGACGAACAAGCGGATAGGCGTCGGGACGATGCGTAACTGGAACACCGTGTGCGGCCTTGCCGAGATGATCATGTAGGCCGGCTTCTTCTTTACTCACGAGAGAAATCTGATTATCAGGCGGGAGCGCATCCAAAGACGGAGGCGCTGCCGTTGCAACCACCCGCATTCGTTGGCGGGACTGGACAAGGAGAATTTCGATGTCCCAAGCTATTTCCCTGACATTTCCCGATGGTTCCGTGCGCAGCTACGATGCTGGCGCAACCGGCCGAGATGTCGCCGAATCCATTTCCAAGTCGCTTGCCAAGAAGGCGGTCGCCATTGCGATCGACGGCACCGTGCGCGACCTTTCCGATCCCGTGACGACGGGCCGGATCGAGATCATCACCCGCAACGACGACCGCGCCCTGGAACTTATCCGCCACGACGCGGCGCACGTCATGGCCGAAGCGGTGCAGGAGCTCTGGCCCGGCACTCAGGTGACGATCGGCCCGGTCATCGAAAACGGATTCTACTACGACTTTGCCAAGAACGAGCCCTTCACGCTCGACGATCTGCCGAAGATCGAAAAGAAGATGAAGGAGATCATCGCCCGCAACGCCCCCTTCACCAAGCAGGTCTGGTCGCGCGAGAAGGCCAAACAGGTCTTCGCCGACAAGGGTGAGCAGTACAAGGTCGAACTCGTCGACGCCATCCCGGCAGGGCAGGATCTGAAGATCTATTACCAGGGCGACTGGTTCGATCTCTGCCGCGGCCCGCATATGGCCTCGACCGGCCAGATCGGCAGCGCCTTCAAGCTCTTGAAGGTCGCCGGCGCCTACTGGCGCGGCGACAGCAACAACCCGATGCTGAGCCGCATCTACGGCACGGCCTTCGCCGAGCAGTCGGAACTCGACAATTATCTGCATATGCTTGCCGAAGCCGAGAAGCGCGATCACCGCCGCCTCGGCCGCGAGATGGATCTCTTCCATTTCCAGGAAGAGGGCCCGGGCGTCGTCTTCTGGCACGGCAAGGGTTGGCGCGTCTTCCAGACGCTGGTCGCCTATATGCGCCGCCGGCTAGCCGGTGACTATCAGGAAGTCAACGCGCCGCAGGTGCTCGACAAGTCGCTGTGGGAGACCTCCGGTCACTGGGGCTGGTACCGCGACAACATGTTCAAGGTGACGGTTGCCGGTGACGACACCGACGACGACCGGGTTTTCGCGCTGAAGCCGATGAACTGCCCCGGCCATATCCAGATCTTCAAACATGGGCTGAAATCCTACCGCGAGCTGCCGATCCGGCTTGCCGAATTCGGCAACGTCCATCGCTACGAGCCGTCGGGGGCGCTGCACGGGCTGATGCGCGTGCGTGGCTTCACGCAGGACGATGCGCACATCTTCTGCACCGATGAGCAGATGGCTGCCGAATGCCTGAAGATCAACGATCTGATCCTCTCGGTCTACAAGGATTTCGGCTTCGACGAGGTCACCATCAAGCTCTCGACCCGGCCGGACAAGCGCGTCGGTTCCGACGATCTCTGGGACCGCGCCGAAAGCGTGATGATGAATGTGTTGGAGACGATCCAGCAGCAGTCGAACAACATCAAGACCGGCATCTTGCCGGGCGAGGGCGCCTTCTACGGGCCGAAGTTCGAATATACGCTGAAGGATGCGATCGGCCGCGAATGGCAATGCGGCACGACGCAGGTCGACTTCAACCTGCCGGAACGCTTCGGTGCCTTCTACATCGACAGCAACTCCGAAAAGACGCAGCCGGTGATGATCCATCGCGCCATCTGCGGCTCGATGGAGCGCTTCCTCGGCATCCTGATCGAGAACTTCGCCGGCCACATGCCGCTTTGGGTATCGCCGCTCCAGGTGGTGGTCGCGACGATCACTTCGGAAGCCGACACCTACGGGCTTGAAGTGGCCGAGGCGCTGCGCGAGGCCGGTCTCAACGTCGAGACCGATTTCCGCAATGAGAAGATCAACTACAAGGTCCGCGAACACTCGGTCACCAAGGTGCCTGTCATCATCGTCTGCGGCCGGAAGGAAGCCGAGGAGCGCACGGTCAACATCCGCCGCCTCGGCAGCCAGGACCAGGTTTCGATGGAGCTCGATGTCGCCGTCGAGAGCCTTGCCTTGGAAGCGACGCCGCCCGACATCCGTCGCAAGGCCGAAGCAAAGAAAGCCAAGGCGGCCTAAAAAACGCGTCTATCCGACAGCGCCGGACTTCGGCGCTGTCGGAAGCTGATCAAGGGCTGCGATGTTGCCGCCACGATCATGCAGCCAATAACCACGCTGCAATGCGCTTCAAAGAATTCTCCATGCCAATGATGGAACGCGCGTCTGGAACGCCTTTGATCGGCACGGTCGGGCGCGGTCACGAGCCAGTCTTGCCAGTGGCGCCGCCTAAACGGGCCGGACCCAAACATCTCGGCTGAGCCGAAAACCGCTCGCGACACAATCAATCGAGGCTTGTGTCGTCGCCGCCTTGCGGTGCGAGCTGTTCGTAGGAAGGGAGTGGTGCCACCGGCGCCGGCTGGACACCTGGTGGCGGCGGCGTTCCCACAGGCACTTGCTGCACCGTGCGGGCCGCATCGTTCACCGGCGGCTGTGGCTGCTGGTCCTTCATCAGAACCTCGACATCGGTGTTCCTGCCGGCGACGATGGTGAAATCGCGCTGGTAGATCTTGTCCTTGTTGCGGGCGACGGCGGAATATCCGCCTTCGGCGAGCACCATGGTCGGGAAGGCGCTGACGCTTTCGCCGACGCTGTCGCCGGCCGCCGTCAGGATCGACCATGCCGTATCGGCGATCGCCTCACCGCCGGCATCCGAGACCAGCTTGAAGGTGACCTGCGCGGCACGATGCTGGATCGTCGCCTCGGTCAGCTTGCCGGCTTCGACCTGGATGTCGGCGCGGATGACGGCGTTGACGCTGCCATATTCGGAGACGATGTGATAGGTGCCGGCATTCAGGCGGACGACGGTGTTCGGCGAGACATCGGCCATGACGAGGCCGCGCTCGCCGTCGTCGCGCACTTCCGAGGAATAGATCGAGAAGCTCAACTGATCGGGGCGGATGCGGGCATCGGTGCCGGAGACGGCATTGAGCAGCAGGCCGCCGGCATCGAGCACCATCACCTGCTTGTCTACCTCGCCATCAGCGGGCACGGTCAGTTTCTTGGTAACGCCGGCACGGCCGAAGGAAACGTTGACGAAATAATCGCCGGGAGCGAGCTGGAAGGCGGCGGGTCCGCCCTTGGCGCTGGCGATCAGCGGCAGCTTGCCGTCAGTTCCGGCGATCGGGCTGAAGACGTACCAGGAGAGGCCTTCCTCGACCGGCGTGCCGTCCGCCGTCAGCTTGGCTTCCATCGCAACGTTGCGCAGCTTGACCCCTTCGGGCGCCGTGCCGGGCGCGATGAAGGCATCGAGCTTCGGCATCTTCGGCGTCGATTCAAGCTGCTTGAATTCCTTGAAGGCATCCTGAGCGCCGGCGCCGAGCGGCGTCAGTATCATCAGGGCAATGGCAAGGCCGATGCGTGCAAGAGGCGAAATGCCAAACATCTGTTTCGTGAACCGATTGACTTCTGAAATCGCAAAGGCCACTTCAAGACCAACGCGATGGCAAATTCAAGACCCACCCTTTGCAGCAGCATAAAAATGGAAGTTTCTCCCGCATGAAATCCGATATCAAGCTGATCGACTACCTCGCCGTGCGCCGCTCCATCCCCGCTTTCCAGATGTGCGAACCAGGTCCGGAGAAGGCCGAGATCGAAGAAATCCTGCGTCTTGCCTCGCGTGTTCCCGATCACGGCAAGATCGCGCCATGGCGTTTCATCGTCTATCGCGGGGACCAGCGTGTGCGTCTCGGCGAGGAGCTTCTAAAGCTGGCACTCGCAATGAAGCCCGAGCTTTCCGAAGAGATGATCCAGGTCGAGCGCGCCCGTTTCACCCGCGCGCCAGTGGTCGTTGCCGTCGTCAGCAAGGCTGGGCCGCATATCAAGATCCCGGAATGGGAACAACTGATGTCGGCCGGCGCGCTCTGCTTCAACCTCATCCTCGCCGCCAATGCCAGCGGTTACGTTGCCAACTGGCTGACCGAGTGGTTTGCCTATGACGAGCGCGCCTATCCGCTGCTCGGCGTCGGCCCGGATGAAAAGGTGGCGGGTTTCATCCATATCGGCTCGACGACATTTCCGGCGATCGAGCGGCCGCGGCCGGAACTTGCCGATACGGTGACCTGGGTCGGCGGAGAGGACTGATGTTTTACACCACCGACAGCAACCGGCATGGGCTGGCGCATGATCCCTTCAAGGCGATCGTGTCGCCGCGGCCGATCGGCTGGATCGGCAGCAAGGGCAGGGACGGCTCGATCAATCTCGCGCCCTATTCCTTCTTCAATGCGGTTTCCGACCGGCCGAAGCTGGTGATGTTTTCCTCCAGCGGGCGCAAGGACAGCCAGCGCAATGCGGCCGAGACCGGTGTCTTCACCTGCAATTTCGTCAGCCGAAATCTCACCGAGAAGATGAACCTTTCCTCGGCGGCGCTGCCCTACGGCGACAGCGAATTCGATTTCGCCTGCCTGACGCCGAAGCCGGCCGAACTCATCGACGCGCCGTATGTCGGCGAGGCTTTCGCAGTGCTCGAATGCAAGGTGACCGAGATCATCGAACCGAAGACGCTGTCGGGCGAACCGTCCGAAAACGTCTTCATCTTCGGTGAAGTGGTCGGCATCCGCATCGACGAGGCGATCGTCAGGGATGGCCGCCTCGACATGTCGCTCGCCCGCCCCGTCGCGCGTTTGGGTTATATGGACTACAGCGAAGCCAGCGAGGTCTTCGAAATGTTCCGGCCGCATCTGCCGAAGGTTTAGATCCAGCCGCAAGGCCTACAAAGACTTAAGAAATATGGTGAACCAATCTTAAACCTTTTGTCGCTACGGTCGCAGCATTGAATGAAACGCGAGGGAATCGCGTTCAAGTGCTGGGGCGTCGTGTGATCATAGAAGCTTTCCTTCGTTGGATCGAAACGGCCAAGACCGGTGACCGGGCCCGGGCAGCAAACGCGCTCGGGCGAGCCTATCTTCAGTCCAAGATGACGGTGGAGGAGCGGGCGGCAGCCGAAATGGCGATGACCTTTCTGCTCGACGATCCGTCGCCGCGCGTGCGGTTGGCACTTGCCGAGGCGATCGCCTGGTCGCCCGATGCGCCACGCAGCCTGATTCTTTCGCTTGCCGAAGACCAGCCTGAGGTTGCCTGCCATGCGGTGACCTGTTCGCCGCTGTTGAGCGATGCCGATCTCGTCGATCTCGCCGCGCGCGGCAATGGCGCCACCCGCATGCTGATCGCGGTGAGGGCGCATGTGACGCGCCCGGTTTGCGCAGCGCTTGCGGAGGTCGGCGACGAGGAGGAGCTGCTCTGCCTGCTCGAGAACGACGGTGCGGCGATCTCCAGCCAATCGCTGAAACGCATCGCCGAACGGCTTGGCGACTGCTGCGACATTCGCAATCTGCTTCTCGACCGCAGCGATCTTCCCGCCGATGCCCGGCAGTTGCTTACCCAGCATGTCAGCAATGCGCTGGTTGGGCTACCGCTCGCACAGGCGGCGATCGGCCTGCAGCGGCTCCAACGCATCAGCCGCGAGGCGACGGAGGCTGCCATCGTGTCGATCGCCGGCGACATCGCGCCGCGCGAGATACCCGATCTCGTCGAGCATCTGCGCCTCAACGGCCGGCTGACGCCGTCCTTCCTGATGCACGCGCTCTGCGCCGGCAAGGTGGATTTCTTTGCGGGAGCGGTCGTCGAGCTGACGGGTTGCGGCGAGCGCCGGGTGCGCTCGATCCTGGCAACCGGGCGCATGCATGCGGTGCGCGCGCTCTACGAGTCCGCCGGCCTGTCCAGGGACATCAGCGTGATCTTCGTCGAAGCCACAATGCTGTGGCGTGACGCAGCAAGAAAAGCGCCGGGCAGCGTGCTCGGCAATGTCTGCGGCCGTCTTCTCGAAAAATTCCGCCATCACGACGCGCACGGCGCGGTCGGCGAGCTGCTCGACATGGTGGAAAAGCTGCATGTCATCGAACAGCGGCAATCGGCCCGCGTCTATGCGGCGCTTGCGGCCGCCTAAGCGCGTCGCATCAAATTTGATTCATGCGACGCGCTTTAGCCCTTTGTTTTTATGCATGTCGCTGTCCCAGAACCGCTGCACACTTCCGGGCGACATGCATTAATCGGCCAGCCGCGTGACGACCCAAGAATAGCTGGCGGAGACGAAATGCACCGGTTTGGCGAGCGTGTCCTTGACGCTTCTGCCGGAGGGCAGATGGTCGCGGACCTGTCCGGCAATGTCGTCGGCAAAACCACGCAGTCCCTGCGGGTGCTGTTCGGCCGCTTCGGGTGCGGCCGGCGTTACGGGCGCCGGTTTCGGCGGTTCGGCGGCAGCGACTGCTTTGGGCGCTTCGCAGACTGCGATCACCGAGGGATAGCTGACATTGGCATAGGTTTTCAACCGGCGTTCGGCTTCGGCATCGCAGGCGGCAACCGTCTCCCAGCGTTTGTCGACCGTCGCGACATAGCTGCACTGGCTGATGGAATCGTCGCAACCGAGAATGGTCATCGCGATCAGCACCGCTTGCATATTTTGCCTCCGTGGCTATTGAGCATGCCATCGTCTTAGAGGGCGCAATTCCAACCGAATGAAGGCAGGAGCATTAACTCTTGGTCATCTCCGGAAAAATCTTGCCCTGCGCCAACAGAAAGAGGCAGCATGTCCGTCACCATCGCCCTGGAGCCACCGCGTCAGGACGGCGTCATCCGCCTTCTCGATCTGTCCGATGCCTATGCGCAATCGCTCTATCCCCCAGAGAGCAACCATCTGGTCGACCTCTCCTTGCTGGAGAAGCCGTCGGTGAGATTCCTGGTCGCGCGCAACGGCGATGCGATCGTCGGCTGCTGCGCGCTGGTCGAGGCCGGCGACGGCACGGCCGAGATCAAGCGCATGTTCGTCGATCCAGAGGCGAGGGGGCTGCGGGTCGCCAGCGGCCTGATGAACGCGCTCGAAGCGATCGCTAGGGAAAAGCGGCTATCGGCGATCCGGCTCGAAACCGGCATCTACCAGCCCGAGGCGATCGCTCTCTACCGCAAATACGGATACCGGGACATCGAGCCTTTCGGCAGCTATCTGCCGGACCCGCTCAGCCTGTTCATGGAAAAGCGGCTGGGATGACGGTCTGCTAAGGCGGTTCAGCCTTCGGCAATACGGGGGATCGTCTTCGGCGATTCGGGGATTGCCGGCGGGGCCTGTTCGTCGATGAGAACCTGCGGCCCCGTCTCGCTCTTGTCGGCGTTGCGGGCCTCGTGGATCCATTCGCGCCAGATGGCGACGATCAACGCCATCAGCACCGGGCCGATGAAGAGGCCGAGGAAACCCATCGTCTTGACGCCGCCGACGAGGCCGAAAAAGGTCGGCAGGAAGGGCAGCTTGATCGGGCCGCCGACGAGCTTCGGCCGCAGCGTCTTGTCCACAATGAAGAGCTCGACGGTTCCCCAGACAAAGAGACCGATGCCGGCCACATGCGAGCCGCTTGCCAGCAGATAGATTGAGACCAGCGTGAAGGAGAGCGGCGCACCGCCCGGGATCAGCGCCATCACGCCAGTCAGCACGCCGAGTGTCACCGGCGACGGTACGCCGGCTATCCAGTAGGCCAGGCCGAGCACGATGCCTTCGCCGATCGCAATCAGCGTCATACCCATGACTGTCGAGCTGATTGTCGCCGGCACGACACGGGAAATGCGCTCCCAGCGGTTAGGCAGGATGCGTTCGCCGAGCATGTCGATCTGCTTGGAAAATGAAAAACCGTCGCGATAGACAAAGAACAGCGCGATCAGCATGAAGAGCAGCGTCAGCAGGAGATGGAAGGCGCCACCGCCGGCCGCAAGCACGGCACGGTAGATATTGCCGATATTGGCTCCGCTGACCGCCTGGATAACCTCGCCCAGGGCGCCGGGGCTGCCGATATATTTGGTCCAGACTTCATCGAGATAGGTGCCTGCCCACGGCAGCGCGACGATCCAGGCCGGTGTCGGGGCGCCGGCGCGGTTGGCGTGGATTGCCCAGGCAACCCAGGTGCGCACTTCACCCGTCGTATAGGTGACGGCAAGGCCGATCGGGATGACCAGGAAAGTGATGATCATGATGATGGCTATGGTCGCGGCGATCGTCGTATTGCCGCCGACGCGGGCAAGAAGCTTGCGGTAGAGCGGCCAGCTGGCGAACCCGATGACCAGCGACGCCAGCACCGGTACGAGGAAGCCGTAGAAGAAGTAGACACCGGCCGCGACGATCAGAACAAGCAGCCAGCGCGCAGCCGAAATGGAGGGAATCAGCGGCGTGCGTGTCGGTGCCGACGACCCGAGCCATCGCGGTTCATGATTGCTTTTCTGACGGTCGAACACACCCACGCGCGCCTCTTCTTTTTCTTGTACTCTGGTTATGGGCCATCAACCCGGCGGTTTCAAGGTCCGCACCGTGAAAGCGTATACAAAGCGTCGCCAATCGGCCGCCAGACCGAGCGTCTTACTGCTGCAGACGCCTGACAACCTTGAAGGCGTAGAATTGCGTCTTCTGGCCGGTCGAGAAATTGTTGTCGGAACCGAGAATGAGAACGTCGGTGCCGTCTTTGGCCTTTCCCAGCGACATGGCCTCGATATTGTCGGGGACGAGCCCGATCGCTCTCAAATCTAGGACCTGGCTCTTGCGGGCCGGGACGACGCGCTGGTCGTTTTTGGCGAGCGAAGCGATGGCGGAAACATCCGTAGCGTCGGCCAGATCCATCATCATGATCTTGATGGTGTTGCCGTAGCCCTGGGCATAACTGCGCTCGACGGCGAGCAGGCGATGGTCGTCGAGCGCAAGCATTTCAGACATACCATTGTCATTGCCGCCATCGGCCTTGGTGGCGGCCTGCGGGATCGGTGAGACCGGGTAGACATACTCGGCCTTCGGCTCGCCGCTCGCGCCGTCGTAGCGGATAATACGCGACAGGCTGCCCGACGTCAGCGAGGGGTTGGGGCCATCCTGATAGAGCGCGGCTTCGACACCGACGAAGACATAGCCGGAGGGCGCGACGGCGAGATCCTCGAAGGCGAGATTGTCGCGGATGCCGGTCGACTTGTCGGCTGTGGGAGCAAAGCCCTGCGGCAGCTTGAATTCGCGCACGAATGAGCCGTCCAGTGCTGTCACGCGGACGAAGGGTGGCAGCAGCGCCTTGCCGTCGCCTTCGCTGCCCCAATAGATGCCGTCCTTGCCGAGACGGATCGACTCTGGGTCGACGGTCCTGGCGGCGAAGGGCTCGCCGTTCTTGTCCTTCAACGTCACTTGGCTGACGACCGATACACCCTTGAGACCGGACGCGCCGACATCGACGTCGAGTTCATAAAAGCGGGCCGGCGCCCGTTCGGAGCGGTCGTCGCTGATGGCGAGATAGTGGCCGGTGACGGCATCGAAATCGAGGCCGGAAATGCCGCCGAATTCGACGCCGTTTTCCATGTGACCTGTGGGGATCACGAATTCACCGAGATAGGAGAGCGAAATGCCGGCGGCGCAATCGCCGAAGGGGCAGGCGGTCTCGAAGGTGGCGCCGATCTCAGTCGCGCGGATATCTGTGGCGCTGGCGATGACGGTGCTGGAAAGAAGAATGAAAGCGGCAGCCGCGAGAAAACGCTTGGTCATGGCAAAGATCCGGCAGGGGGTTGAAACGGTTCGAACCGGCGCAGCTGCTCCCCAGAGGGGAAGGCGCGCCGACCGCTTCATGCGCCGGTTGTTTGAAGGCCTTGTTACGGTTCTTCGTCAGTTCCGTGAAATCGCAGATGCTAAAATGCAGGCCGCGCCGAACCCACGTCTATCCCGCTCGCATATGTTTTAAATATCGAGGTTTTCGGCGAAGGCGGCGCGATCCTGGATGAATCGGAAGCGGGCTTCCGGCTTGGTGCCCATCAGATCGTCGACGGCGCTGCGGGTGCCCTCGAAATCCACCTCGTCGATCATGACCTTCAGCAAGGTGCGCTTGGACGGATCCATCGTGGTTTCCTTGAGCTGGGAGGCCATCATCTCGCCGAGACCTTTGAAGCGGCTGATCTCGACCTTGGCCTTACCCTTGAATTCCGTCTGCATCAGCTCGGCGCGATGATTGTCGTCGCGGGCATAGGCGGATTTCGACCCTTGGGTGATCTTGTAGAGCGGCGGCACGGCGAGGAAGAGGTGGCCGCCGCGCACCAGCTCCGGCATCTCCTGATAAAAGAAGGTGATGAGCAGCGAGGCGATGTGGGCACCGTCGACGTCGGCATCGGTCATGACGATGATGCGCTCGTAGCGCAGGTCTTCGTCGCGGTATTTCGAGCGCGTGCCGCAGCCGAGCGCCTGAATGAGATCGGCGAGCTGCTGATTGGCGCCGAGTTTTTCGCGGCCGGCGCTGGCAACGTTGAGGATCTTGCCGCGCAGCGGCAGAATTGCCTGGTTGGCGCGGTTGCGCGCCTGCTTGGCCGAGCCGCCTGCCGAGTCACCCTCGACGATGAAGAGTTCGGCGCCCTCGGCAGTATTCTGCGAGCAGTCGGCGAGCTTGCCGGGCAGGCGCAGCTTGCGCACCGCGGTCTTGCGGTTGACTTCCTTTTCCTTGCGGCGGCGCAGGCGCTCCTCGGCGCGCTCGATCACCCAGTCGAGCAGCTTGGCCGACTCGTTCGGATTGTCGGCAAGATAATGGTCGAAGGGATCGCGAAGCGCGTTCTCGACGATGCGCTGAGCCTCGACGGTCGCGAGCTTGTCCTTGGTCTGGCCGACGAATTCCGGCTCGCGGATGAAGACCGACAGCATGCCGACGGCCGAGATCATCACGTCATCGGTGGTGATCTGGGCGGCGCGCTTGTTCTGCGTCAGCTCGGCATAGGCCTTGAGGCCCTTGGTCAGCGCGATGCGCAGGCCCGCCTCGTGCGTGCCACCATCGGGCGTCGGAATGGTATTGCAATAGGAATGAACCTGCGGATCGCCGCCGTACCAGGTGATCGCCCATTCCATCGAGCCGTGGCCGCTCACCTTCTCCGTCTTGCCGGCAAAGATCTCGCGGGTGACGGTGAATTCCTTGCCCATCGTCGCCTGGAGATAGTCCTTCAGGCCGCCGGGGAAGTGGAAGACGGCCTTGTCAGGGACCTCGGACCCTTCAGGCAAAACGCCCGCCTCGCAGCTCCAGCGGATCTCGACGCCGCCGAATAGGTAGGCCTTCGAGCGCGCCATGCGGAAGACGCGGGCGGCATCGAACTTCATATGATCCCCAAAGATCTGGGGGTCGGGATGGAAACGCACGCGGGTACCGCGGCGATTGTGGACGTCGCCCAACTCTTCGAGGCCACCCTGCGGCAGGCCGCGGGAAAAGCGCTGGCGGTAGAGCTTGCGGTTGCGGGCCACCTCGACTTCGAGGTCGTCGGAAAGGGCGTTGACGACCGAGACGCCAACACCGTGCAGACCGCCCGAGGTCTCGTAGGCCTTGCCGTCGAATTTGCCGCCGGCATGCAGTTTTGTCATGATGACTTCGAGCGTCGACTTGCCCGGTACCTGCGGATGGTTCTCGACCGGGATGCCGCGGCCGTTGTCGGAGACGGTGAGATAACCTTCGAGGTCAAGATAGACCTCGATGAAATTGGCGTGTCCGGCGACCGCCTCGTCCATCGCGTTGTCGATGACTTCGGCAAAAAGGTGATGCAGCGCCTTTTCATCGGTGCCGCCGATATACATGCCCGGGCGCATGCGCACCGGCTCGAGGCCTTCGAGGACGCGGATCGACGAGGCGCCGTATTCGTCCGAATTCGACGCAGCGGGCGCCGGCCGGGCTGATGCTCCGGCAGTAGGGGGTGCGGCGGCGGGTGGGGCAGGGGCGGGCGCAGCCGTGACCGGTGGCCGCTCGGCGGGCGCGGCAGGCTTCTGCGCCTCCTCGCGTTTTTCAGAGAGGGGCATTCCGGAAAAGAGGTCGTTGCTATCGTCCATGGATCCGTTCAGATCTTCATCCTGTCTTGGGCGGGCATCCGCCGCCGACCCAAAATCACCGCATTTCATGTCACGTTTGCGAATCAGGCAGATTTTGCCAGAAAGCACCTCTATACGCGACACCGCCGGTTTTGGCGGCTTTTCCCAAATGATTTGCGTTGCCGGGCGCGGAATGGCAAGCGGCGGCAGGCTTCAGGAGCCATCCGAATGCGAATGTCCACAAGTGATTGCACCATCATCACCGCAATTGCGGCGTTTTTCTTGTCCGCGGCCATCCTGTCTGCTGTCGGGCCGGCGCGGGCGGCCGATGCGCTGCCGCCTTTCAAGGACGATCTGTTTTCGAAGCAGGCCACGCTGCAGACAGGCGATGACGGTGCATTCGAGGTCATCGACTATAACGAGATGCGCGATATCAACGGTCGCGACCAGATCCCGCAAAAGCGAGTGCAGCAGAAATATGTGGCGCTTGGCATCCGCAAGGCTCAAGCCGACGAGACGCTGCCTCTCGTCGGCATCAGGCTCGATGTCACCAGGGTGGGACCGGCCGAAAATGCCGCCTTCACGGTAATTTTCATCCATGGCCGCGACGGCGATCGCCGGCTGGGCGCCAACGATTACAGCTTCGGCGGCAATTTCAACCGGCTGAAGAACCTCGTCGCCGGCAATGGCGGCGTTTATTATTCGCCGACGGTCAGGAGTTTCGACAGCAATGGCGTTGCGGCAATCACCGGCCTCATCCGTTATGCCAGCGCCCAATCGCCGGGCCGGCCGGTCATCCTTTCCTGCGCCTCAATGGGCAGCCAGGTCTGCTGGGGCATTGCGCGCGACGGCGACAGCGTCAAGCGGCTGAAGGGCATGCTTGTTATGAGCGGCGTCGCCGATCCCGATTTCACCAGGAGCGCCTTCTACAAGGCGAAGCTGCCGCTCTGGTTCGCGCACGGCAGCCGCGACCCGGTCTATGCCGCCAGCGACCAGCAGGCGCTGTTCGAAAGCCTGCACAAGGCAAAATATCCGACACGGTTCACGCTGTTTGAGACCGGAAATCACGGCACGCCGATCCGGATGATCGACTGGCGCCGGGTCTTGAACTGGATTCTCGCCGGCTGAAGCGGGCTCCCTAGCATTTTTCGGCAGAAATATAGGCTGGATCGCCGAGATTCCCCTTACGTCAAGGGCGTGATGCTTTTCTTTGCCGCGCGCTTTTGATATTGCCCAATGCATATGCAGAATTTGGGCATATGCAGAATTTGGAAGGCTGGCATGACACCTGACGTGCGCCCGCTCGTGGCGGGAAACTGGAAAATGAATGGCATGCGTGCCTCCCTGGATCAGATCAAGACGATCGCCGAGGGTGTTTCCTCGCCGCTGGCCGACAAGGTCGAAGCGCTGATCTGCCCGCCGACGACGCTGCTTTACGTGGCGACGGCGCTCTGCACCGACAGCCCGCTGGCGATCGGCGCCCAGGACTGCCATCAGAACCCGTCAGGCGCGCATACCGGCGACATCTCGGCCGAGATGATTGCCGATTGTTTCGGCACGTATGTCATCGTCGGCCACTCCGAGCGGCGCACCGACCATGCTGAAACGGATCATCTGGTCCGCGCCAAGGCGGAGGCTGCCTTCGCCGCCGGGCTGACGGCGATCATCTGCATCGGCGAGACGGCGGATGAACGCCGGACCGGCCAGGCGCTCGACGTCATCAAGCGTCAGCTTTCCGCCTCGGTTCCGGACGGCGCCATCGCCGAGAGCACGGTCATCGCCTACGAGCCGATCTGGGCGATTGGCACCGGTGTGACGCCGACATCAGGCGATGTCGAAAAGGCGCATGCCTTCATGCGCGCCGAGCTAGTGGCCCGCTTCGGCGATGAAGGCCGCAAGATGCGCCTTCTCTACGGCGGCTCGGTCAAGCCGGCCAATGCCGGCGAGCTGATGGGCATCGCCAATGTCGACGGTGCGCTGATCGGCGGGGCGAGCTTGAAAGCAGCCGACTTCCTCGCCATCTACCGGGCCTATGAGGCGCTGCTCGCCTGAGGCATTGTGAATTCCCAAGTTTATTCCGGGCCGAAGGGCTTGGAATAGATCAAAGCCTCATGTAAAGAGCCGCCAGAATTCTTACTTATGTCCGTCTCCAGGCGGGCAGGACTGGACCCATGCAGACCGTATTGATTGTCATTCATCTCATGATCGTGCTCGCGCTCGTCGGCGTCGTGCTCATCCAGCGCTCTGAAGGCGGCGGCCTCGGCATCGGCGGCGGTTCGGGCTTCATGTCGGCCCGCGGCACGGCCAATGCGCTGACGCGCACCACCGCGATCTTGGCGACGCTGTTCTTCCTGACCTCGCTCGGCCTCGGGATACTGACGCGTTACCAAGGCCGTCCGAGCGATATTCTGGACCGCATTCCGGCAACGGGCGGGCAGGGCAACGGCATTCTCGATTCGCTCGGCGGCGGTGCGAAGGCGCCGGCAGGTCAGCCGGCCGGCAACGGCGTTCCGAGCAGCGGGGCGGCAACGCCTGCCGCACCAGCGCCGGCAACTCAGGCTCCGGCAGCGCAGGCCCCCGCGGCTACCGCACCTTCCACGACGGCTCCGGCCGCAACCGCGCCGGCACCGGCTCAGCCCGCCGGCGTCCCGACGGGACAGTAAGCCGGTCTTCGACATAAACCGCCGGCAGGCCCTCGGGTCTGCCGGTTTTCTTTTGTTCAGATTCCTTCGCCACGCTTCGAAAATTCCGGAAAAGAATTTTTGGGGCTGGTGGAATCGTTTTTGAAAAGGTATCCGGTGAATCCCATGGCGCGATACGTATTCATCACTGGCGGCGTGGTTTCCTCTCTCGGAAAAGGAATTGCGGCCGCGGCTCTCGGAGCGTTGCTACAGGCCCGTGGATATCGGGTCCGGCTTCGCAAGCTCGACCCCTATCTGAACGTGGACCCGGGCACGATGAGCCCGACCCAGCACGGCGAGGTCTTCGTCACCGACGACGGCGCGGAAACCGATCTCGATCTCGGCCACTACGAACGCTTCACGGGGCGTTCGGCGACCAAGACCGACAACATCACCACCGGCCGCATCTACAAGAACATCATCGACAAGGAACGGCGCGGCGACTATCTCGGCGCGACGGTGCAGGTCATCCCGCACGTCACCAACGAGATCAAGGATTTCGTCATCGAGGGCAATGACGAATACGACTTCGTCATCTGCGAGATCGGCGGCACGGTCGGCGACATCGAGGCGATGCCCTTCATGGAGGCGATCCGCCAGCTCGGCAACGACCTGCCGCGCGGCACCGCCGTCTACGTCCACCTGACGCTGATGCCCTACATTCCGGCGGCCGGCGAACTGAAGACCAAGCCGACCCAGCATTCGGTGAAGGAATTGCAGGCGCTCGGCATTCATCCCGATATCCTGCTGGTGCGCGCCGACCGCGAAATTCCGGAAGCAGAGCGCCGTAAGCTCTCGCTGTTCTGCAACGTGCGCCCGTCCGCCGTCATCCAGGCGCTGGACGTAGCCAACATCTACGATGTGCCGATTGCCTACCACAAGGAAGGCCTGGACGACGAAGTGCTGGCTGCCTTCGGCATCGAGCCGGCGCCGAAGCCGCGTCTCGACCCGTGGGAAGAGGTCTGCAACCGCATCCGCACGCCGGAGGGCGAGGTGACGATCGCGATCGTCGGCAAATATACCGGCCTCAAGGATGCCTATAAATCGCTGATCGAGGCGCTGCATCACGGCGGCATCGCCAATCGCGTCAAGGTCAAGCTCGAATGGATCGAGTCCGAGGTCTTCGAAAAGGAAGATCCGGCGCCCTATCTCGAAAAGGTGCATGGCATCCTCGTGCCGGGCGGATTCGGCGAACGCGGTTCGGAAGGCAAGATTCACGCAGCCCGCTTCGCCCGCGAACGCAAGGTGCCGTATTTCGGCATCTGCTTCGGCATGCAGATGGCCGTCATCGAGGCAGCGCGCAATCTCGCCGACGTATCGGGCGCGTCCTCAACCGAGTTCGGCCCGTCCAAGGAGCCGGTGGTCGGCCTGATGACCGAATGGGTCAAGGGCAACGAGTTGCAGAAGCGCACGGCAGCCGGTGATCTCGGCGGCACGATGCGTCTTGGCGCTTACAAGGCGGCGCTGAAGAAGGGCACGAAGATCGCGGATATCTACGGTTCCACCGATATTTCCGAGCGTCATCGCCACCGCTACGAGGTCAATGTCGACTACAAGGACCGGCTCGAGAGCTGCGGCCTCGTCTTCTCCGGCATGTCGCCGGATGGTGTGCTGCCGGAGACGATCGAATATGCCGATCACCCTTGGTTCATCGGCGTGCAGTATCACCCGGAACTGAAGAGCCGGCCGCTCGACCCGCATCCGCTGTTTGCCAGCTTCATCGAAGCGGCAACGGAACAGAGCCGCCTCGTCTAATCACAATGATGATCCAGATCGCGCGATTTCAGGCGCGATCTGGGCAAGTGCTTGTGGTGCTCTATTTTGCCGGCATGGCCACCCAACGCAGCACGACCGTTTCACGCTTCATCGCCGCGCCACCTGAGCGCATCTACCGTGCCTTCCTGGATGCGGAGGCGGTCGCCACCTGGCTTCCGCCCGGTTCGATGCGCGGGATCGTCCATGCTTTCGAAGGCAGGGAAGGCGGCGCATTCAGCATGTCGCTCGTCTATCCTGATGACGAGGCGTCGCAGCCGGGCAAGACCTCCGACAAGACCGACAGGTTCGAAGGCCGTTTCGCAAGACTCGTGCCTGATGAGCGGATCGTCTGGGCTACAGTCTTCGATTCCGAAGATGAAGGCTTTTCCGGCGAGATGATGGTCAGCACGACATTGTCACCGGTGGATGGTGGCACCGATGTGACGATGGCCTGCGACAACATTCCCTCCGGCATCCGCCTTGAAGACAACGAGGAAGGGTGCCGTTTGACGTTAGACAACCTGGCTGCTTTCGTCGGCGGTTGACGGTTGGTGGCGGGGACACGCCCCGCCGCCCATTTCAGTCTTCAGGCAGCGGCCGGCAGCGGGCCGATATAGACCGATCGCGGGCGAATCAGCCGACCGTCGAGCGCCTGTTCGCGGGCATGCGCCAGCCATCCGACCGTGCGGCCGATCGCGAAGACGCCGGTGAAGGCCTGCCGCGGGAAGCCGAGCGTTTCCAGCAGCAGCGCCGTGTAGAACTCGACATTGACGTCGAGCGGCCGGTTGGGCTTGCGCAGCTTCAGGATCGCCAAGGCGGCAGCTTCCACGGCTTCCGCCAGCGCGCCGCGGGCGCTGTCGACCTGCCCGGTGGCGAGCAGCGGCTTCAGGGCGCCCTTCAGCGCATCGGCACGCGGATCGCGGACGCGGTAGATGCGGTGGCCGAAGCCCATCAGCCGTTCGCCGCGATCAAGCGCTTCGCCTAGCCATAGCCCGGCATTCTCGGCCGTTCCGATCGCGTCCAGCATGTCCAGTACCGGACCGGGCGCGCCGCCATGCAGCGGCCCCTTCAGCGCGCTCAGCGCCGCCAGGACCGAAGAGGTGAGGCCGGCTTGGGTGGAGGCGATGACGCGCGATGCGAAGGTCGAGGCATTGAGGCCATGGTCCGATATCGTCACGAGGTAGGCGTCGAGCGCCGCCGTCTGCTCCCTGGTCGGCAATTTGCCGGTCAGCATGCGCAGGATATCGGCCGCCTGCGGCAGCGAGGCGTCGGGCCTGATCGGTTTTTCGCCGCGCTGCAGGCGCAGAACAGCCGGCAGGAAGACGGCGGGCGCTGCCAGAAGGCTGAGCGCTGTATCGAAATCCTCACCGTCTGGCAGCCGGGCGATCAGTGCCCGCATCGCATCGACCGGGGGCAGGGCGAGCAGGGCGGTATCGGCAGCCTTGATATGATCGAACACCCCAGTTCGGGCTTTCGCCAGCCAGCCGCGCAATTCTGTTTCACCGAAGCTTCGTTCCATCAGCCCGTCGAGCAATAGCGCGGCGACACCTTCATAGGTGCCGTCTAAGACCAGATGATCCAGCGATATGCCGCGGATGACCAGTCGCCCCGCTTCGCCATCCACATCCGAGAGTTGCGTTTCGGCGGCAATGACATCTTCCAAGCCGTTTTTCATAATGTTTTCTCCTTTACGGCCGGGATGATCCAACCTAGTCTCATTGACGTCAATCTTGACGTAATTGATCAATATGAGGCTCCGATGTCGTGGCTGACCGCCGAGGAGGCGCTACGGGCGCTGAAGACCAAGCCGCAGACGCTCTACGCCAATGTCAGCCGCGGTCGCATCCGTGCCAAGGCCGATCCCACCGACCCACGCCGCAGCCTCTACCAGGCGACCGACGTGCAGCGGCTTGCCGAGCGTCATGCCGGCCGCCGCAAGACCGAAACCGTTGCCGCCGAGGCGATAAAGTGGGGCGATCCGGTTCTCTCGTCGGCAATCTCCACCATTATCAATGGGCGGCTTTCCTATCGCGGACTCGATGCGGCCGTTTTTGCCGAGGCAGCGACGCTGGAGCAGACGGCGGCACTGCTTTGGAACGGTGCGGAAGCGGTGTTCTCCGGCGCCGGCGCCGGGTACGCCGCTCCGTCGCTTCAGGCTGCGTTCCTTGCGCTGGCAGGGCGGGTGACATCGGATCTGCCGTCGCTCGGCCGATCGCAGGCGGCACTTCGCCGCGAGGCGCAGGGAGTCCTCTCCACCGTCGCCGATGCTCTGGCGCCGGGGCCATCGGATCGGCCGCTGCATCTGCGGCTTGCGGAAAGCTGGCAGCGGCCGGATGCTGCCGATTGCCTGCGTCGGGCGCTGGTGCTGCTTGCCGATCACGAACTCAACGCCTCGACTTTTGCGGCGCGGGTCACGGCATCGACGGGTGCTGCGCTTTCGGCCGCCGTGCTTTCCGGACTGGCGACGCTGACCGGGCCACTGCATGGCGCCGCCTGGCAGGGTGTCGACGCCTTGATCGAAGCCGCTGTCACCCTCGGGGCCGAGCAGGCGATCCGCCGCACGCTTGCTCAGGGCCATCGCCTGTCGGCCTTTGGCCATCCGCTCTATCCCGACGGCGATATCAGGGCTATTGCGCTGCTCTCGCATTTTCCCCTGCCGCTGGAATTTGCAGACCTTCGTGATGCGGGCGAAGCAATGGTCGGCGAGAAGGTCAATCTCGATTTCGCGCTTGCCGCGATGGCCGCCGCCTTCGATCTTCCAAAGGAGGCGCCGATCATCATGTTCTCGCTTGCTCGTTCCGCCGGTTGGCTTGCGCATGCGATGGAGCAGATCGACAGCGGCGAATTGATCCGGCCGCGGGCGCGTTATGCCGGACCAGCGCCGGATACCAACACCAGCCCCTAAGAATCGGCTGGCGATTGTGGCGGTTTGCTTTTTTACCTAGGGAATTATCCGAATTCGGCTATCATGCCTGCCATGGAAGAAGACGGTTGGCGGACGCTTTGGAAAAAGCTGCCCGCACGGTCATGGGGGCCTTTCCATGAATACGAAACTTCGCAGCCTGCTTGCCGCCGCACTCGCTGTCGGCCTCATTCCACATGAGGCGGCCTTTGCGCAGTCCGCCGGCTGCACGATCTCGCGCGACGCCGGCGCCCGCCAGGTGTTCACTTGTCCCGGCGGAGTAAAGATCACGGCGGAGGCCGGCGCCTCCTTCCGCCTTGCCGACCGCAACCGTGACGGCAGCCCCGATTCAGCGTCGCTGCGGCGCAAGGCCATCCTCGTTGATGTCGACAGCAGCCAGCACGCGAGTGGTTTTGAGGTGGTGACGCCGCAGGCGATCGCCGCCGTGCGCGGCACGCAATGGGCCGTCGACGTCGCAGGCGGCAAGACCTCGGTGCTGGTCGTGCGAGGCAGCGTCGCGGTCCGCCGACCGGCTGGCGAGCAGGTGGTGCTGTCGCCGGGCGAGGGCGTCGATGTCAGTGCCGGAACGGAACCCCTCATCGTGCGTCGCTGGCCGGCGCCGCGCGCCGCCGCTCTCCTTGCCCGCCTCGGCCAATAATCGATGAACCATCGCCTGCAGACGGTGATCGCGCTGTTTTTCGCCGGCCTTTGGGGAGCTGCGCTCGGCTATGCCAATCTCACTGCCGGAAGCGGCCTTCTCGACCGGATGGAGGCCTCGCTCACCGATATCCGCAGCGTTATCGTCGGGGCGAAAACACCGCCTCCCGGCGTCTCGATCATCGCCATCGACGACCGCACCGCGGCGTCCCACGGTTACCCCCTTGATCGGGCCACACTTGCGCGCCTTGTCAGCGCAATTAACGCCTTGAAGCCGAAGGCCCTGGCGCTCGACATTCTGCTGGTCGATCCCGGGCCGGAGGAGGGCGATGCGGCGCTGGCTACCGCCCTTGCCCAGGGGCCGAGCGTGATTGCGGCCGCAGCCACCTTCACCAGAAGCAGCCAGCAGGTCACCGATGCCGCCAACGATCCGCTCGCCGCCATCCCCGAGGCAGGTCAGCTTCTGTTGCCGCTTCCCCGCTTTGCCGAGGCCGCCGCCGTCGGCATCGTCAATGTCGCAACCGACCAGACCGGCACGCCGCGTTACATTCCGCTGATCTCACGCGCCGCGGATCGATTGGATCCGGCCTTTCCGCTGCGCGCCGCTTCGGTGGCGCTCGGCGTCGACCCCAGCATCGAACCCGATGCCATCATGCTCGGAAAGCTGCGTATCCCCACCGATATCGGCCAGCGGCTGCCGGTGACCTTCTATGGCGGGCACGGCAGCATCGCCACCTTCAGCGCGGCCGATGGGCTGGATGACACGCTTTCGGCCGATGCGGTTGCCGGCCGCATCGTCGTCATCGGCTCGACGGTCACCGGCGGCGGCGACGTCTTCCCGACGCCGTTCGATCCGGTTATGCCCGGCGTCGAGGTGATGTCGACGGCGATCACCCATCTCGTCAGCGGCGATGGCATGGTGCGCGACCACCGGATGAGGCTGATCGATGCCGGCATCGCCGTCGGCCTGCCGATCGTGCTCGTTTCGCTGATTGCCTGGCGACGGAGTGCTATGGGCTATCTCATCATCGTGTTGACGCTGATCGTCTGGGCGCTGCTCAATCTTTCGGCCTTTGCGCATGGTTATTGGCTGAGCGCGGCGCTGCCGATCGCCGCAGCGCTGCCGCCGGCGCTGATCTTCGGTGCAGCCGAACTCTGGCTCGACCGCGGCCGCGCCCGCCATTTTGCCGAGCAGAGCGCGTTGCTGCAGCGCATCGAGGCGCCCGGCCTCGGCGAGTGGCTGGCACGCGATCCAAATTTCCTCGCCGCACCGGTGCGCCAGAACGCTGCCGTCATCTTCATCGATCTCTCGGGTTTCACCGGCCTCAGCGAAAACCTCGGCCCGGTCAAGGTGAGCGAGGTTCTGAGCGGATTCTTCGAACTGGTCGATGAGGAGGCGCGCGCCCACGGCGGCGCCATCACCAGCTTCATGGGCGACGGGGCGATGATCCTGTTCGGCCTGCCGGAGCCTGCCGATGACGATGCCGCCCGGGCCGCTGCCTGCGCCGTCAGCCTGTGTGAGCGCACGCGGGCCTGGCTTGGATCGCACGGAGGTTTCGCGGAGAAGAGGATCGGCTTCAAGGTCGGCGCCCATTGCGGCCCGATCGTCGCCTCGCGCCTTGGCACCGGCGACCGGCAACAGATCACCGCGGCAGGCGACACCATCAACGTCGGCAGCCGCCTGATGGAGGTCGCCGCCCGCCATGGCGTCGAGCTGGCGCTGAGCGCCGAAATCGTCCGCGCGGCCGGCCCCGACAGCGCGTTGCTGCAGGCGGGCCGCATGGAGGGTCCGTTGGAAACGACGCTGCGCGGCCGGGCAAGGCATATCGACGCGTGGCTGTGGCGCAGCCGCACGCTTTGACAATCGCGGCGGGAGCGGCTAGGAACGGCGCAAATACCCGCCGGCTGGCTCCGGCCATGGCGCATTTCGCGCCTGACAGCTCCGAAAGATCGAACTCATGACAGAATTCAACGGCGTCGTTCCGGCGATCGCCAAGGCGTTGCAGAAGCGCGGTTACGCCGAACTCACCCCGGTGCAGAAGGCAATGCTCGATCCGGCGCTTGCCGCTTCCGACGCGCTGGTCTCGGCCCAGACCGGTTCCGGCAAGACCGTCGCCTTCGGCCTGGCGCTGGCACCGACCCTGCTTGAGGATAGTGAGCGTTTCGGCAATGCCGGCGCCCCGCTGGCGCTCGTCATCGCCCCGACACGTGAGCTTGCTCTGCAGGTAAAGCGTGAGCTCGACTGGCTGTTTGAGATGACCGGCGCGGTGATCGCCAGCTGTGTCGGCGGCATGGACATTCGCAGCGAGCGCCGGTCGCTCGAACGCGGCGCCCATATCGTCGTCGGCACGCCCGGCCGGCTCTGCGACCATATTCGTCGCAGGGCGCTCGACATGTCGGACCTAAAGGCCGCCGTGCTCGACGAGGCCGACGAGATGCTCGATCTCGGCTTCCGCGAAGACCTGGAATTCATTCTCGATGCGGCGCCGGACGAGCGCCGGACACTGATGTTTTCGGCAACGGTGCCGGCGGCGATCGCCAAGCTTGCCAAAAGCTATCAGCGCAACGCCGTGCGCATCAGCACCGCGGCCGAGGCAAAGCAGCATATCGACATCGAATATCGCGCGCTCATGGTAGCCCCCAGCGACCGCGAGAATGCGATCATCAACGTGCTGCGTTATTACGAGGCGACCAACGCCATCGTCTTCTGCTCGACGCGCGCCGCCGTCAATCATCTGACCGCGCGCTTCAACAACCGCAATTTCGCCGTCGTGGCACTCTCCGGCGAGCTGACGCAGAACGAACGCACCCACGCGCTGCAGGCGATGCGCGACGGGCGCGCCCGCGTCTGCATCGCGACCGACGTCGCCGCTCGCGGCATCGACCTGCCGGGCCTCGATCTCGTCATCCATGCCGATCTGCCGACCAATCCGGATACGCTGCTGCACCGCAGCGGCCGCACCGGCCGTGCCGGACGCAAGGGCATCAGCGCTATGATCGTGCCGCTGAATGCACGGCGCAAGGCGGAGCGCTTGCTTGAGAATGCCGGAATTTCGGCTGCCTGGGCGCGGCCGCCGTCGGCCGAGGAGGTCAATGAGCGCGACGACGAGCGGCTGCTCGCCGATCCGATCTTCAGCGAAGCGCCGCAGGAAGAAGAACAGGGGCTGGTACAGCAGCTACTCGCCAGCCACGGAGCCGAGAAGCTAGCCGCCGCCTTCCTGCGCCTCTACCGCACCAATCATTCGGCGCCGGAAGACCTCCTCGAGGTTACCGTGCAGGACGATCGCAGCCGCAAGCGCCGCGACAATGCCGAGCCGTTCGAGCCGGCACAGAGGGGACCGCGCGAGGATTTCGGCGCCAGCGTCTGGTTCTCCGTTTCGGTCGGACGCAAGCAGAATGCCGAGCCGCGCTGGCTGATTCCGATGCTCTGCCGCAACGGCAATGTCACGAAGCGCGAGATCGGTGCGATCAAGATGCAGCCTGAGGAAACCTTTGTGGAGATCGCAGCAGCGAGTGCCGAAAGCTTCCTGGCAGCGATCGGACCGAACAAGGCGCTCGAACGCGGCATCCGTGTGACAAAGCTTTCCGGCACGCCGGATTTCAGCCGGGCGCCGTCGCCAAAGCCCTATGCCGGCAAGTCGTCGCGTGACGAGCGACCGGGCGACACATTCCGCGAGGAACGCCCGAACAACAAGTTCGGCAAGGCTCCGGGCGGCGGATATGCTGCAGCTGACAATAGCGGCCAGCAAAGACAGGACACCAAGCCCTGGAGCAAGAAACCGGGCAAGCCCGGCTTCGATGGCCCGAGATCCGATAAGCCTAAATTTGATGGGCCGAAATTCGACAAGCCAAAATACGACAAGCCGAAATTCGAAGGCGGGAAATCCGAAGGCGCCAAATCCGAACGCCCGAAATATGATGGCAAGGGCGGCGCCGGGCCGAAGGGCAAGTTTTCGAAGAAGAAGCCCGGCTGATTGCGCCGCAGGCCCTTCGCCGGTTCAGGCGGAGGGCTTTATCTGACGGCTAGCCGCAAGCGGAATTTCTCGACGGCGGCATGCCGCATCTCGCCATGAAGAACTATTGAATCGTTAGTTTTATAGCGGGCCAGGAGCAGGACGACGATGAAACGCTCCGGCATTCCGCGTCCCGATCCGGCCGCCTTCATCCGGGCCAATCTGCCAATCTCCCCCGTTCCGGCCATTTCCGAAATCCTGCTCTATATGGCAGGCCCTGCGAGCGGGCTCTGGCGACTTGCCGGCCGGGGAGAAACCGATCCGCCGCCCTACTGGGCTTATCCCTGGGCCGGCGGCGCCGTGCTTGCCCGCCATCTGCTCGATCGCCCCGAGGTGGTCGCGGGGCGCCGCGTCCTCGACCTTGGCGCCGGCTCCGGGCTCGTCGCCATCGCGGCGGCGAAGGCCGGAGCTGCTACGGTCACGGCGGTCGATGTCGATGCCAATGCCATCGCCGCAATCGGTCTCAACGCGGCGATCAACGGCGTGAAGATCGTAGCCGTCGCCGCCGATATCATCGAGGCGCCGCCGCCGGAGGAGACTGATCTCGTCGTTGTCGGCGACCTGTTCTACGATCCCGCACTTGCCTTGCGGGTGATGGATTTCTTGCAGCGTTGCCAAGCGAGCGGCATCGAGGTGCTGATCGGCGATCCCGAGCGCGCTTATCTACCGCAGGGACACCTTAGGCGAATCGCGACCCATGCGGTCGCAGATTTCGGCGCGGGTACGGGGGGCAAGGTGGTGCCGGCAGGCGTCTTTTCACTTGCCGGAGATGGCTGAAAGGCTGCGATTATGCCAGAAGATCCGGCCGCAACAGCATGACCGGGCAGGGCGCTCCAGCCGGTAGCTCCGGTGCATGCGGCGGGCGGATGATCAGGCAATCGGCTTGCGCAAACACCTTCATCATCGACGAATCCTGTTTGTCGAAGGGTTCGGCGAGCCAGTTCCCGGCGGCGGATTTCGAGAGTTTCGCCCTGATATAGTCCTGGCGGTGGTCATTGACGCGCAGCGTGATGGCTGCCTCCACCATTGTCTCGCGCCGCACCGGCGGCAGGGAGGCGAGTTTGCGGATCAGCGGCTCCAGGAAGAGCAGCGAGCAGACGAGGCTCGATACCGGATTGCCGGGCAGGCCGAGCACATGGGTCTCGCCGAAGCTGCCGACCATCAGCGGTTTGCCGGGACGCATGGCGATGCGCCAGAAATCCAGCTGCATGCCGGCCTCGATCAGCGTCGCCTGCACCAGATCGTGGTCGCCGACCGAAGCGCCGCCGAGCGTGACGATGACATCGGCCTCGGCGTCTCGCGCCGCGTCGATCGCCGCGGTGATCCTGGCTTTGTCGTCCGGGACAATGCCGAGATCGAGCACCTCGGCGCCGGCTTTGCGGGCAAGGGCTGCAATACCGAATGTATTGGATGCGATGATCTGCGACGGGCCGGGCGCGCTTCCGGGCGGCAGCAATTCGTCGCCGGTCGCAAGGATGGCGATCAGCGGGCGTTTGAGAATCTCGACATCGGGCCGGTTCATGCCGGCAGCGACCGTCAGCCGCGAGAAATCAAGCACTGTGCCGGCCGACAGCACGGCTTCGCCTTCGGCAAAATCCTGGCCGCGGGGACGCACATGCTGGCCCTGCCGCACAGGAAAATTGGTTCGGATGCCGCCTTCAGTCTTCTCGGCATCCTCCTGCAGAAGGACGCTGTCGGCGCCTGCGGGAACTGGGGCGCCGGTGAAGATGCGGACGGTCTCGCCTTTGCCGACCTCGCCTTGGAAGGCATGGCCGGCGGCGGAGGTGCCGATCAGCTTCAGCAAGGCGCCCGGCTCCGGCGCGTCTTCGCGACGTAGGGCGTAACCATCCATAGCGGAGGAGTTGAAGGGCGGCTGGGTCAGGCCTGCCTTGAGATCGACGGCCAGGACGCGGCCTTCGGCATCGATAAGTGGCAGCGTTTCAGAGGCTTCGACGGGCTTGGCGCGGGACAGGAGACGGTTCTGCGCCTCGGCGACCGGGAGAAGGTTCATCTCGCCTCCGGATGACGGAAATTGCCCGACTTGCCGCCGGATTTTTCGAGCAGCCTGACGCCGCCGATCTCCATTGTCTTGTCGGCGGCCTTGGCCATATCGTAGATCGTAAGGCAGGCGACCGAGACGGCGGTCAACGCCTCCATCTCCACACCGGTCTTGCCGGTCAACTTGGCGGTTGCCGTGACGCGCAGACCAGACAGGGCGGCGTCTTCCTCGATCTCGACGGTCACCTTCGTCAGCATCAGCGGATGGCAGAGCGGGATGAGATCGGCGGTACGTTTTGCCGCCATGATGCCGGCAAGGCGCGCCGTGCCGATCACATCGCCCTTCTTGGCATTGCCTTGTCGAATGAGCGCGAGTGTTTCCGGCGCCATCTTCACATAGCCCTCGGCCGTGGCGATACGCAGCGTCTCGGCCTTGTCGGAAACGTCGACCATATGCGCCTCGCCGGAGGCATCGATATGCGTTAGGTTAGCCTTTCCGCCGCTCATATCATTCGGCCGCGATGGCGGCTTCGCCAAAGAGCAGCGCGCGGGTGGCGGCCGTCACGTCATCCTTTCGCATCAGGCTTTCGCCGACAAGGAAGGTGCTGATATCGACGGCCTGCAGGCGCTTGCAATCGGCATTGGTGAAGATGCCGCTTTCGCCGATGAGGAGCCGGTCTGCCGGAACCATGGCGGCCAGCGTCTCGCTGACAGTCAGGCTGACCTCGAAAGTACGCAGATTGCGGTTGTTGATGCCGATGAGCGGCGAGGACAGTTTTAGCGCCCGCTCCATCTCCTCGGCGTCGTGGACCTCGACCAGCACGTCCATGCCGAGCGAGAAAGCTTCGTCCTGCAGACGCTCGGCCTCGTCATTAGAAAGCGAGGCCATGATCAGCAGGATGCAGTCAGCACCCCAGGCGCGCGCCTCATGCACCTGATAGGTCTCGAACATGAAATCCTTGCGCAAAGCGGGTAGACCGCAGGCGGCCCGTGCCGTCGTCAGGAATTCCGGCGCACCCTGAAAGCTCGGCGTATCGGTCAGCACGGAAAGGCAGGCCGCGCCACCGGCTTCGTAGGCCTTTGCCAGCGCCGGCGGATCGAAATCCGAGCGGATCAGCCCCTTCGACGGGCTCGCCTTCTTGATCTCGGCGATCAGACCGAAATTGCCGGCGTCACGCTTGGCAGCAAGGGCGCGATGGAAGCCACGCGGGGCGGACTGGCCGGCCTGCATCGCCTTCAGGTCGGCAAGCGACACCGCAGCCTTGGCGGCGGCGATCTCCTCACGCTTGTAAAGTTCGATCTTCTTCAGGATATCGGTCATCGGGGTAATCCTAGTCGATATCGTTGGAAACGGCGATGAGTTTGTCGAGAGCGAGCGCGGTGGCGCCGCTATCGAGCGACTGCGCCGCGAGCGTCATGCCGTCGCGAATCGTTTCGACCTTGCCGGCGATCACCAGCGAGGCGGCGGCATTGGCAAGCGATATATCGCGATAGGCGTTCTTCGCGCCGCTGAGCACCTCGCGAAGCGCTGCGGCGTTGGCGACACCATCGCCGCCCTTGATGTCGGCAAGCACGCTGGGGCTGACGCCGAAATCGGCGGGCGACAGCTCGAAGGTGCGGATCTTGCCGTTTTCGAGTGCGGCTACCTTGGTGATGCCGGTCGTGGTGATCTCATCGAGGCCGTCGCCATGAACCACCCAGACGCATTCGGAGCCGAGATCGCGCATGACTTCCGCAAGCGGCACCAGCCATTGCGGCGAGAAGACCCCCAGCAGCTGGCGGCGGACGCCGGCCGGACTGGAGAGCGGCCCGAGCAAGTTGAAGATGGTGCGGGTGCCGAGTTCGACCCGGGATGGGCCGACATGGCGCATGGCGGAATGATGAAGCTGCGCGAACATGAAGCCGACGCCGGCCTCAGTGATGCAGCGGGAAATGATCTCGGGGCCGACATCGAGCTTGACGCCGAGTGCCGCCAGATTGTCCGCCGCACCCGACTTCGAACTCAGCGCCCGGTTGCCGTGTTTTGCGACGGGGACACCGGCGCCGGCGACGATCAGCGCCGCCAGCGTCGAGATATTGTAGGTGCCGCTGGCATCGCCGCCGGTGCCGACGATGTCGATCGCATCGGCCGGAGCCTCGACGGTCAGCATCTTCGAGCGCATCGCGGTGACGGCGCCGACGATCTCGTCGACGGTTTCGCCACGCACGCGCAGCGCCATCAGGAAGCCGCCGATCTGCGAGGGCGTCGCCTGGCCCGACATCAGGATGTCGAAGGCGGCGCGAGCCTCGTCACGCGTCAGCGGCTCGCGGCTTGCGGCCTTGGCCAGGAACGGCTTCAGATCGGTCATAAAGGCCTCCTAACGAAGCGTCGCCTGTTCGGCGAGCGTCTGGTTGATCTGCGCGCCGTACTGCGTCTGCAGCAGGTTGACCATCTGATCGAGAATATCGTCGCCTGCGGCATTGGCCATGGCGGTGATCTGGGCATCGCGGTTGTTCAGCGCATCGCTGGTCGGCTCGCTGTTGACCTCTGTGACCTTCATCATGATCTGCGTCGACGGATCGGCGCCGACAGCGCTCGCGACCGTATCGATGGGGCCGGAGAAAGCGGCGGTGACGCCGGCGCGGCCAAGCACCGGATCATCGGTTGAGCGGGTGACGCCGCTCTTGCTTTCGACGGCGATGCCGAGCGGCGTTGCGATATCGGCAAGCGCGGTGCCCTTGGCGGCTGCGGCCTTCAATTCGTCGGCCTTCTTGGCAAGTTCGGCTTTCTGCTGTTCCGCCGTCCAGTCCTCGACCGCCTTTTCGCGCACCTCGGCGACCGGGCGCTCGCGGGTCGGCGTGATTTCGCGGACGTTGAACCAGACATAGCCATCATTGCCGATCGGCAGCGGCGGCGCATCGACGGCGACCTCGGTCTTGAAGGCTTCGCCGAGCAGCTGCTGCTTGACGGGAATATCCTTGACCTCTTTGCCGTCCTTGTCTGCGCCGGTCATATCGACGGCGTCGACGGCCACGGCCTTCAGCTTCAACTGGCCGGCGATATCCTCGAGCGTGGCGCCGCCGGCGCGCAGATCCTCGATGCGGTCATGAACGTTGATCACTTCCTGAGAGGCATTGGAAAGCGCCAGCTGCTTGCGGATGTCCTCCTTCACCTCGTCGAAATTCTTGGTCGTTTCCGGCTTGATGTTGGTGATGCGCAGGATGACGGAACCGAAGGAGCCCTCGACCACAGGTGTCGTGCCGCCATCGCGCGAAACCGCGAAGGCCGCATCGGCAACAGCCTGGTCGGGAACCTTGTCCTTGGTGAACTCGCCGAGCAGTACGTCGCTTGCCGTCTTGCCCTGGTCGGAGACCAGTTGATCGAAGCTGGTGCCGCCCTTCAGGGCCGTTTCGGCGGCGGTGGCAAGATCCTTGCTGGTGAAGGTCAGCTGTTCGATGGTGCGGCTTTCCGGCGTGCGGTAGGTATCCTTGCTCTTGTCGAAGGCTTCGTGGATCTGGTCGTCGGCGACCGTCGCTGCGTCAGCGATATCGGCGGGCTGCAGCTTGAGATAGACGAGCTTGCGGTACTCAGGCGCCTGGTAGCGTTGCTTCACACCCTCGAACCACGCCGCCAGCACGTCGTCGGCAGGCGCCTTGATCGGCTCGATATTGGCGTTGGTGAGCAGCAAATAGTCGACGCTGCGGCTTTCACCGCCATAGAGCTTCAGGGCGTCGACCAGCGTCTTCGGAGCGGTAAAGCCGTTCGAGATGGCATCGACGACCTGGCTGCGGACGGCGACCTTGCTGCGCTCCTTGATGTAATCATCCTGGCGGATATTGGCATTGCGCAGGCGCGAGATGAAGAGTTCACGGTCGAACTTGCCGTTGACAGCCTTGAATGCAGGATCATCGGCGATCAACTGGGCGAGGCGATCTTCGGACAGCCCGAGGTTCATTTCTTCGGCAAGCTGATCGAGCGAGGCGCCGGCGACGAGCTGGGCCAGCACCTGCTGCTCGACGCCGAAGGCGCGGGCCTGTTCCGGCGTGAGGCGCGTGCCGAACTGCTGGCTGAGGCTTGCCACCTGGCGCTGGTAGGCGAGGTGGAATTCGTTGACGTCCACATGCTGATCGCCGACGGTCACGACCGTGGTGCTGTTGCTGCCGGTAATCAGCGACCGGGAGACGCCCCAGATGCCGAAGGACGCGACCAGCAGAAGCATCAGCAGCTTGGCGACCCAGGTCTGAGCGGCTCTTCTCAGGATATGGAACATAGAAACGCAAACCTCGCAGTATCATTAACCCGCGCGCGGGCGGACATTTGACGTTCCTTAGAACAAACGCGACAGGAAATGAAGGGTTTGTCGCGCGAAAAGCTGCGCCGGGCGGCGGCGGCGGCGTGGCGGCTCTGCGGCGAACAAAAGATCGGTTGCGGCGGAACCTTTCGGGCCGCTATTTCGTTGAAGCCGCATCCCATGAAACAGGAGCAGACCATGGCTGAATTGAAAACCGCTTCCGCCGAATCCACCGCTGCGCGGGTCAAGGCCGATATCGCAGCAGACGATCTGTCGGCGCAGGTCGCGGCCCTTCGCAACGATCTCTCCCGGCTGACGGAAAGCGTGGTCGCGCTCGGCCAGGGGGCAAAGTCGGCGGTGACCGACGAGGCATCGCTGATGACGGAACAGCTGCGCGACAAGGTTCGTGAAGAACCGCTGATGGCGCTCGCGGTGACGGCAGGCATTGCCTATGTTTTCGGCCTGCTGAGCCGCCGCTAGAAAGAATTCAGGACAATGAAAAGCCGGGCGCAATGATAGCCCGGCTTTCGATGTTTGAAGGCTAGCGCGACCTTCAGCGGCGGATGACGCGCCCGATGAAAATCAGGATGCAGGCACCGATAAAGCCGGTGATCAGATAACCCAGCCAACCTGCAAGCGGCTGGATGTGCAACAGACCCAGGATCCAGTTGGCGACGATGGCGCCGACGATGCCGAGCAATATGTTCATGAGCAAGCCCATGCTGCTGCTCATGACCTTTTCCGCCAGCCATCCGGCGATGCCACCGATGATGATGGCTGCAATCCAACCCACGCCTGCGTTTTCCATGATTATCTCCCTCCTGGCAAAACGAGTCACAGAATGCACGAATCGAAGGGAAGTTCCACTCCCAGTTACGAGATTGCTCGCGCGTTCAGCAGCTTATGTGACTTACGGCTGCAGCATGGTAACAGGGGACTCCAACGCGTGGATAGCAATCTGAAACAAGAGGCCAGCAATGGCAAGTATTGCAAATCCCACCGGCATGATCAGGCTTTTGCTAAACATCGTTCCTCTCCCCTTTGCATAAAGCATAAGCGGAAGTGGACGGCGCGCAAGGATATTGTTAATGGATAGTTAAACGTGACATTTAACTAAAATTAAATACATTCGATAATGGTTTAAATGCTTGTATAAATTGAAACGTTTCTTGTCTAATATTTAGGGGTGCACTGACGGATAAGCTGCGTTTATTGTGCCAACCTTAATCTCCGTCGTGTCGTCGGTGCTATGAACGTCTGAAGTCCGTCGCATCAAAATAATTCATGCAACGCGTTTTAGCGCTTTGTTTTAATGCATGGGGTTCTGCCGGCACCGCTACACACCTCCGGGCGATTATGTCCGGTGAACGACGAGCATGAAGACGAGGAAGGACGCTGTCGCGACGGTCGCGGCGAAGGCAATCTGATAATCCATGTCGTTGATCCCGGTTGGATGGCTTCTGTAAACGCCGCTCGCGCCATAGAGTTCCATATGCGATCCGCACCGAAGGCCGGCGGATTGATTTTGGCAGGAAATGCATCATCTTTCCCTGATCGCCACTCCATCTGGGGAAACTCGATGTCAAAAGCTGCAATCGCCATCGCCTGCATCTGCCTGCTCACGCTTTCCGGCTGCGGCAATACCGCATACGGGCTGAAGAAGGATGGGCAGGAGGCGAGCCACGCCATGGACAATGCGACACATCGGGTGCTTTCGGCAGGTGCCAAGAAGTGAGACGCGCGCCAATATTCTCGCGGCAGGCGAAGAAGGGTCAACGGCGAAAAAAGCCCGCCTGGGGTGAGGCGGGCTTGCAATAACAGGGAGAATGGACGGATAGACGCCGTCTCGGCTAATGAAGCATTTCCTTAAGCGTATGGCTTTACGTCATTCGACGTAACCGCCACCGTGGCGACAGCGATGCGTTCAAGTCTAATCCAATCAGAAGTTGCCCCAGTTCTGGGCGCGGGCACGGGCGCGAATAATCCGGTATTCGCGACCGCCATAGAGCGAGCCGATTGTCAGCAGAAGCGTCAGAACGTCCCAGATGATATGCATTTTATCCTCTTAGGTTGGACGGCTCTGCCGTCGATCGCTTGATGTAGAATAGCAATTTTTCGAATGTGCTTATATGACAAGAAATCGGGATGAGCGGCGAAGCGGCGAGGGCGCCTCCGTAGAGGAAGAGCGGCGTCGCCGTCTTGGAGCAAGGAAGTGAAAAGATTACCGGACGGCGGCCGATGACGATTTTTTCCGTCCGCCACATCACGTCCTATCGGTACGTCAGGGCGGTCGATTTCGGCGAGCATCGCCTGATGTTCCGGCCGCGCGACAGTTTTGACCAGCGGCTGATCGAAGCGTCGTTGACGATATATCCTAAGGAAAGTCATGTGCGCTGGATCCACGATGTTTTCGGCAATTGCGTGGCGCTCATCGATTTTTCGAGGCCGGCGTCCGAGCTTCGTTTCGAAACCTGGATCACGCTCGATCACACACCCCAGGTCGCCCTTGATCTCAAGGTAGACGACCAGGCCCTGACCTATCCATTCTCCTACGACAAGGACGAAATTGCCGATCTGACGCCGGCGATGCAGCGCCATTATCCCGACCCCAACGACGATGTCGGACGCTGGGCGCGCCAGTTCGTGCGGCAGGGACGTCCGACAGAGACCGGGCATCTGCTGATGACGCTCTGTTATGCCATTCGGGAAAGCTTCGTCTATGCGCGCCGGATGGAGCACGGAACGCAGACGCCGCAGCAGACTTTGCAGCTTCGCTCCGGCACCTGCCGGGATTTCGCGCTGCTGATGATGGAGGCGGCACGCGTCCTCGGCCTCGCGGCGCGGTTTGTCACGGGTTATGTCTATGTTCCCGATCGCGACGGCTCCACCGTGCTCGGCGGCGGTTCCACCCATGCGTGGTGCCAGATTTATCTTCCGGGCGCCGGCTGGACGGAGTTCGATCCGACCAATGGGATCGTCGGCAACCGCGATCTCATTCGTGTCGCCGTTGCCCGCGATCCGCGCCAGGCAGTCCCGTTGAGCGGCAGCTATGATGGGGATGGGACGGATTTCGACAGCATGACGGTGCAGGTCAACGTCACCACGAAGTAATATCGGACATCCCGAGTTTTGCGGCGACAGCCGCGGCTGCGGGAACCGGGCAGCGCGATCCACGTTGCATAGTCACGCCACCTATGTGGGACACAAGGAAGCCACAATGAAGATACGCGCCGGGTTTCATTTGGGCTATGAATGTACGCAGCCGACACCGATGCTGCTCGTCCTCAATATTCATCCCTCCCGTCGCGCCGATCTTCTCAGCGAGCAGGTGCTGACATTCGACCAGCCGATCGAGGCCTGGGGCTATACCGATGTGTTCGGCAATGCCTGCAGCCGGATCGTCGCCCCGCCAGGCCTTACAACGATTTCCACGGAATTCGAGATCTATGACAGCGGGCAACCGGACATAGTTCCCGACGATGCCATCCAACATGCGATCAATGACCTGCCGGACGATGTGCTCGTCTTCCTGCTCGGCAGCCGCTATTGCGACACCGACAGGCTTGGCGATTTTGCCTGGGCAACATTCTCGTCGACGCCGCTCGGCTGGGCGCGCGTCCAGGCGATCTGCGATTTCGTTCATGACCACATCACCTTCGACTACCAGAAGGCCGATTTGCTGCGAACCGCGCATGGCGGCTTCACCGACAAGGCCGGCGTCTGCCGCGACTTTGCCCACCTCGCCATCGCGCTTTGCCGATGCATGAATATCCCAGCCCGATACTGCACCGGTTATCTCGGCGATATCGGTGTCCCGATCGATCCCAATCCAATGGATTTCAGCGCCTGGTTCGAGGTTTTTCTCGGCGGCCACTGGCATACGGTCGATGCCCGCCACAATAGGCCGCGCATCGGCAGGATACTGATGGGGACCGGCCGCGACGCCACCGACGTCGCGATGTCGACGGCCTTCGGCCCGGCAACGCTCTCCCGCTTCGAGGTGATCACCGAGGAAGTGCCGCAGGACGGGGCGGGCGAGGCCGATCCTATGCCTTCTTGATGAATTCCGTTTTCAACACCAGACCCTTGACCTGCTTGGTGTTGCACTCGATCTCGCCGAGATTGGAGGTCAGGCGAATGCCCTTGACCAGCGTTCCGCGCTTCAGCGTCTCGGAGGTTCCCTTGACCTTGAGGTCCTTGATCAGCGTCATGGAATCGCCATCGTGAAGCTGGCTTCCGTTGCTGTCCTTTACGATGATGTCGTCGGCCATGATGTTTCCGCCTGATAATTCGCCTGATGATCTTGGGCGCGGGAAATCACGTCTACAAGGGATAGTCAACCATTGCGAACGGATCGATCACTCGCCGGTCAGTTCGACGTGGCCGCCGATCACCCCGCCGCGCAAGCGTCCCGAACGCAGCCGCGCAGCCAGCGATGGGCCGGATCGGCATCCATCCGGGGATGCCACAGCAGTGAAACGGTGATCTCAGGGGTCGGAACCGGCAGGGGAAAACTGTGCATCCCCTGGCGCAAAGCTCCGGTGTGCCGTTCCGGCACGCTGGCGATCAAATCCGACGCGCGGGCGAGAGCCAGCGCGGTGGAAAAACCGCCGACGATGGTGGCAATCTGCCGTTGCAGCCCGAGCGCATCAAGGGCTTCATCGATCGCGCCCTTGTCGAGCCCGCGCCGCGAGACATGGATGTGCCGGCCGGCCGCATATCGGGAGGGTGTGACATCGTCCCGGCAAAGCGCATGCCCCGTTCGAACGACCCCGATGAAGCGGTCGCGGAACAGGGCCTGCGCCCGCACCTCCGGGCCCATCGTGTCGCCGACGACACCGGTTTCCAGGTCGACGCTTCCGTCGCGCAATGGGGCGCTGTCCTTGTCTGGCTTCTGCACGAAACGCAGCCGCACGCCGGGCGCATCACCACCGAGGCGGGCGATAAGATCGGGTCCGAAGCTCTCGGCGAAGCCCTCGCTGGCGCGCAGCGTGAACGTTCGGACCAGGCGTTGAAGGTCGAGCGCCTCGGCAGGGCGCAGGACCGTTTGCGCCTCCTCGACGATCCGGCCGACCCGTTCGCGCAGTTCGAGCGCCCGGGGCGTGGGGACGAGGCCGCGGCCGGCGCGCACCAGCAGCGGATCGCCCGTCGTTTCGCGCAATCGCGCCAGCGCCCGGCTCATCGCCGACGGGCTGAGCCGCAGCCTTTGGGCCGCACGCGCAACGCTGCCTTCGGCAAGCAGCACATCCAGGGTGACAAGCAGGTTGAGATCGGGTGTCGACATACATCCGATATAACACTGTTTGATGTGGCGCCAAACGCATCAATACAATGCAAATGCTGCGCGTTTCGCCATATCGGCCGGAGCGTTATGTTTCCTTCGCTCCGTTTCGGGAGCAGTAACGAGGAGTTCACGGTGAAGCCGATCATTGCAGAGCCAGGCGAGGCCGGTGTCGAACGCACATATTCCGTCCGTTGGGCACTCACCAGTCTTTCCCTCTCCATGTTGTTGCCATCGCTCGGCACCAGCATCGCCAATGTCGGCCTGCCGAGCCTGGCGCGGGCGTTCAACGCCTCCTTCCAGGACGTCCAGTGGATCGTGCTCGCCTATCTCCTTGCCATCACCACGCTGATCGTCAGCGTCGGGCGGCTCGGCGATATTACCGGCCGCCGCCGGCTGCTGCTCATCGGCATCCTGCTCTTCACGCTGGCCTCGGTCGTCTGCGGCCTTGCACCGACGCTGTGGCTGATGATTGCGGCGCGCGCGCTACAGGGTCTGGGCGCGGCCATCATGATGGCGCTCACCATGGCATTTGTCGGTGATACGGTGCCGAAGGCGAGGACCGGGAGCGCCATGGGGCTGCTCGGAACGATGTCGGCGGTCGGCACGGCTCTTGGGCCGTCGCTCGGCGGGCTCATGATCGCCTCTTTCGGCTGGCCGGCAATCTTCCTCGTCAACGTACCGCTCGGCATTGCGACCTTCGTTCTCGCCTATCGTTATCTGCCGGACGAGATCGGCGGACAGAAGAAGAAGGATCGGGCCGGCTTCGATACATTGGGCACGCTACTGCTTGCCCTGACGCTTTCGGCCTATGCGCTGGCAATGACGGTCGGGCATGGCAGCTTTGGCCTGTTGAACCTGGCACTGCTGCTCGCCGCCGGCTTCGGCGCCGCTCTCTTTGTCTTCGCCGAGGTCAGAACGGCATCGCCGCTGATCCAGGTGGCGCTATTCCGCAATCGCGTGCTCACCGCCAGTCTGGTGATGAACGCGCTCGTTTCGACGGTCATGATGGCGACGCTGGTGGTCGCGCCCTTCTATCTCTCCCGTGCGCTCGGGCTCAACGAAGCGCTGGTCGGAGCCGTCATGTCGATCGGTCCCGTCATCTCCATCCTCAGCGGTGTCCCGGCCGGTCGCCTGGTCGATCGTCTGGACGCGCCCTTCGTCATTGCCGCAGGGCTCGTCGCCATGGCCGCCGGTTCCATCGCTCTCGCCGTGCTGCCCGGAATCGCCGGCTACATCACCGCCATCGCTGTGCTGACGCCTGGCTATCAGCTGTTCCAGGCAGCCAACAACACGGCTGTTATGGCGGATGTCTGCGCCGACCAGCGCGGCGTCATCTCCGGCGTGCTCCACCTGTCGCGCAATCTCGGGCTGATCACCGGCGCATCCGTCATGGGAGCCGTGTTCGCGTACGGATCGGCAGCATCCGAGATCGCCGCGGCGCGTCCCGAGGCCGTGCATTCAGGCATGCAGATCACCTTCGCTGTCGCAGCGGCATTGATCGCTACGGCGCTTGCCATCGCGGCGGCGACCTACCGGCGCCGAACCAATTCCGATTTAACTATGCAATAAGCGATCGAAACTTAGACCAAGGTCCGATCGATCCCGGACTTCGTGCCCATGGCAACTCACGGTCACCGTAATAGATTTTGCGGCATTGGTGGAGTTGCGGGGTTTTGCGGTGACGAAGATTTTCGTTTTGGGAATGATACTGATGCCGGTTATCTTCTGGGGTTCTGTTGGCCTCTGGGTCTACTCGCTGTTTTCGTGAGTGGGGCGGCGTCTTCAGCTGCCGGTCACGCTATATCCAGGCCGTAAATCCCTTTAATCGGGTCGCACCGCGACCCTACAAAACATCTCGGACACGCCCTCCGGCATTGTAAGAGCTATTGCCGGCCGTCAGCTTGCAAGCTTTTCCAGCAATCTATGATTTCAGGCCGGATGGACCGTCATTCTGAGATCATGCGAGGGAGTAAAATCCTGCCGACTGGCGGTATGGCGGAAGAGGTGGGATTCGAACCCACGGTGCGGTCTCCCGCACGCCGGTTTTCAAGACCGGTTCCTTAAACCACTCGGACACTCTTCCATCTGATTGAAAGGTTAAGAAATCACATTTCGTTGATTTCTTCCAACCGGCTGTTAGTGCCGGTTTGCGACCCAATCACTCGATGGCTGGGTTTTAGCAGCTTTGATCGCAGCGTCAACTTGCTCTGTAGCATATGCCGGCATTCCGCTATGGCGTGCCAGTCAGTCTGAGCGTGACCGAGCTCCAGTGTTTGTCAGCCTGCGCGGGCCGATCGCAGTTCCAGTGCAGGGGTGCTATTGGTCAACCCGATGCCGGTGAACAACTCCACCCGGTTGCGACCGTTATTTTTGGCACTGTAAAGCGCCTGATCCGCACGCTTCTGGACGTCCTGTTCCGTGAGGCCCGCTTCCCACAGCGCCACACCTGCGCTGACGGTCAGTGAGACCTGTTTTCCGTCGAAGACGAGACTCAAGGCGTTGACCGCCTCACGTATCTGCTCCGCGAGTGCGAAAGCAGAGGCCTCGGTTTCGCCGCGAAGGAAGAGGCTGAACTCCTCGCCGCCCAGCCGACCAAAGACGCTGGACTGGGGTATGCTGTCAGCAATCGTCCGAGCAACATTTACGAGAACAACATCACCTTTGTCGTGTCCGAACCGATCGTTCACACTCTTGAAAAAGTCGATATCGATAAGGACGAATGCGTCTCCGGGTCCGAGGCCTTTAGGAAGCGAATTGAAGAAATGCTGCCGGTTGGGAACGCCGGTCAGCATATCGGTATTGGCAAGTCTGGTTAGCTTCTCTTCGGCTCGTTCCTGCACGAGCACGAGCACGAATAGAGCCACTGCGAAATGACAGATGATCAGCAAAAAGAATGCGTAGCGCGGGGGAAGAGGCGCATCGTTGGGAAAGATGAAACCGACCACGACCAACGCGGAGAGAGACGTCGCTACAAAAATAGCCGCGGAAAGACCGAGCCGCGCGGTCAGACGCTCGTCGAAGAAGTCGCGGGCGATCACGAACCCTGACAAGGCAAGCAGAATGGCGGCGTTGCCGTTGAACACGGATGCTCTGAGCCCTTTGTCCAAATACCACGGCGTGATCGCGGCACTCAGCGTCAGAACGACGGGCAGGAGCAACGGCCACCAGTCTCGAAGAGAGCTATGACGCCGGCTGAGGCCGAAAAGACCCACCGCCATCAGCCCGTAACCATTGGCGCCAAGCGAAAAACTCCAGAATGTTCTGGCATCATTGGACATGTGAAGGCGCTCATCCAGACCGGCGAGCGTTGAGGCGATCGCGAGCAAGGAGAAACCGACGGCAAGTACGCCGAGCCCTGGCGTCGCTCCAGAACGCCATCTCACGTAAAAGAAGCAGATTGCCCCCACGATGAAGGAAGACTTGTGTAGAAGAAGGACTGTCGCAAGATCCATTGCCGGAACCCGATATGAGATGAGAAGCGGGGTTGGAATAGCGGCTAAAATCTACTTTTCGATGAACGCCGCGCGACAATCCAACGGAAGAAAGCGCTGTTCTTTCAGATACTGCCGGCAAGCTTTGGACGCCGGTGGGAGTTTGCGTTTGGCGCATATCTCGTTGCCGCTGCAAGCTCTGTGTGAATTGCGCCGGAGACATCAGATCTAACGTCCGTCAGATCCGAGGCCCTTTGGACCGTTGAGTTGGTTCATATCCTCGCAAAGAGATCGAACTGCCGCCATCGTCACCGCGAGTGCCGACATCAGGATTGCGATGTCGTTGTCTTGATCTGGCTGAGAAAGCGCGCGAGACCGGGCATGCAACTGCTGGCTGACCGTCTCGAGCTGCATAATGATTTCATCGTTCATGGTGATCCTCCAAAGGCATAAACCTTCAAAGCCGGTGGCGGACATTTCGTTCCCGCGCAGTTGCGGAGGGTCAATACGAGACACTGCGTGTGCATAGCGTCATATCGCCGACAGCGTCTCAATATAAAGCTTTTCGAGCGTTTTGAAGCGGCCGAATGTTTACCATATTCACCGCATCGGCACGGGAATTTCAGGCCTCTTTGCGGCAGCGGAAGGGCGGGGCGGCAAGGCTCGCGTTAGTGATTTATAAACCATAATTATTAGAATTGTCGCTATCGCTGCGAAATCGTTCGTAAATTTGCCACGAACTTAGCAAGATTAAATCCTCGTTAGGCGGGTGGGGATAAGGCGTTATTGGCCCAGTATGGGGCAAAGTTCCTTAACCATAACGATCGTTGAGCGGCGTGGGGCATATGACATTGGGATACGGGGCGGCGTCTTTCGCAACGACAGCACGGTGGCTGGCGGTATCGGCGATGTGTGCGACGGTTGCGGCGTGCGGCACGACGCAGGCGGTGCCGAAGAAGAAATCCCACGGCAAAGAATATTTCTCCGAATCCGAATATGGCGTGAAGGCGAGCCCGAGGGTCGCCACCGGCAACAATATCCCCAAGGGCGGCGGCCGCTATATCGTCGGCAACCCTTACGAGGTGAAGGGCAAGTGGTATTATCCGAAGGAAGACTTCGCCTATAACAAGGTCGGCGTCGCTTCCTGGTATGGCTCGGCTTTTCATGGGCGCCTGACGGCGAACGGCGAAGTCTACGACCAGATGCATCTTTCCGCGGCGCATCCGACCTTCCCGTTGCCGAGCTATGCGCGCGTCACCAATCTCGAAAGTGGTTCCTCCGTCATCGTGCGCGTCAACGATCGCGGCCCCTATCATGAAGGCCGCATCATCGACCTTTCGAACAAGACGGCCGACATGCTGGATCTGCAGCACAGCGGCACCGGCAAGGTGCGCGTGCAATATGTCGGTCGCGCCCGCATGGACGGACACGACATGCCCTATCTAATGGCCTCCTACGCGCCGAAGGGCAGCCGTCTTCCCGGCGTCAATCCGGAAGGCCAGATCGCAACCGGCGTAATGGTCGCCTCCAACAGCCGCAAGATCACCCGCGACCAGTTGCAGAGTTCGGAAGATTACGAGACGCCGGCCAACGTGCCGGTACCGATGTCGGCGACCTCCTATGCCGGCTCGACGCCGAGCGCGCGCTATAATGCGGCACCCGCTCTTGCTCCGGGTGCGCATGTTCTGGTGGCGCCGCCAGCACCGTCCGTCAACAATGCCCCGCAGGCCTTCGACCAGATGGTCGTGCTGCCGGAGATTGGTCCCATGCCCTACGAACGGCCGCTTGGCTCTCTCGCGCTCGGTTACCAGAACGAGGACGTGAAGACGGTAACCGTCGATCTCGCCTTCGACGCGGTGATGGTGCGCAACGACGGGCTGACGCAGGAGTCGATCCTTGCTTCGGCCAAGCGCCAGCAGGCCAAATTCGCCGCGCGCTGAGCGCGGCAATTGCATCGGATTTCCTCTCGCTCTAACTTCCTCACGACACGCCGCTCGATCGATGGAAACTGTTGATGCTGAAGCCTGTGCTTTGCCTTTTAGAGCGGTTCAGCTTCCCATCGAAGCGCCGAACCGCTCTAACCTTTTCGCTACGCACTTTTGCTGGAATTGCTCTGGCATGCCTTATGCCGTTCATCACCGGGGCGCTTGCGGCCGATAGCGGTGCTGCCGGTTTCGTCACCAAGGCGACGCAGGCCTATATGATCGAGGCCGCCACCGGCACGGTGCTTCTCGCCAAAAACGAAGACCAGGGCTTTTCGCCGGCTTCGCTCGCCAAGCTGATGACGATGGATCTCGTCTTCGAGGCGGTGACAAAGGGCCAGATCACGTTCGATACCGAATATCCGGTTTCCGAGTATGCCTGGAGAACCGGTGGCGCTCCGTCGAGGACGGCAACGATGTTTGCCAGCCTTAAATCGCGCGTGCGCGTCGAGGATCTGATCAAGGGCATCGCCATCCAGGGCGCCAATGACAGCTGCATCATCCTCGCCGAAGGCATGGCTGGAAGCGAGCAGCAATTTGCCGTGTCGATGACGCGGCGTGCCCGTGAGCTCGGCATGGAGAAGGCCGAGTTCGGCAATTCCACCGGCCTTCCCGATGGAAAGAGCAAGGTGACGGCGCGCGAGATGGTGACGCTGGCCACGGCCCTGCAGCAATCCTATCCGAAGCTCTATCCCTATTTCGCGCAGCCGGATTTCGAGTGGAACAAGATTTTCCAGCGCAATCGCAATCCGCTGCTCGGGCTCGATCTCGGCGCCGACGGGCTGGCCACCGGCTTTACCGAGGGCGAGGGTTATTCGATCGTCGCGTCGGTTGAGCGCGACGGCAGGCGGCTGTTTCTGGCGCTTGCCGGCATCGCTTCCGACAAGGAGCGGACGGAGGAGGCCAAGCGGGTGCTCGAATGGGGCCTGACCGCCTTCGAGAGCCGGCAAATCTTCGCCGAGAAGGAAGTGATTGGTTCTGCCAGCGTCTATGGCGGCACGGCGCGCACCGTCGATCTCATCGCCAAGGCGCCAGTCAGCGTCTACATTCCGATCAGCAATCCCGACAGGCTGTCGGCACGCATCGTCTATCGTTGGCCGCTGACGGCGCCGGTGACGGCGAATACCCAGGCAGGCACGCTCAGGATTCTCACGGGCAGTCGGCTGCTCAGGGAAGTGCCGCTCTACACCGTGCAGGCGGTCGGTGAGGGTTCGCTTAGCAGCCGGGCGGTTGATGCCATGCTGGAACTCGGCGAATCGCTGTTTTTCTCCTGGCTCTGGGACAAGTCCGCGCCCGGCTGAACGCCTGGGCTTGAACCCCCGGCATTCTGATACAATTTGCCGGGAAAGGTGAATATGTCGCCGCGGCGAAAGGTTTTCCTCCCTGATATCTTCGGATAGATAGAAGAGATGGAGCGCGCGCGGCGCCCGGAATGCGGGAAGTTGTCATTGTCATCCGGTACGGGATTATTCGTTACGTTTGAAGGCGGGGAAGGCGCTGGTAAATCCACGCAGATCCGCCGCCTCGCCGAGGCACTGAAGGGCGAAGGTCGCGACGTGCTGATGACGCGCGAACCCGGCGGATCGCCGGGTGCCGAGGCCGTACGCCACGTGCTGCTGTCAGGGGCTGCCGAAGCCTTCGGCACGCGGATGGAGGCGATCCTGTTTGCAGCGGCGCGAAACGACCATGTCGAAGAGGTGATCCGGCCCGCACTTGCCACCGGCAAGATCGTGCTCTGCGACCGCTTTATTGACTCCTCCCGCGTCTACCAGGGCATCACCGGCAATCTCGAGCCCGATTTCATCGAAACCCTGCAGCGCATCGCCATCAACGGCGTGATACCGGATTGCACAGTGATCCTCGATATCCCCGCCAAAATCGGGCTGGAGCGGGCGCAGAAGCGCGCCGCCGCCGACGCTCCCGACCGCTTCGAGAAAGAGCGCCTCGAAACGCACGAGAAACGGCGGGAAGCCTTTCTCGATATCGCCGCCCGCGAGCCGGAGCGCTGTCACGTGATCAACGCCATGCAGGGCGAAGAGGCGATCGCCGCCGAGATTCTGGCGATCGTCCGGCAGCTCATGTCGCCTGCGGACCGTGCCCGGACGCCGGAAGCCGCCCATCATGAGTGAAGCCCGTTATGAGTGAAGACCGGCCCGGACTGCTCGACGGCGCCGTCTGGCCGGGGGAAAATACCAGGCTGTTCGGCCATGAGGAGGCGGAAGCCTTCCTTGCGCAATCCTATCGGTCCGGCAAGGGCCACCACGCCATCCTGATCGAGGGGCCGGAAGGCATCGGCAAGGCGACGCTCGCCTTCCGCTTCGCCAATCACGTGCTCTCGCATCCCGATCCCGAGAGTGCGCCGGAGACGATCGGCGATCCGTATCCGGCCTCTCCCGTCAGCCGGCAGATCGCCTCCGGCGCCTCGCATAATCTCCTGCATCTTGCCCGGCCGGTCGATGAAAAGACCGGCAAGGTGAAGTCGTCGATCACCGTCGACGAAGTGCGCCGCGCCGGCAAATTCTTCTCGCAGACATCAGGCACCGGCAACTGGCGGATCGTGATCATCGATCCGGCTGACGACATGAACCGCAATGCGGCCAACGCCATCCTGAAGATCCTGGAAGAGCCGCCGAAGCGAGCGCTGTTTCTGGTGCTCTCGCATGCGCCGGGACGATTGCTGCCGACGATCCGCTCGCGCTGCCTGCCGCTGAAACTGGCGCCGCTTGCCGACGATGCGCTGGTGGCGGCGCTTGCCCATCTCGGCATATCAGGCGAGGGCGGGGCGGTGCTTTCGGCCGCTAAGGGCAGCGTCGGCGAGGCGCTGAAACTCTTGAACTACGGCGGCGGCGAGATCATCGCCGCCTACGACGAGATGCTGTCGGCCGAAGGACCGACCGCCCGCAAGGCCATGCATCGGCTGGCCGACGCGCTTTCGGGCAGGGAAAGTGACACGATCTTCGATTTCTTCGTCAGCCATGTCGGCGACGACATCATGAGCCGGGCTCGCGCAGCGGCAGGCGAGGGGCAGATCTCGACTGCTGAGCGGCTGGCGCGGCTCTATTCCGAGATCACCGAGCGGCTCGCCATTTCGGATGCCTACAACCTCGACCGCAAACAGACGATCATCAGCATTCTCGCCGACATCAAGCAGCCGGGCCTCTAACCTCGGGATGCTGATGCTCCGGTCAGCCGGTCAAGAGCTTCCAGGCGACGACGGCGAGTGTCAAGGCAAGGACGATGCGGATGGTGCGTTCGTGCAGCTTCGGCGCCACCAGGCTGCCGATGATGATGCCGGGGATAGAGCCTATGAGCAGGGCAAACAGCATCGGCCAGTCGATTTCGCCGATCAGCCAATACCCCGTTCCGCCGATCAGGGTCAGCGGGACCGCATGGACGATATCGGACCCGACGATCTCGCGCACGTCGAGCCTGGGATAAAGGACCAGCAGGATCGTCACGCCCAGGGCGCCGGCACCGACGGAGGTCAGGGTGACAAGGACGCCGAGGAGGAATCCGAGAACGACGGTGAGGGCGAGGATGGTTCTCGGCTGCGGCGGCGTACGGTCGCCGATGGCGCGGCGCGCCAGCTCGAGTATCGGGCCTCGGAAGACCAGCATGATCGCGGTCATGACAAGAAGCCAGCCAAGCGCCGTGGTGATCGTATTGGTGACGCCGATGCTTTTGCGATCGACGCCTGCCAGCATCCAGAGCATCAGCAAGGCGGCCGGCACGCTGCCGATCGCGAGGCTGCCGACGATCTTCCAGTTGACGCGCCCGTGCATGCCGTGAACGGCGGTGCCGGCGGTCTTGGTGATCGCCGCATAGAGAAGATCGGTGCCGACGGCGGTTGCGGGATGGACGCCGAAGAGCAGCACCAGCAACGGTGTCATCAGCGAACCGCCACCAACGCCGGTGATGCCGACGAGCGCGCCGACAAACAGGCCCGAAAGTGAATAGAGAGGTTCGAATGTCAATCAAGCGCCTCCGACGGCGCGCGGCCACGACAAACCGGATAGATGAAAATTGGCACTTCGTTCTGTCCCGCCCTCTTTTCCATGACGGGTAGATTGCGGCAGAAGCTGAGTCAAGTTCACCACGCTAACGTCCCGGAAATCATTGGCGGCGGTAAAACTTGATGTTTCGCTTGGCGGTGACATGCGCTAAGAGCGGCTGACCATTTTTATAGACTTAGCCGGACATTGGCCGCCATGATAGACAAGACACCCTTCTACATCACCACCGCGATTTCTTACCCCAACGGCAAGCCGCATATCGGCCATGCCTATGAGCTGATCGCGACGGATGCGATGGCGCGCTACCAGCGCCTTGACGGTAAGGACGTGTTCTTCCTGACCGGCACCGACGAACACGGGCAGAAGATGCAGCAGACGGCGCGCGCAGAAGGGATCACCGCGCAGGCGCTCGCCGATCGCAATTCGGGCGAATTCCAGGCAATGGCCAAGCTGCTCAATGCCTCGAACGATGACTTCATCCGCACCACGCAGGAGCGTCATCACGAGACATCGCGCAACATCTGGAACCTGATGGCCGACAATGGCGACATCTACAAAGACAGCTATGCCGGCTGGTATTCGGTTCGCGACGAGGCCTATTACCAGGAAAACGAGACGGAGCTGCGCGCCGACGGCGTGCGTTACGGGCCGCAGGGCACGCCGGTCGAGTGGGTGGAAGAGGCAAGTTATTTCTTCAAGCTCTCCGAATATCAGGAGAAGCTGCTTGCCCATTACGAGGCAAATCCCGACTTCATCGGCCCGGCCGAGCGCCGCAACGAGGTGATCTCCTTCGTCAAGTCTGGCCTCAAGGACCTCTCAGTTTCGCGCACGACCTTCGACTGGGGCATCAAGGTGCCGAACGATCCCGCCCATGTCATGTATGTCTGGGTCGACGCGCTGACCAACTACATCACCGCGACCGGCTATATCGAGGACAAGAACGGTCCGTTGGCAAAATACTGGCCGGCCGACGTGCACATTATCGGCAAGGACATCATCCGCTTCCACGCGGTCTACTGGCCGGCCTTCCTGATGTCGGCGAAATTGCCGCTGCCGAAGCGGGTCTTTGCCCATGGCTTCCTGCTCAACAAGGGTGAGAAGATGTCGAAGTCGCTCGGCAACGTCGTCGATCCCGTCAATCTGGTGGACCATTTCGGCCTCGACCCGGTGCGCTACTTCTTCCTGCGCGAAGTGTCCTTCGGCCAGGACGGCAGTTATAGCGAAGAGGCGATCGGCATCCGCATCAATTCGGACCTCGCCAACGGCATCGGCAATCTCGCCAGCCGCTCGCTGTCGATGATCGTCAAGAACTGCGACGGCAAGATCCCCGAATGCGGGCCGCTGACCGACGAGGACAAGGCAATGCTGGCGCAGGCCGACGCGCTGCATGCCTCGACACGCGACGACATGGGCAAGCAGCAGATCCACCGGGCGCTCGCCTCGATCATTTCGGTCGTTTCCGAAACCGACCGTTATTTCGCCGGGCAGGCGCCGTGGGCGCTGAAGAAGACCGATCCCGAGCGTATGGGCACGGTGCTCTATGTCACAGCCGAAGTCGTACGCCAGATCGCCATCCTGCTACAGCCATTCATGCCTGATTCATCAGGCAAGTTGCTCGATCTCGTCGCGGCATCGGAAGACAAGCGCGACTTCGCTGCTCTCGGGCAAGCCGGCCGTCTCGTTGCCGGAACGCCGCTCGAAGCGCCGACGCCGGTCTTCCCGCGCTACGTGGCTCCGGAGGCTTGAGGCCGTGCTGATCGATACGCATTGCCACCTTGATTTCGCCGACTTCGAGGCGGAGCGTGACGAAATCGTTGCGCGCGCCCACCAGGCCGGTGTTAAGCAGATGGTGACGATCTCGACGCGGGTGCGCAAGCTCGACGGGCTGCTGGCGATCACCGAAAAATATCCATCGGTGTTCTGCTCGGTCGGTACGCATCCGAACAATGCCGACGAAGAGCTGGATATCCAGACGGAAGAACTGGTGCGGCTTGCCAATGCCCATGAGAAGGTGGTGGCGATCGGCGAGGCCGGTCTCGACTATTTCTACGACACGCAGAACCCCGAGGACCAGCAGACCGGCTTCCTGCGCCATATCGCGGCGGCGCGCGAGACGCAGCTGCCGCTCGTCATCCACAGCCGCAGCGCCGATAAGGACATGGCAGCGATCCTGACCGAGGAAACGGGGAAGGGGGCCTTCCCCTTCATCCTGCACTGCTTCTCGGCAGGCGCGGAACTGGCACGGACCGGCGTCGAACTCGGCGGCTATGTTTCCTTTTCCGGCATCCTGACCTTCCCGAAGTCGGAAGAGCTGCGCGAGATCGCCAAGACAATCCCGCAGGATCGGCTGCTGGTGGAAACCGACGCGCCGTATCTGGCGCCGAAGCGCTGGCGGGGCAAGCGCAACGAACCGTCCTATGTCGTCAACACCGCCGAGGTGCTCGCCGAGACGATCGGCCTTTCCTACGCAGAGGTCGCACGGATCACAACGGAGAACGCTTTGCGCCTGTTTACGAAGATGCCGAGGGTCTAGCGCGTGCTCTACCGGCGGCGCTTCACCATTCTCGGCTGTTCGTCGTCACCCGGCGTGCCACGTATTACCGGCGACTGGGGCGCCTGCAATCCCGACAATCCGAAGAACCGGCGCACGCGCGCCGCCTTCATGGTGCAGCAATTTGCGCCGGATGGCGGTGTCACCACCGTCGTCGTCGACACCGGACCGGATTTTCGCGAGCAGATGATCAGGGCGGGGGCCGACCATGTCGATGCCGTGCTCTACAGCCATCCACATGCAGACCATATTCATGGCATCGACGATCTGCGGGGCTATTTTCACAACACCCGCCGCCGGGTGCCGATCTTTGCAGACCAATATACGATGGACAGGCTGCGGGAGGCCTTCGGCTATTGCCTGGAAACGCCGCCGGGCAGCAATTATCCGCCGATAGTGCTGCCCATTGTCATCGAAAACCTCGACGAACCCGTCGAAATCCGCGGCCCCGGCGGCAAGATACAGTTTCATCCGCATATCCAGCAGCACGGCGATATTCATTCGCTCGGTTTCCGTATCGGCGATGTGGCTTATTGCAGCGATATCAGCGATTTTCCGCCGCAGACCGTCGACAAGCTTCACAATCTCGATGTGCTGATCATCGACGCACTGCAGTATACCTACCATCCGAGCCACCTGTCGCTGGAACAGTCGCTCGACTGGATCGGCCGGCTGAAGCCGAAACGGGCGATCCTCACGCATATGCACACGCCGCTCGACTACGACACGGTGATGGCTGAAACGCCAGACCACGTGGTGCCGGCCTATGACCAGATGAGTTTCGAAATCGAAGTGAGGATCGGGGCTTGAGCCCCGCCTCCAGAGCACGCTGCCGGGACTGAACACCTCGAACAGAATTCAGATTTCAGGCCGGTCCGGCCTAAAATCATTCTGCTCCAGGGCCACTATACGTAGGGCATAACCTCGACGGCGCCGCGATAAATCATGTCGAGCGAAACGTAGAGAATGATAAGCAAGCCGACATAGGCGATCCAGCGGTGATTGTTGAGCAACCGGGCGATCAGGTTGGCAGCGATGCCCATCAACGCGATCGACAGGGCAAGACCGATGACCAGCACGCTCGGGTGTTCGCGCGCGGCACCGGCAACGGCGAGCACGTTGTCGAGCGACATCGAGACGTCGGCGATGACGATCTGGGTCGCCGCCTGAAAGAAGGTCTTTCTCGGCGCGCCTTCGGCACTCGCCGCATCGTGATTGTCGCCATGGCCGGCACGAATCTCGCGCCACATCTTCCAGCAGACCCACAGGAGCAGCAGGCCGCCGGCAAGCAGCAGGCCCACAACCGCCAGCAAATAGACCGCGACGCTGGCAAAGAGAATACGCAGGACGGTCGCTGCCAGAATGCCGACGATGATCGCCTTGCGGCGTTGCGTGGCCTCGAGGCCGGCAGCGGCAAGACCGATAACCACGGCGTTGTCGCCGGCGAGAACGAGGTCGATAGCAATGACCTGCAGCAAAGCCGTGAGACCGGCTGCCGTAAAGATGTCCATATGAATTATCCCCGATGCGTCAAGAGCCGTGCTAGCGTCTCGAAGGTTTGACGTCAACCGCTACAGCGCTTGGAATTGCGGCGGCGCCGGACAACGATCCTCGATGCCAAAACGTTCCTCATTTCGATATCGGGGAGCCGCCATTACATCCTCCGCATTCGCTTGGAACATTCCTGTCGTCCACCTGTTTTTCTGAACAGGAAACCAGCCGGCGGATCGACGGCGTGGGTCTATGCATCGAGAGGACAATCCCATGAGCAGCATTTATAACGATACCAATCCGGCCTTCTCAGGCCCGACAGGGGGCGGCAGCCTCACCGCATTTTTCGACAGCCGCTCGGAAGCCGAATCCGCCGTGTCTCGTCTTGAGGACGCGGGTGTGCCGGTTGCCAGAATCAGGTTGATGCCGGGATATCAGGCGGATGGAAAAACCGCCGGCACGATGGGCGACGACCGCAGCGGTTTCTTCGACGCGCTGGCGGACTTCTTCTTTCCCGATGAGGATCGTGCGGTATACGCAGAAGGGCTGCGGCGAGGCGGCTTCCTCGTCCAGGTCAATGATATCGATGACGCGCTCTATGAGACCGTCCACGACATTCTCGACGACGAGGGCAGCATCGATATGGATGACCGGGCGGACCTCTGGTCGTTAGAGGACCGGCAGCAAGGCGCATCCAATACCGGTTTTGCCGGCCAGTCCTCTGGCGGCAAAGCGTCAGAAGACCTCGCTGTGTCCGAAAGTGCCTTCGAGGCGTCGGCTTCTGATGATGCACGCCCGGTCGCAATGCGCGACAGCGCGCATGGAAGCGCCAAGGTGCGTGCCTACACATTGAGCGGCAGGGATGCCGCGCCGTCGGAAGATGCCAATAGCCAATCGCAAACCCAGTCGCAAGGCGGATCCAACCAGAGCCAGGGTTTCCGACGCGACCACTGATGAGTACCTGCCGTAACCCACGGCCCGGTGGCGATGCCGGGCCCTATTTTCTCTCGCCTGTCATTGGAGGACATGTCCATGCAATCATCCATCAACCGGGACGGCCACCTTCCGCTCGACCCCGATGAACTGATCGCCGAAGGTGAGCCGCCGTTTGCGGATGCCGCCGCCGAGACCGCGCGTGAAAAAGCCGATCAGGACCTGAACGCCCTGCGGCAGGAGCTAAGGCTGCTGCGGGTCCGAATATCCGCGCTGCGCGAGGATGCCGAAGCGGCACTCAAAGCCAAGGCCACGTCGGTCGATGCAAACGCCCATGTTCAGCTCGGCGACTACCCTTGGGCAAAGCTAGCCGCGGCGATCGGCGCGACCTTCGTTGCCGCCAGGCTGGTTCGGCGCCTGCCGTTCGACGTGCTGCTTGCGGGCTCTGCCGGCCATGCCTGGGAGGCGAGGCGGCGGTGACCGGCTGAGGGACGAGCGGTCAGCGCGGCAAGAGCAGACCCATCGACACCATGGCTTGGAAGGAAGTCAATGAAGCGGTACAACGTCCGAAGGCATCGGCTTGGCAAGCTCTTTCAGAATCGCTTCAAGCGCATCGGCCGTCGTCTGCAGGCCGGATGACTGCGCGATTTTCAGCGCTTCCCTGCAGTGAGCATACAATTCGTCTTGCTGGACGTGATCAGTCGTCCGAAATACGATGCCCGCATACTGCGATGGGTTTCCGGCTTGATCCCGGAAGCAGCGGCCGAAAGCGGCCACGGCCACCATTTGCCCGCTTCCATCAAATACCCGATAGTCATGGCGGTAGGGATCTCCTGTCATCACAGAGTCTGAAATCGCCTTGGCCACGGATGGCTTGTCGTCCGGGTGAATCCTGTCGAGGTATTTTATGATCGGCAGCCCCGAGATGGTCTGCTCCGGATCAAGCCCAAAGAGGTTTGCCAGCGCCGAATCCGCATAAACCGTGTCGGTCGCCAAGTCCCACGTGAAGATGCCAGGCTCTTCGGCAAGGTCCATTCCGTATCCCCAGTCTGACCGCCAGCGCTGCCGGTTGACCACGTCACGCGGCTGGTGCCACTCAATCTTAGTCGCCTTTCGACCGGACGCAATATCGACTTTTTTGATCTTCCTCGTGCACGAGGCCCGAGACTGCCATAGAAGCTCGCGACGCGCCGCTGGTAGCGCCTTGGCGCTTGTGCGCACCGAAGGAACCCGGGGACGACGATAGACGCTTGGAGCCGCCGTTCCCTCGAAGTAGTGTCTGGAAAAACGCCATTCAGTTCGGGGGACACCATGGATTTTTTGAACGTCGCGGCGATCGTATTCTTCCTTCTCGTCTGGATGGCACTCGAGCCTTTGATGGCAATGGGATGGCCGCGGCGGAACGACAGTCTTTCCGTCGACATGGTGCGCATTCGCGCGGCCTGGATGCGCGAGGTGCTGACTCGAGACAACAACTTCATCGGCGACGCGGCGATCCTCGGGCACACGATCAATTCGGCATCCTTCTTCGGATCGGCCAACCTCATCGTCATCGTCGGGCTCAGCGGTGCGTTGTTCATGGAGCCGAATTACGGATCGGGCGGCGGGCTGATCGCGATGTTTGCGGCGCAGGATCCCGCCTGGTTCTTCCAATGCAAGGTGCTCTTGATCATGGCGACGCTGTTGCGCGGCCTGTCCGATTTCATATGGGCGGTCCGGCAGATCAACTATTGCCTTGCGGCGATCGGGGCGAGCCCGTCGCGCGATGAAGACAGGGACATCGTCAGCTGGACGAACGCCCTGACCCTGGTCTTGAACCCGGCTCTTCGATCGTTCAGCGTCGGCGTCCGATCCTACTACTTCACCGTCGCTGCCGCATTCTGGTTCATTGGGCCAATACCCTTCCTTGTCGCGACCGTCCTCAGCGTCGGCGTTTTGATCTGGCGGCAATCCTGGTCGGATGCTGCAAAGGGGATCATGGCCATACGCAAACTGCTGGATTAGGATTGCCTGCGGTTCAGGGCAACGTCATAGTCTGCTGGCCGATGATGAGCAGAAGCGCTATCTTGCGGGCGGTGGCCAATGGATCGTTTCGAAGCGATGCGCATATTGCTGGCCGTTGTCGACGCCGGAAGCATCTCGGCCGGCAGCAGGAGGCTGAACGCGCCTTTGCCCAGCGTCAGCCGCAAGGTAACCGACCTTGAACGCCATCTTGGCGCAAACCTCATTGTCCGCACCAGCCGCAATCTTCAGCTCACCGATGCCGGCCGCGACTATGTCGACGCCGCCCGAAAGATCATAGCGGATCTCGAGGAGGCGGAGCGAAGGGCGTCCGGCGAATACCAGACGCCCAGAGGCGTGCTCACGATCACGATGCCGATCGAATATGGGAACCGGTACGTGCTGCCCGTTGCGCTCGGTTTCATGGACAGATACCCGGAGGTGTCGCTGAACCTTCTATCGCTCGATCGCACGGTCGATCTCGTGTCCGAGCAGGTGGATATCGCCATTCGCCTCGGCGACCTCGCCGACAGCTTCCTCCATGCGGTCAAAATCGGCGAATTCCGTTTGCTGACCTGCGCGAGCCCTGCCTATCTCGCGCGACATGGCGAACCTCAGGGTCCGGGCGATCTCATCGATCGCGAGGGGATATTCTTCAACAAGCGGACATTCTTCTGGACATTCGACGTCGACGGCAGGCCGATGGAGGCGGCGCCCCGCAACCGGCTGGAAGTGAATACAGCGGCGAACTGCGTCGCAGCAGCCGTCGGCGGAGCGGGGATCGCGCGGCTCTTCGACTACCAGGTTCCGGACCAGCTGGCGTCTGGCGCGCTCGTGCCCATCCTGCGGGATTTCGATGGAGCACCACAGCCGATTCATATCGTTTACGCGCGCCAGAGGATTCTGGCGCTGAAGGTACGCGCTTTTGTCGACTGGGCTTCGCCAAGATTAGGCGCGCGATCGAAGAAAGAAGGTAATCCAGCTTTATCTGAATGATGCGCGAATTTCTTCAACTGTATGTTCAGGATATTGAAGATGTGGAAAGTGGCCGATACCCGGCAGGATATCGATTTTCGCACCGATCTTGGCGGCCAACTCGATGCCCATTTCCTTTCTTATGTAGACGTCCTTTTCGCCCCAGATCTGCTTGACCGGCGTCTTCAGTCGCTCGAGGTTGGCCTCGAGGACGTTCTGGTCGCGCGTGAAACTCGCGTAGTAGTGGGCAAAGGCGTCCGCTGACGTCATCCCATCGAGGCTCCACGAACGGACCATGTCCCGCTGGACGTCGGTCGGCAAATCGAATTGCTCAGCGGGCGACAGGCCGCGCCTGTGCACGTTCTGAAGGATCTCGTCGCTTGTCTTGTTCATATACGCTCGGGTCGGCGAGGCCGTCGGCTCGGCCTTGAGGTTCTGCAGGCTCTCCCACATGTATTGCGGCCGGTCGAACGGCGCGAAGTCTCCGACGATGATCCGCCTGGCGATCGCCGGCTCATCGAGAGCAAGCAGCAGAACGGGGAGGGCGGCGATATCGGTCGCATAGATCACGAGGTTCGACCGGTCGATGCCGGCCCTCTCGATATAGGCCTTCAACACCGCCGCGTAGGCCTGCGGCGCGTAGGAAAACCGTTGCAGGATCGGGCGCGACGACTGGCCGTAGCCCGGCCAATCAAAGGCATGAACGTCATAGTCGCGAGCAAGCGTGCTCGCGATATGCTTCCAGACCGTCAGCGTTTCCGGAAACCCATGCAGGAAAAGCGCGGTGCCTTTTGGCGCCGGGGCGCGAACAATCATTCTCCTCAGCGTGAGCATCTCGTCGATCTCGATGAAGTCGACGGCGCCGTGCCGGGTTTCCGCGGACGCTAAGACTTCTCCGAGGGGGATGGATGAAGCTGCGGCGACCGATGCGGCGCTATTTGCGGTTTTGTTCTCAGACATAGGAGGTCCTTTCCTGAACGACGGGTCAATGGTTCTGTCTGCGCAAATAAGTGGCCACGCCGTCGCCGCGCGGTAGCCGGGGAAAATGAGAGGAACCCTCTCGATGTCGCTGCGACGCCGCTGCGCAATGCTTTTTCGATCGAGAGGCTGCCTCTTAATTTCTCAAGGTGCTGGGTCTGCTTCGACCGACCCAAATAGCTACCAGCCGCCGATTTGAGAAAGCTCGTTAGCGTATCGAGGCGGGAGGCAGAGCGTCGGGCGACAGCATGAGGAAGAACTGATATGACTGACCGAATTGAACCCATCAAGGGAACAGCCCTTGTCGAACCTGTCCGTTGACCCTCGATGTCAGGAAAGGACACACGTCATGGCGCTGCTGACCTCTTTGAACCACAGGCCTATGTCGCGACGCTCGCTGCTGTGGGGAAGTGCCGCCGCCGGCATATCCGCGGTTCTCCTTCCGCTCGCATCAGAGGCTGCCGATGTCACCGCCGCAGCGGCGGAGATCCGACCGTTCAAGGCCGAGGTTTCCGAGGCAGCGCTCGCCGATCTCAGGCGGCGACTTGCCGAGACCCGATGGCCCGACGGCGAAACCGTCACGGATCGTTCGCAGGGCGTCCAGCCCGCGAGGCTGAAGGAGCTGGTGGCCTACTGGCAGTCGTCCTACGACTGGCGCAAGGCAGAGAGCAGGCTGAATGCCTTTCCGCAATTTCTCACCAATATCGAAGGACTGGACGTCCATTTCATCCATGCCCGTTCCCGCCATGAAAACGCGCTGCCGCTGATCATGACCCATGGCTGGCCGGGTTCGGTGTTCGAACTGCTTGATGTCATCGGACCACTCACGGATCCGACGGCGCACGGCGGCTCGGCGGAGGACGCCTTCCACCTGGTGATCCCTTCGATTCCGGGATTCGGCTTCTCCGGGAAACCTCCGGCGACGGGTTGGAACCCGCAGCGAATAGCGGCTGCCTGGGACGTGCTGATGAAGCGGCTCGACTATGACCGCTACGTCGCGCAAGGCGGCGACTGGGGCGCGATCATCAGCGACGCCCTGGGTCGCCAGGCGCCCGACGGGCTGCTCGCGATCCACGTCAACAGGGTCGAGCGCGCCACGACGTTCCCATCGGACGCAGCCCAAGCTCTCAAAAATGGAGGACCGGCTCCCGGTACCCTGTCTGCGGACGAGAAAGTGGTCTTCGACGAGGCGCGGGACTTCCTCAACAATGGCTTCGGCTACGCCGCAATCATGAGCACACGTCCGGAGACGGTCGGTTACGGCATTGCGGATTCTCCCGTTGGCCTCGCCGCCTGGCTTTACGACAAGATCGCCGATTGGGTGTTCACCCCAGGCGACCCCGAACAGGCGCTCGGCAAAGATGCCATCCTCGACAACATCACGCTGTACTGGCTGACGAACACGGGCCCCTCGAGTGGCCGCATCTATTGGGAAAATGCGATGGCGGGCGCGAAGCTCACGGAGGTCAAAATACCGGTCGCCGTCACCGTATTCCCCGGAGAGGTCTACAAGCCGCCCAAGCACTGGTTGTCGAAAGCCTATCCGAAGCTGGTCTACTACAACCGCGTCGCCAAGGGCGGCCACTTCGCTGCCTGGGAAGAACCGGAACTCTTCAGTCAGGAGATCAGGGCAGGGTTCAAGACGGTGCGGTCATGAGCCGCCGATGGGGCGAGGGAACGTTGATCGCCGGTGATCATGCGACGAGTTCACGGACGGCCAGTGGCTGATCCTCGCATCACCCCTCTGCAAGCCTGAAAACATGGGCTTAGGCCACCGTCGAAGGGATCTCCGGGTAACGGCGGCCATTTGCGCGCGGGGGCAAACGTTAGGCTTTCGTCCGTCAGACGGGTTCGTCGATTGACGTTGATTGTGCAACGCTTCACAACGTCCGAAGTTTCTACCAACCAAGCAGAAGCGACGCCAACGTCGCGGGGACCACGGCTACATGCGCATCAACGACAACCGTCATTTTTTCGGCAGAGTGTCCATAGTCCTGACGGTGGTATTTTCGACGCTTCTGCTCGCGAGCGTAACGGCCGCCACAGCGGCCGAACCGACCGGTTCCTCGGGACCGATCCGTGTTATCATCGAATTGCCGAATGATGATGCCGGACGCGCGCTGGTCAATCGGATCGTCCCCGGCACTCAGGAACCGGCGCAACCGGCAGCGGCACCGCAGGAGGCGGCACCGCCGTCGATTGCCACTGCATTACAGGATTTGCGCCAAAGGTTGCTCATACTCGTCGATGCAGTCCCGACCCTTCCGGGACAGATCCAAACGGCGATCCGGGTCTTCCAAACGGATGATCGTATCGATGCCGTCGGACTGATCCTGGCGGTTACCCTCTTCATAGCAGGCGGATTCGCTGCGCAGCGCGTTGCCTGGTGGTCCGGGCGAGGGCTGCTTCATTTTGTGCTGACCGCGCCTGCCGACACCGTGCGGCAGCGGATCAAGCTCCATGCGAGCCGGCTTTCAATGGGCCTTCTCGCGTTGGTCGGTTATCTGATCGGAAGCCTCGGCGCGTTTATCCTCTTTCCTTGGCCTGCCGTCTTTCGCGATATTGCGCTCATTCTGCTATCAGCGGCGCTGATGGTGCGCCTCGGCGTGCTTGTGGGCCGCATTGTCATCGCGCCCGGCGCACGGCTGCCGCACATGCGGCTTCTGACGCTTGCCACCTCGCTTGCGTGGTTCTGGTACTACTGGCTCCTCGCAATCGTCGCCGTGCTGGCGGCTGGCTGGGCGATCATCGAAGTATTCCAGACCATCGGGGCTTCACCCATCCTGGTCGACCTTTTTACCGCGGCGTGGCTCGGTGTCGTTTCAATCACGCTGGTCGCCATGATTTGGCTGCGGCATTTTCGTTCTGATGGGCCGCCGGTGAACCGCCTGGTCTGTGTCGGCTTCAGCGCGAGCATCATGCTGTCGTGGCTGTTATGGGTGTCCGGGCTCCGCGGAGCATTCTGGACAGTGATCGTCATGACGCTTCTGCCGCTTACTGTTTCCGTGGCTCGTGATATCATTGGTCGCATTATACGATCCGGCGGCGAGCACGCCGTCGAAGATCCGGCCATCGTCGGATGGTCGGTGGTCATCATGCAAACGCTGCGTAACGGCCTCATCGTGGTCGCCGCGCTGCTCATTGCCCGTTCGTGGGATGTCAATCTCAGTGACCTTGCCGCAGCCGAGACGGTGACCACACGTTTGATCCGTGCAGGAATCCGTATCGTTATCGTGCTGCTGGTGACCGATGTCATCTGGAAGCTCGCAAGCACGCTGATCGACAGTCAGATGGCGGTGGCGTCGCGAAGTGCGGAGGCTGGGCATCACGACGGACCCGAAGTGCGCCGGCGTCAGCGGTTGAATACCCTGCTTCCGATCCTTCGCAATGTGCTGTTTCTGGCGATCGGTGCTGTCGGTTTCCTGATGATCCTGGATGCGGTCGGCATTCAGATCGGACCGCTGCTGGCGGGCGCTGGCGTCGTCGGTATAGCCGTCGGTTTCGGTGCACAAACACTCGTCAAGGACATCATCTCCGGCGTCTTTTATCTGTTCGACGATGCCTTTCGCATCGGTGAGTACATTCAGGCAGCAAAATACAAAGGGACGGTCGAAGGTTTCTCGCTACGATCCATCCGCCTGCGACATCATCGCGGTCCAGTCACCATCGTTCCCTTCGGCGAACTCGGCGCGGTGCAAAATCTGAGCCGCGACTGGGTGATCGATATCATTACTCTTACCCTGAATTATGACAGCGACCTTGAGGAGGTCCGCAAGACCATCAAGCGCATCGGCGTCGAGCTTCTGGAGGATGCCGAACTCGGGCCCAACATCATCGAGCCCTTGAAAATGCAGGGGATCGAGCAGATGGCCGATTACGGTGTGCAAATTCGGCTGAAGTTCATGGCGAAACCCGGCGAACAATTCGGCGTTCGCCGGAAGGCCCTTGCCATGCTCAGGAAGACATTCGCGGAAAAAGGCATCCAGTTTGCAACTCCGACGGTTCATGTTTCCAGCGGGACGGGAGATGCAATAGCCTCCGCCGCCGCCGCGGAACTACAACGGCCATCAAAAGTCATCCCAACACCTGAGGAGTAACCGCGTTGAGCCACGGGCGGCTTTCCATCGAATGCTATCGAAGCAATCGCTGACCCCGTTGTCGCCAAGCGCGCATCGTCAGAGACATGGGTCTCGAAACAGTCTGTGGGCAATGCTTCGCCGCTTTACGAGGGAAGGTCCGGAGATGAAATCGAAGATGTGCTTCAAAAGGCAAATTCGCGAGGATTGGTTTGAAAGAGTGGGAGGCTGAGATGGATGACGACGGTATACCATTGTAATCAAACGGCATATTTTTGTTCCATAATCCATCTTATGCGATATTCGTATGTAGCCGCAAAGTTGAAGTGTCCTGTTTTTGCAAAGTTGGAATGTCACACTCCCCGGGTCTGATTGACGCTTGGGAGATTGCAGATGGAACTGATTGCGATGAGCGAGCGCGATCTGCAGCGGATCGAGATTCTGTCGAAGGTGATGTCCGGCCGCATGACGATGGTGTCGGCCGGGCATGTTCTCGACCTGAGCGAGCGGCAGGTGCGCGCCGGCTGCTGGATCGGATCCGGACTGGCGGCGCAGCGTCGATGCGGCATAAGGCGCGATCGGCCGACTGAGCGGTGTTTGAAATCGTCAAAGACCGGCTCATCCGAAAGGCAATTGTGCAAAGCTGAACCGAGTTATGGGGCGGAAGGTTTGCCGAGCGGCGTGCCCTTCCCGCGCCCAACGTTACCGCGTGGATCGGTGGTCCGCTAACCAACCGCCTCGGTTACGAGCTTTGTATTGAAATAGCTCTCCATCGCTTCGGTACCGCCTTCCGAACCGTAGCCGGAATCCTTTATGCCGCCGAAGGGTAGCTCTGGCAGCGCCAGTCCATGATGATTGATCGACAGCATGCCGCTTTCGATATCGCGCGCAAGGCCGGCACTGGTCTTTGCAGAGGTCGTGTAGGCATATGCCGCAAGCCCGTATGGCAAGCGATTGGCTTCGGCAACGGCAGAAGCGTAGTCTGAAAAGGCACTGACAATCGCAAGCGGACCAAACGGTTCTTCGCTCAGGACGCGCGCATCTTGTGGAGCGTCGGTCAGAACTGTCGGCTGGAAGAAATTGCCGAGATTGCCAATCCTTTTGCCGCCGGTTGCGATCTTCGCGCCGCGCATAACCGCGTCGGCTGTCAGCGCTTCCATGGCCTCGACCCTTCGCGCATTGGCAAGCGGCCCCATGGTGACACCATCGCTCAATCCATCGCCGACGTTGATTGCCTCGGCCGCCTTTACCAGGCCATCGAGAAATCTTTCATAGACGCTTTCCTGGATGAGGAACCGTGTCGGTGCCACGCAGACCTGACCGGCGTTTCGAAACTTCGCACCGGCCAACAGTCTGACCGCCAGATCGATATCGGCGTCATCGAAAACGAGAGCCGGCGCGTGGCCCCCGAGTTCCATCGTCACGCGCTTCATGTGGGCGCCGGCCAGCGAGGCCAGCTGCTTTCCGACCACGCTCGATCCCGTGAAGGAGATTTTCCGGATAACCGGGTGCGGAATAAGATAGTTCGAAATATCGGCGGGAACTCCAAAAACGAGATTGAGCACGCCCGCCGGCAGGCCCGCATCAGCAAAGGCGCGAACGAGTTCAGCGCAGCTTGCCGGCGTCTCCTCCGGCCCCTTCAAGATAATCGAGCAGCCGGCTGCAAGGGCCGCCGAAACTTTCCGTACGGCCTGATTCAATGGAAAATTCCACGGACTGAAGGCCGCCACCGGGCCGACAGGCTCCTTGACGACCATCTGCCTGATATGGGTCGCCCGCGGCGGGATCAAACGGCCGTAGGCACGACGCGCCTCTTCGGCAAACCAGTCGATGGTGTCTGCAGCTCCCGCGGTTTCCGCCTTGGATTCAGCTAGCGGTTTGCCCTGCTCCAACGTCATTACGCGCGCGATCGCCTGGGAGCGGTCCCGCAGGATCTTGGCGGCGTCGTGCATGAGTTTTGCCCGCTCGAACGCGCTGACTTGCCGCCAGTGTTCAAACCCGGCGGTGGCGGCCGAAAGCGCTTCGTCGAGATCACCCTTGCTGGCATTTGAAACGCGGCCGATGACCTCGCCCGAGGCGGGATTGACGATGGTCAGACTCTCGTCAGAGCCGTCCCTCCAGTGGCCATTGATATAAAGTTGGGTATCCGGATATGCCGCCATACTCGTTCTCCATTGCTGTCAGTAGCCGAGCGCGCAGCCATCTTTTCGATGATCGGAGGCGCCCAACAGCGTATTGTGTTGATCGTCAATCCAGATTGCCTGGGCGCCGCCGATCGCCCAATTCGGAGCGGTAACCTTGAAACCGCGCGCTTCAAGATCAGGACCGATCGAGGTACGGAGAAGTGCTTCGGCCTCGATCGTCGCCGTGCCAGGAAGTGGAAAGAGACGAGGTAAATCGATTGCCGTTTGAATGTCCAAATTGAAATCAAAAAGCTTGGTGAGGAAGTGGGCGTGGCCCATCGCCTGATAGTGTCCCCCCATGACGCCGAATGACAAAACAGTTTTGCCATGGCGTGTGACCAGGCCTGGGATGATCGTGTGCATGGGCCTCTTGCGCGGCCCTATCGCGTTCGGATGGCCCTGCTTCAAACTGAAACTCTGTCCACGATTGTGGAACAAGACGCCACAGTTCGGAGCCATCAAGCCGCTTCCGTAGGGATGGAAGATCGAGTTGATGAAGCTGGCTACATTTCGGTCCTTGTCGACGACCGAAATGTAAACGGTGTCTGAATGCTCGACGCCGTCGATGGCCGCCCCGGCGTCGGCGACCCTATTCATGTCGATCTCGGCGGCAAGACTGTCGGCAAGTTCCTCGGACAAGAGGAAATCGACCGGAACATCCGAGACCGCAGCGTCGGCGACCCAACGATCACGGGCGGCATAAGCCAGCCGAGTGGCCTCGACTTCGATGTGCAGATTGTCGACATCAAGCGGATCGCCTTTGCGTTCAAAGCGCTCCAGGATCTTCAGGATCATCAGTGCGACGATGCCCTGCCCGTTCGGCGGACATTCATGCACCGTCCATCCTCGATATGTTGCGCTGACAGGCTTGACATATTCGCCAGCCGCAGACGCAAAATCCTCGCGTGTATGAAGGCCGCCAAGCGAATTCAGCCGTGTCACCATGTCGTCCGCCACCGCGCCGCGATAGAAGCCGTCCCGGCCCGAAGCTGCAATCGTTTCCAGTGTCTGTGCCAGTTCCGACTGACGTTGAACCGATCCGACCTGCGGAGCCTGATCGTCGACCAGGAAAATGCGGCGTGTCGAAGGATCGCGCAGTAGCAAATCAGTTTGCTTCGAGAGGTCGGCGGCGACCCGCGGTGTGATTGCATAACCGTCGCGAGCCAGTGCAATTGCGGGTGCAAGGATTTCTGACAGCGACATTCTTCCATGATCGGCAACGAGACGCGTCCACGCGTCCACCGCACCAGGAACCGTCACTGCATGCGGCGACGATCGCTCGATCGAAGCGATCCCGTTTTCCCGAAACCAGTCGAAATGCGCCACCGCCGGTGTGCGTCCCGAGCCATTATAGGCAACGACATCATCATTTCCGTTTGATGACAGCAACGCAAAGCAATCGCCGCCTATGCCGGTGGAACCAGCCTCGACGACGCATTGCACGGCGCAGGCACCCACGGCAGCGTCTATCGCCTTGCCGCCGGCTTTGAGTATGTCGATGGCGGTCAAGGTCGCAATCGGGTGGGATGTTGCCGCCATTCCGCTGCGGCCGACAGCCATCGATCGTCCAGGCAATTCGAAGTTTCGCATATCGTCGGTTCCTTCACTCAATAGAGGCCGGTCGCCCTCGCCCAGGTGTACGTGTCATCTAACGCCCGAGTGGAGCGGTCGAACAAGTCGTTGATCTGTGCTTCAGTGATGATAAGCGGCGGGCAAAGTGAATAATTGTCGCCAAGGGCACGCGTGATGACGCCATGGACCTGGGCCTGTTTGCCTGCGTGAATGGCGATGCCGTCCGTTGGCTTGAACTGTTCTTTCGTTTCCTTGTTGCGAACCAGTTCGAGGGTCCCGATGAGGCCGCGACCGCGGGCGTTGCCGACGAGCGGATGGTCGCGAAGTTCGTTCAACCGCCGCTGGAACAGCGGGGCGATGTTCCGGACATGGCCAACGATGTCGCGTTCCTCGTAGATTTTCAAGGTTTCCAGGGCCACCGCAGTCGCAACGGGATGGCCGCTATAGGTGAAACCATGGCCGAATGTTCCGATTTTCTCGCTCTCGGCAACGACTGCGGAATGGATCTTTTCGTTGATCATCAGTGCGGATATCGGCTGATAGGCCGCCGAAAGCTGCTTTGCCATGACGATCATATCCGGCTGAAGCCCGAAGCTTTCGGACCCGAACATCGTGCCCAGCCTGCCAAAGCCACAGATGACTTCATCGGCGATCAGCAGCACGTCGTATTTTTTGAGGATCGCCTGGATCTTCTCGTAATAGGTTGGCGGCGGAACGATGCAGCCGCCGGAAGCCATCAATGGCTCGGCGAAGAATGCGCCGATGGTTTCCGGTCCCTCGGCAAGGATCATCTGTTCAAGCGCGTTGGCACAGCGCGTCGCGAATTCTTCCTCCGTTTCGCCCGGGCGGCCGTAGCGATAAAACTCCGGGCAATCCGTGTGCAGTACCCGATCGATCGGCAGATCGAAATCGCGGTGGTTGTTCGGGAGTCCGGTCAGGCTCGCCGAAGCGATGGTGACACCGTGGTAAGCCCGCATGCGTGAGATGATCTTCTTCTTTTCCGGCATGCCTATCGCATTGTGATAATACCAAACAAGCTTCATGGCCGTGTCGTTGGCCTCGGAACCCGAATTGGCAAAGAACACTTTCGACATCGGCACCGGTGAAAGCTGAATGAGCCGTTCGGCAAGCTCGACGGCGGTCTCATGCGTTTTGCCGCCGAAGCTGTGATAGAACGGCAATTCTTTCATTTGGCGGGTTGCCGCGTCGACCAGACGTTGTTCGCTAAAGCCCAGCGACGCACAAAACAGCCCCCCAAGACCTTCGATGTACTTATTGCCTTCGTTGTCGAAGATGTGGATCCCCTCACCCCTGGCGATCACCAGCGGGCCGTCCTTCAGATGTTGCGAGGCGTTGGTATAGGGATGAAGAACAAACGCGGCGTCGCGGGATTCAACGGAGTTGAGAAGGATGGTCACAATGGTTCTCCAGATGTAGGTGTGTTTCGACGGCGACGTTTGGCAAAGCTTCGCCCGGCGGCCGGTGCGACCTCTCGGTGCACCGGCCGCCAATCGCTGCCGGAATGGGAGCTTGACCGCTTAATCAATCAAGAGATGTCTTGATCCACTTCTGCGCAAGCTTGTTGATCGTGCCGTCCGCTTCCGCCGCGTCGATCGCAGCGTCGAACATCGACTTCAAGACTGTATCGTCCTTGCGGATACCCGCCGCGATCCCCTGTCCGAAGACTCCGCCTTTGAAGGTCGGGCCGGCGATCTTGTAATCTTTGAAGTCGTCCTTTCCGAGGGTTGCAGTCAATGACGTTTTCTGGGCAACCACGGCGTCGATGCGACCGGCCTGGAGGTCCAGGTCATGTTGCTCGACGGTCTTGTATTCTCTTGGATCGACAACGCCCTTGAAATAGGCGTCGAGAAAAGCTGCGTTCGCCGTTGAAACCTGGGCGCCCACGGCCTTGCCTTTGAGGGCGTCTCGAAGCGGCTGCAATTCCTGCTCGACCTTCGCCTTGTCTGCGGCAAGGTCGACCGTCGTCCCCGTCCCCGGCAGATCTGCCAGAGGACCGGTTTTATCGACCATGAATGCGGCGGCGGTCGGGGCGTAGGGCTTGCTGAACGAGATGACCGCCAGACGCTTTTCGGTAACGATCATCGAGGCCATGATGGCGTCGAACTTCTTGGCATTGAGCGACGGAATCAGCCCGTCCCAGTCCTGGGCCACGATGGTGCATTTGATCTTCATGCGGGCGCAAAGGTCATTGGCGAGATCGATCTCAAACCCCGCGAGCTTGCCGTCAGGACCGGTAAAATTCCAGGGCTCGTATGCGCCCTCGGTCGCAATGGTGATCTCGGTTGGTTTTGTCTGCGCGGTGGCAGCGCCGGCCGACATGACGCCGAGCAGAGCGGACGTCAACAAAAGCTTTGATAGTTGCATGTCTTTATTCCCCTTTTTGCGCCCTGCCCTTTTCCCAAGCAAGGCGGTTGCAGACTTCGCGACATCCAGCCGATTGCTAGGACGCGCGAACCTTGATTGCCTCGGCCGCAAGGCAGAGGAGTTCGAATAGAACCTGAGCGGCAATTTGCGCCGTGTTCGACGTTGGGTCGTATTGCGGAGCGATCTCGACGACGTCGCCGCCGACGATGTCCAACCCTATAAGACCGCGCAAAATGCCAAGGGCCTGCGCGGAGGTCAGTCCACCGACCTCGGGTGTTCCCGTGCCAGGCGCAAATGCCGGATCCAGAGAGTCGACGTCGAAGCTGACGTAGGTTGGACCTGATCCGACGATCTCTCTCGCTTTTGCGATTACGGCCTTTATGCCGAGATCGCCAACGTCTTCGGCATGTATGACGGTCATGCCGGACGCATAGGAAAATTCCCAGAGATACTCGGAATTCCCTCGAATTCCGATCTGGACAGTCCGCCTGGGATCAAGCACACCATCCAGTACCGCTTGGCGGAACGGTCCGCCATGATGGAACTTGCACCCCTCAAATGAACCACCGGTGTCACAATGGGCGTCAATGTGGATCATCCCCACAGGTCGATCCCTGCCAACGGCCTTGAGAATGGGAAGGCCGACCGAGTGGTCGCCGCCGACTGCAAGCGGCACAACGTCTGCCTCTACCAACCTGCGGACAAATCCTTCGATATCGTCATGAGAGGCAGCAAGATCAAAGCGGCTTTTGAATGGGACATCGCCGATATCGGCAATGCGTGCATGCGCCGCCGGGACGGCCCGCAAAACATGATCATAAGGCCCAACCCGATCGACATTGCGGACGGCTCTCGGCCCGAACCGCGCACCCGATCGGTTCGTCACCCCGAGATCCATCGGTATTCCGAAAAGCGCAATGTCCATACCCGCAAAATCGGGTGCGGCGTCTGGACGATACGGGGCCTTCAGCAATGTCGGAACGCCGCTATAGGGCGCCTGGCGACTATCCCCCTCGCCAAAGACCAATTCGGCGACCTTTCGAAACTCCGGATCGAACATCTCACCGCCTGAAGCGTTGGAATAGCGCTTCCGCAGGTCGTCCAGATTGAGAATCTCCGGCATTGCGCCTCCATGTTCTGAACCAAATCTCAAGCCGCGTTCAAAAAGCCGATTAGAACCATTGCGTGTTGTAGTCAACATTGTATACATAATCGTATTCTTCTTGATCGAGCAAGAGGGAAAAAGTTATGATGGCGTTCGCCGGACCGGTGAATGGACCAGAGATGGAAGGGGAATTGCTTGGCATCGACCAAAACGGAACAGCGAGGATCATTGCGTGAAAGCACATATTCGCAATTGAAGGACCTGATCCTGAGCGGCCAGCTCCGCCCCTCGGAGCGCCTTTCAGAAATTTCACTGGCCAAGCGCTTCGGCGTCAGCCGAACGCCGTTGCGTGAAGCGCTGATGAAGCTTGAAGAGGAAGGGCTCATCGTCGGGCAGCGTAATTTTGGCTATACGGTGACCGATCTTGATGTCACCAAGTTCTGCAATTTGCTGGTCGTTCGTGAAGCGCTCGATGTTTGCGCCGCCCAACTCGCCTGCGAGGTGGCGACCGAGGAAGACCTCGATCGGCTTCGGGGTGTCATTGCCCAGATGGTGGAACTCAAGGAGACGACCAACAAGACGCCGTCCGACGCGGCCCGCAACCTCGATCTTGGACTATACATCCATCGCGTCATCGTGGAATCGACTCGCAACGAGGCGCTCGTAAGGGCGACGGATCAAGTTTACCAGCAGCTTCGCCTGGCCCTTTGGCTCGAAGTCCTTTGGGTCGATCTGGAGCACACGGATCTCGACGAGCACCGGGCAATCGCAGACGCCATCTGTGCACGCGACAGGGAAGCCGCCGCAAACGCAGCCCGCGCCCATGTTCAAAGCTCGCTGAAAAACATGTCGAAGCTCCAGCGCATCTGGGCGCATCGGCGAGCGGCCGACTGACTGAAACCCGATCCTTCACCAAGAGGTCCACGCATGGCACCTATCGACAGTTACCTGGCTCTGGTTGGCTTCGGGCAAACGGGTTGGGGTTGGCTCCTTCTGACCGCAGCCGCCATGACAATCGGTGTATCCGTCTGCGGTTTTCTCGCTGGAACGGTAATCGGCACGATTATCACCTTCATGCAGCTATCCCGTCACATGGCCATCCGATGGCTCGCCGACGGTTACACGACCATTCTGCGCGGTGTGCCGGACCTTCTGGTCATCTATCTCTTCTATTTTGGCGGCAGTGCATTCCTCGGATCCGTGGGGGGTCTGTTCGGCTATCAAGGATTCATCGGAATGCCGGCATTTCTAACCGGAACCCTGGCGCTTGGCGTGGTTTCGGCCGCCTATCAGGCTGAGGTTTTTCGCGGAGCCTACAGATCGGTTGCACGCGGTGAAATCGAAGCCGCCAGCGCCGTCGGTATGCGGCCATGGCCTAAATTCAGGCGCATCGTTGCTCCACTCGTCCTTCGTTACGCCATTCCGGGTCTCGGAAATACGTGGCAACTCGTGCTGAAGGAATCCGCATTGGTCTCTGTCACAGGTCTGGTCGAACTCCTGCGCCAATCGCAAATCGCGGCCGGCTCTACCCGCCGGCCCTTCGAGTTCTACCTGATGGCCGTTGTCCTCTATCTCGTCATCACTTGGTTCTCTTCAATCCTGTTCCGACGCATGGAAGCTCGAACGACCCAGGGCATAAGGGGGGCGTTGTGATGGATACGGGCTTTCTGTGGGAAACGTTTCTCACGCTTCTGGGCGGTTTGCCGCTAACCCTTGAGCTTGCAATTACATCCATCCTCGCAGGAAGCGCCTTGGCGCTTGCGATTTCGCTGCTGGCCGTGACCGGCGGTGCGATGGGTCGAACCTTAACCGGCGCTTATGTCTTCATATTCAGGGGTTCGCCCCTGCTCGTCCAAATGTTCCTGATCTACTATGGACTTGGCCAATTCCGGCATGAGCTACAGGATCTTGGCGTCTGGGGGTTCTTTCGCGAACCCTACTGGTGTGCGGTGCTAGCGCTCACTCTGAACACCGCGGCCTACTGCAGCGAAATTTTCCGTGGCGGCCTGCAGGCCGTCTCCATCCAGGAGATCGAGGCGGCACGCGCTTGCGGCATGTCGGGCGTTCTTTTGTTCAGACGCATCATCCTGCCGATTGCCATCAGGCATGCGCTGCCAGCTTATGGCAACGAGATCATCCTGATGCTCAAAGCAACGGCACTCGCGTCTGTCATCACGATCATGGAAGTCACCGGCCTGGCTGGAAAATTGATCGCCGACAGCTTCCGCGCTTTCGAGATCTTCATCGTCGCAGGCGCGATCTACCTTGCGATCATTTTCGTCGTTACGCGCATGCTCATGGTGGTCGAATTTTGGCTTTCGCCTCACATGCGCATGCGGCTGCAATCTTAAACGGGAGTGTGCATGTCTGACAGGGGAACAGTTTTGGCAAGCGACAACAATGATAAAAGCGCTGCCGTTTCGGTCAAGGATCTTCGGAAATGCTTTGGCCCACTGGAAGTCTTGAAGGGGGTCTCCCTGGAAGCACATGAGGGAGATGTGATTTCCATTCTCGGTTCATCCGGCTCCGGAAAATCGACGATGCTCAGGTGCCTCAATATGCTCGAAGTCCCCGACAGCGGAGAAATTCGCATCGGCGGTGAGATGTATGCTCTGAAGAAAGCGGGGCATAGAACGGAGCCCGCTGACCGCAGGCAAGTCGATCGGATGCGCGAACACATCGGCATGGTGTTTCAGAGCTTCAACCTTTGGTCTCATATGACCATCCTGGAGAATGTGATCGAAGCGCCGGTGCACGTGCAGAAACGCAACCGCGCCGAATGCATCGCCGAGGCTGAAGCTCTGCTCGAACGGGTCGGCATCGTCGACAAGCGAAATTTCTATCCCGCGCACTTGTCTGGCGGGCAGCAGCAACGGGCTGCGATCGCTCGCGCACTCGCGCAGCGGCCCAGGGTCATGCTGTTTGACGAGCCGACCTCTGCGCTTGATCCCGAACTCGTCGGAGAAGTGCTCAAGGTGATGCGCTCTCTTGCTGAGGAAGGTCGGACCATGCTGGTTGTAACGCATGAGATGGGGTTCGCGCGAGACGTTTCCAGTAAAGTGGTATTTCTTCACAAGGGTGTCGTCGAAGAAGCGGGCGAACCTGACGAACTTTTTACCAATCCGAAATCCGAAAGATTTCGGCAGTTTCTTGCAGGGACGAGATGACGTCATCCGACATTCGGCGCGGATCTCAAGAGCGCCATGTATTCAACGGCAATCGGCGTTCCCCCGGCTGTTTAGTGCTTGCCGGCACGGGGCAGCAGGTTCATGCTGATCCTCTGTTTTAAGAGCCCGTGGTTGCGGCTGACCTAGCCGTCACATATCGGTTTTCGTGAGATGCCTGCGATGGAGTGCGCCGGCTGCGGTTTCGATGTTCAAAGCGGTTTTGCCTTCTGTCCGCGATGCGGCGCAAGGCAGCCTCTTTCCTGCGCCGCTTGCGGCAATCCCTGTCAGCCCGATTTTGCCTTTTGCCCCAAATGTGGCGCGTCGATCTCAGGCAAAGCCCAGCCTGCGCCGAAGCCAAGCATCGAGGTGGTGCCGTCCAAATCCGATGGCGACGCCGACCGGCGGCCGGTGACCGTGCTCTTTGCCGATCTCTGCGGTTTCACGACGCTGAGCGAGCAGATCGATCCTGAAATCATGCGGCTGCTGCAGAACGAATTGTTCGAAGAGATGACCCAGGCGGTCGAGGCCTATGGCGGCTTCGTCGACAAGTTCGTCGGCGATGCGCTGCTGGCGCTGTTCGGCGCGCCGGTCGCACATGAGGACGATCCGGTTCGGGCGCTCGGGGCCGCACTCGATATGATCGGTCGGGCGACTGCAGTCGGCGCGCGCTGGCGCTCACGCGCCGGCGTGCCGCTGCGTCTGCATATCGGCATCAATAGCGGACCTGTTGTCACCGGCGGCTTCGGCGCAGTCAGCACAAAATCCTATTCCGTAACCGGCGACACGGTGAACACCGCCCAGCGCCTGCAATCGATGGCCGGCGAAAACGATATCCTGGTCGGGCCATTGACCTATCGGCTCACCCGCCATGCCTTTGCCTTCGACAGTCTGGGCGCACAGACCCTGCGCGGCAAAAGCGGAAACGTCCTCGTCCATCGGCTGACCGGGCTGCTGGAAGCGCCGCATACGGCGCGCGGGCTCGAAAGTTTCGGCCTTCAGGCGCCGATGATCGGACGGGATACGGAGTTGTCGCGGTTGCTGACATGCCTCGATCTTGCCTGCGGCGGTGCGGCGCAGCTCGTCCGCTTGATCGGCGAGGCCGGTATCGGCAAGTCGCGGCTGGTCGACGAGTTCGTCGGGACCGCCGCCAATGCGGCCCGATTCCAGGGCCTTGCCATACGCAGAGCCACCTGCTCTCCCCTCGGCGAGCAATCCTATGGCACCCTCGCCGCGGTTGTGCGCAGCGCTTATGGCATCGGCGAGCGGGATGATCTCGACAGGACACGGCAACTGCTGACGACAGGTTTCCGCGCGCTCGATCTCACGCAGGAGGACGTCGAGGGACTTTTGCCGCTCTTTCTGCATGTCCTCGGTCTCGGCGATCCCGACGGGGCGTTACGGCACATCGAGCCGGAACAGTTGCGACGACAGATCTTCTATGCGGTGCGCACCGTCTTCGAGCGGCGGTTGGCGCAAGGTCCCTTGCTGCTTGTCATCGAGGATCTGCACTGGGCGGACGTTGCCTCGCTGGAAGTGCTCCGCTTCATGATGGATCGGCTGGAGCGCAGCCGGCTGATGCTGCTTGCGATCTACCGGCCGACATCGCAGACCGATCCGCTGAACTCCAATCGCGTCAACGTCACCGTGCAGCGTCTTGAACCGCTCTTTGCAGCCGAGGGGCAGAAGCTGCTTGCTGCCTTTTTCGGCGAGGGTCATGGCAAGTTGCCGGTGACGATGCGAAAGCGGATCCTCGACCGCGCCGGCGGCAATCCGCTTTTCATCGAAGAAATCCTTAGGGTGCTGATCGACATGGGCACGTTGCACAATGACGGTCAGCGCTGGCATTTCGCGGCCGACGATACGGATGTCGATATACCCGTCAATCTGCAAGCGCTGTTGCTTGCTCGCGTCGATCGTCTGCCGCAAGAGATAAGACGGTTGGCGCAGGAGGCGGCGGTGGTCGGCCCGAAGTTCGATACCGCCCTCCTCCGCACCGTGGCGACCGACCCCGGCGCGATCGATGCCGCGTTGGATTTTCTCTGCGATGCCAATATCATCGAAGAATTGCGCGGTCCCGATGCCGGCGGGTTGCCGGGCTATCGTTTCAGCCAGACGCTGATGCACGACGTCATCTACCATAATCTCCTGTTGCAACGGCGCATGGAGCTTCATCTTCGGATCGGCCGGGTTCTGGAACACCAATATGGCGCGGCGCCCGATCGGCCGGAGCATCTGGCGCAGCTCGGCCATCACTTCAGCCTGACGACCGAAAAGGCCAAGGGAGCCGGGTATCTGATGGCGGCGGGCGATCTGGCGCGCAAAACCTATGCCAATGACGATGCGATGCGCCTTTACCGTCAGGCGCTTGCGGCCTTTGCCAACGAGCCGGAGGTGACGCCGGAGCAATTGGCGCTGCTGGAGCGTCTTGCCGATCTTTGTGGTCCTGCGGGCCGGCGCGACGATGCCTTGAACCATTATCATAGCGCGCTGGCGATCCACCGCGCCAAAGACGACCGGATAGCTGCAGCGAGGATATTGCGAAAGATTGGCCGTCTACATCTTGATGCGGGGCGCCGCGACCAGGCGGAGACCCATTGCGCCGCGGCCGAAGCGATGATCGCGACGATCGATGCGCCGGTCGAGCACGCGCATCTGCTGCAGGAGCGCGGCCATCTCGCCTTCCGCATGGGCGATCAAGCTGCCGCCGCCGAGTGGGCGACGCAGGCGCTGCAATGCCTGCAGACGCTGCCGGTCGACGGAACGACCGAGGCCGGGCGGGAGGCGGCGCGCGCGATGGCGGAGGCGCTGAACACCAAGGGTGTGGCTCTGGCGCGCCTTGGACGCCGCCGCGATGCCGTGCAGGAAGTGGAGCGCAGCCTTGCGGTCGCCGAAAAGGCCGATTTGCAAAGTGCAGCGTGCCGCGCCTATTCCAATCTCGGCGTTCTCTACACTATCGTCGACCCGGCCAACGCCATCAGGATCTGCCGGCGCGGACTGGAGGTCGCCACCCGTATCGGCGATCTCGGCTTCCAGGCGCGGCTTCTCGCCAATCTCGCCGTTTCCTGCTGTACCTTTACCGATCGCTGCGCCGCCGAGGGTGTTCCGTCGGCGGAGAAGGCCGTCGAAATCGACCGGGCTCTCGATCAGCGCGATCATCTCTCCGTGCCGCTGATCGTCCTCGGGCAGATTCATCAGTGCCACGGGGAGCCGAAGCTAGCTCGTAAGTATTACGAGGAAGCCCTTGAGGTTGCGAAGGAAATTGACGAGCCGCAACTGCTCTTTCCGTGCTATGATGGCTTGGCGACACTGAGCCTCGAGCATGACGACATGGACGAGGCGGAGCGGTATTTCACGCTGGCACAGGATGTGTGCATTCGCCACAACCTCGATCCAGGCACACTTGTCGTCTTGCCGTTCCTCGACTGATCCTCCTCTTCGTACCACGACTGGAGATCGGTTAGTCGAACTGATTCAGACAGATAAAGGGAGGAATTAAACATGCAGGAGAACCACTCGGAAAGACCATTGCAGCCTGGAGATCGCGCGCCGAACGTGGTGCTGGATGCGATCACCCGCCAGGGCAAGATCGCCATCGACGATTTTCGCGGTCAAAAGCCGGTGCTTGTCGGGCTGTTCCGCGGACTGCATTGCCCCTTCTGCCGCCGGCAGATCGCCGCCATGGCCGAACTCACCGGTGCATTGCAGGAAAAAGGTATCGACAGCCTGACTGTGGTGAATACGCCGATCGACCGTGCCCGCCTCTATTTCCGCTACCACCCGCTTCCCAACCTGCTGGCGGCCTCCGACCCTGAGCGGATGTCGCACAGGGCGTTCGGCCTGCCAAATGTCCAGTTCACCGAAGCCGAGAATGACTGGCCGCACAAGCTCAGCATGAGCACGGTGACCTCGATGCGTATCGACATGCCGGGCGAGCTCCCGGAGCCCATGGACGTGATGGCGGCGGTGGACTATCTCGACAAGGCGGATGGTTACGAATTCACTGAGGATGACACGCAGATGATCGCTACCGGCTATGGCCAGCTTGTCGGCGAATTCCTGCTCGATCGGGATGGCGTCGTGCGCTGGTGTTTCACGGAAGTCGAAGAGGGTGGTCGCCATATGTTCGGCGGTCCCGCCCCTCGGGAAGTGATGTCGGCAGCCTCGAATATGGCTGTTTGAAGCGATCAGTCTTGCGTTCGGGGATTACTCCTCGGCGTTACATCGGGCGTGAGGCTAGCCAGTCGTGAAACGCTGCAACCTGGTATCGACGCAACGCCTTTGGCGAGGCGACGATGTAATACGCCCACTTCACCGGCCAGCGGATATCCGGCAACAGATGGACCAGCCTGCCGCTGTCGAGTTCCTGCGCCACGAGCGCCTTGCGCACGAGGGCGACGCTCCTCGCCGCGACTGCGGCCTGGATCACCGCCGCTGTGCGCCGGCGGCGGGCATCCGCTTCCCGGAAGCCGCAATGGGTGTCTGGCCTGTGGAAGGACCACCTCATCCTGGCAGAGAGCGAGACAAGCCCCTCCGAACCTGGTTACCTTGCCGGCGCAGTTACCGCTGCGGGTCGAGCAGTCGCCGACATTCTGTCGAAGATGGATTCCAGATGAACATCATACATCAAGCCTCGGCCGACCCGGCAGTCGCGAAGCGCAACTCCTGGGTCCTTACCATTGCGCAGGCCTTCGGTGGCGCCAATGCCCCGATCATCGTCTCGCTCGGCGGTCTGGTCGGACAGCATTTGTCAGCGGATCCCGATCTCGTTACCCTTCCCGTCAGTCTTCTCAGCCTTGGGCTGGCACTCGGGACGCTCCCCGCCGCCTGGGTGATGCGTCGCTTCGGACGCAAGCCCGGCTATCTGCTGGGCTCGGCGATCGGCATGATCTCCGGTCTGATCGCTGCACTGGGGATCGTGCTCTCCAGCTTCCTGGTCTTCTGTCTCGGCACCTGTCTTGCAGGTTTCTACTCCTCCTATGTTCAGAGCTACCGGTTCGCCGCGACCGACAACGCCACCGGGTCGCAGAGCCATAAAGCGATCGCCCGGGTCATGGTCGGCGGCCTGGTCTCCGCGATCATCGGGCCGCAGCTCGTCATCTGGACGCGCGACGCCCTTCCGGGAACACCCTTTGCCGGGAGCTTCCTCAGCCAGGCCGCCCTTGCCGCCTTGGCGTTTCCGGTGCTGCTCTTTCTTCGCACATCGACGCCGCGGGCGGCTCATGCACCGGAAAGCGCCCCGGAACGGCCGCTTGTCCAGATTTTGACCTCGCCGCGCTATCTCCTCGCCATCGCAACCGGTGTCGTTTCGTATGGCTTGATGACCTTCGTGATGACCGCGTCACCGATCGCGATGGTCGGGCATGGTCACTCGATCGACCAGGCGGCACTGGGGATCCAATGGCACATTCTCGCCATGTATGCCCCGAGTTTCGTTACCGGCCGCCTGATAGTGCGCTTCGGCAAGGAACGGATCGCAGCCGTCGGTCTCCTCCTCATCGGCTGCTCGGCGGCCGTCGCGCTCTCCGGCTTCGACATCGCCCACTTCTGGCTCTCGCTGGTTCTGCTCGGGATCGGCTGGAACTTCGGCTTCATCGGCGCAACCGCCATGGTGGCCGACTGCCATACGCCGGCGGAACGCAGCAAGGTGCAGGGTGCAAACGACTTCCTTGTCTTTGGTACAGTCGCCTGCGCGTCCTTCTCGGCCGGATCGCTTCTCCACAGTTCCGGCTGGGAGACGATCAACTGGATCGTGCTTCCGGCCGCCGCCCTGGTGCTGGTTCCCCTGGTCTGGCGGGCGGCGCGGCCCATCGCGATATAGGCCGGCGATCCTCAAGCCGTGCGGCGACCGTGGCGCCTGAAGTCGATATGCGGCGGGTCACGCCAGGGCGTTTTCCTTCTGCTGCTCTCGCAGTTAGCCTCACATGCCCCCAAATTTCCGATTTGATCAATTATATAACCTGTTATATAACCTGTACTGTAAATGGAGAGGCGGCATGGTCGAGGATGTGGTCCGAACGCTCGGCTTTCTGTGCATGGGCAGCCGGTTGCGGCGTATTGGAGAGAGGCTGCAGGCCGATACGCAGCAGGTCATCGACGAGGCCGGTCTCGGCATCCAGGCGGGTCAGTATCCCTTTCTTGCGGCAATCGACAGGGCCGGACCGCTGACGATCGGCGAGCTTGCCCAGGCAGTAGGAATTACCCAGCCCGGTGCAACGCGTACCATCGGCCAGCTTCTCGAACTCGACTTTGTCGATATGCAGCCGGCCGCGGACGATCAGCGCCGCCGACTGGTCTCGCTGACCGCCAGGGGACAGGACCTCGTCGATCATTCGAAGACGGTCATCTGGCCGCGCATCGCGGCCGCCGTTGCGGATCTTTGCGGCGATCTCGAAGGGCCTATTCTCCAACAGCTCGCAGCCATCGAGGACGGGCTTGCGGCGGTGCCGCTTGCGCGCCGCAAGCCCGGCAAGGAGGAAGAAGCATGACCCATATCCTCGACCGGCCGATCTGGACCGCGCTTAAGACGGCGCATGCCGGCCTTGCGGAGGGGAACGAAAACGCGCGGCGATACCCACCATCGATCGTCTCCTTCGCCGCCTCCGCTGACGATAGGCCCGAAAGCCTCGACGCCCTCGAGAACCTGCCTTCGCAGGAGGAGAGCATGATCCTCGTCGAAGCCGGGCCGATCGCCATTCCAGCGGGCCTTGCCATCGCCACGGAGGCACCGTTGGTCCAGATGATTGCCGAGCAGCCGAATGCGAAAATTTCGGATTCCCGCATCGAGATGCTGACGGAGGCCGACGCCGCCGACATGCTGGCTTTGGCGACACTGACCAAACCCGGGCCATTCACTCTGCGCGCCCAGTGCGTGGGGAGCTTCTGGGGCATCAGAAGCGACGGGCAGCTGGTGGCGATGGCTGGGCAGCGGATGCGGCAGACCGGTTTCATCGAGCTCAGCGGGCTCTGCACCCATCCCGATTTCCAGGGGCGCGGTCTCGGCACCCTGCTCTTCCGCTTCGTTGCCGGCGAAATCGCATCCAACGGCGATACCGCCTATCTGCATACCTATGCGGCAAACACATCCGCCATTTCCCTCTATCTCGCGCTCGGCTTTACGCTTCGCGCGGAGATGAATATGCGCGTGGTCAAACGCCGCTCATGAGCGAGTGCACGACGCACCTCTTTTCCGCACGGCTGCGCGGGACGATGTCTCGCGCCGGGATCCGGTCCCATCCGAGACGAGATGCGCCGGCGGGGCTTCGAAGCGCCTATCGGACCGCAGCCGGCAGCACTTCGAATTTCCAGAATTTTTCCGGGCTGAAATAGGTCTTGGCAAATTCGCGGATATCGCCGGCGGTGACCTTGTCGTAGCCGCTGAGATTGTCGCGTATCCGATCTAAACGACGCGCATCCGTCTGAGCGCCGCGCAGATATTCGATCCAATATTCGTTGCTCTGCCGCTGATGCTTCAGTGTCTCGATAATGGGTTCCCGTGCACGCGCGAACTCGTCCGGAGAGACATCATGCGCCCGCAGGTCGTTGGCGATCTCGTCGACAAGAGCATAGAAGCGCGCAATCTTTGCCGGGGCCGTCTCGACATAGAAAAATGCGTAGCCATAGCCGGGGACTTCCCTTGACAGATTAGCGTCGCCCTCCACGGCGTAGCTTGCGCCTTCTGTAATACGAAACCGGTCGATCAGCCTGTTTTGGAAAATCTGGGTGGCAATATTGGCGGTGAAGGACCGCGGCAGATCGGAGAGCAAATCGCCGATCGGAGCCCCTACGGCGGCGGCGGCGTTGTCTGCCCTGCCGCTATGGGTCAGCAAAACGGGTTTCTCGTTCGCCGCCGGAAACCGCACGTCGCCCCGAGCATTGCTCGGCCCCGCCTCCGGGCGCGGCGGCAAAGCTCCGAAGGTTTCAGCTGTCAGCCGGATTGCGTCGACCACCGTAACGTCGCCGACGATGGTGATATCGATCGGGCCGCTGGAAACCATAGGCCGGAACACCGCCTCGAAATCGCCTGGCTTGGCGGCGGACAACTCAGCGCGATCGGGGAAGGTCCAGCGCGGATCGCCGGAATGCACGAGACCTGCGAAATCACGGCTGACGACGCCGCCGGGGGTCGCCTGATACTGATCGAGGCCGCTCAAATAGGCCTGCTGCACACGCTTGAACGCCTCGGGGCGGTACGCGGGATCAGAGGTATATGCCGTCATCAGCTGCAATTGCGTCACAAGATCTTCAGTCCGTGTACGACCGTCGAACTGGAAGGAGCTGTCGCCGACCGAGAAGTCGATGCCGACGATGTTGGCCGTCAGCGCTTTCTGTACATCCTGGTAATCCATGGCCCTCACGCCGGACAGCGCGACGGCCGGGGATGCCCAGATCGGGGCGGGACGGTCGTGCGGTAGATCCAGTCGGCCGCGGCCGATATCTTCGCGCACCAGCACTTCGTTGGCGCGCAGCTTGGTCGGCTTGACGGTAAGCCGTACGCCATTGGAAAAGCGCACCATGGTCAAGCCGAGATCATCGACGGCGCGGCGTTCGACCACAGCCCCGGGTTCGCCGAAATGGGTGTAGGGCCAGGCGACGTCAGCGACACTGGCTGGCGCCGAGACGGCAATAGCCTTTGAAGCGTCATAGGCTTGGCGTACCGCATCGGCGCCGGCCTGCGGTGATTGGGCTGTCTGCAGCACGACCTGCGGACCGTTGCCTGTGAAAGCAAGTTGCAGGGCCTGATTGACCTCGGCCGCCGTGACGCCGTTCGTCATCGTTTCGAACAGCGAGAGATCCTGGGCAGGCGACGTGAAGACCTGATTATCATCGACGCTGCTGGCCAGTGTGGAAGCAATGTCGGTGGTCGTGCGCGTCTCGGCTCCGGCCACGGCAGCCTGGAGGGCCGAGCGATATTCGAGGATTTCGCGATCGATCTCAGCCTGCGCAACGCCGAACTCTTCGATGCGACGCTGTTCCTGGTCAATGGCCGTGAGGGCTGCCTGCCATTTGTCCGGCTCGGAATTTGCCGAGATCAGCACGACATGCGCGGAATCGAGGAGATCCTGGGAGCCGACGCCCGCGCTGATGAAAGGGGCATCCGCCTTGCTGGCGATGGTGCTCACCCGACGTTTGAGCACCATCAGGCCGAGATCTTCGACAAGCTCGGTGCGGCGCTTGGCGAAGGTGTCCGCCGTGGCGTCGTAAGGACGCGTCCAGGCGATCTGTACGCTAGTCATGCCGCCGGGAACGACGAGGACGCCGGTGCTTTCGCCTTTCGTCTCCAGTGTGCCGAGATCCGGTTTAGCAGGCGTCGGACCCACGCCCTTCCAGTCGCCGAAGCGCTGCCGGATTTCGATTTCCATGGCGGCGGGGTCGATATCGCCCACCACCATCAGCGTTGCCCGATCCGGCCGGTAGTTGGCCCGGTAATAATCGCGAACGAGGTCCACCGGCGCATTGCTGATAATGTCGGCTTTGCCGATCGGCGCGCGCATGGTCGCGCGCTGGCCAGCGAGCAACGAATTCATGATTCCGAGCCCGGCGCGATACTGCGGCGTATCGCGCAGCCGTTCCTCCGACAGGATGACGCCGCGCTCGCGATCAAAGGCGCCGGCATCGAGGGTCAGCTCGCTTGCCGTCTCTCGCATCAGCATCAGGCCCGTTGAAACCGTGTCGGCATCGACCTCGGGAAGATCGAGCGCATAGACAGTCTCATCATAAGAGGTATGGGCGTTGGTGTCCGGTCCAAAGGCCAAGCCCTTGCGCTGCAGGATACGGATGATCTCCCCTTCGGCGACATGCGTCGAACCCTTGAAAGCCATGTGCTCCAGAACATGCGCAAGGCCCTGCTGGTTGTCGTTTTCCTCAAGCGAGCCGGCGCCAATGCGAAAGCGGATTGCGGCCTGTCCGGGCGGTGTGGCATTGCGCATGATCGCAAACCGCATACCGTTGGCGAGCGTGCCGAAATGGACGTCGGAATCGGCCTGGAGATCGCTTTGCGTCTGTGGCCAGGACGCGGACAGGGTGTCCGCATAGGCCGGCGAGGCGAAGTTTGCGACAAGGGAGACGGTCGCGAGAAACCGCCAGGCGGCGGCGCATTCCATTTTGTGAGACATTCTTGTCCAGGAGATAAGCATTAAGAGATGGGAAGCGTTGATCTGACTATTCCACAGGTTGCATTTCGCTTCAACTTCCATGTGTGTGATTGGATAAGAAGTGAAAACTCGAATTAGCCGCCTGTGTCAGACCAATGTCATCGAAGTCTCCTAAGGGATTGCGCCTTATCTGTCACCAGGAGGCGTTTTCGATGGCGACATTGGAGCAGGTCGCGTTCAGGGCGGGATGCTCGCTGGCGACGGCAAGCCGGGTACTCAACCGCAACGGACCGGCCAGCGACCTGATGGTGCGCAAGGTGCGCCGCGCCGCGGCGGAACTCGGCTACCGCCCGGCCGGCCTGTCCGTCGGGCGGATTGGGCGCAGGCCGGTGGTCGGCGTGCTGATTCCGAGCATCACCAATCCGGTCTTTGCCTCGTCGCTGTCGAGCATCCAGAACCGCATGCTGGTTGCCGGCCACGGCGTGTTGATCGCCCAGTCGAATTACGACCCGGCGCGCGAGGCCGATGCCGTCGCAGCACTGCTGAACGACCGGCCGACCGGGCTGATCCTCACCGTCTGCGATCCGTCGACCAGCGAGGCGCTGCTTGCCAGGCTGCCGCCGACCGTGCTGCTCAACAACCTGCCGACGGCGCAGTTTCCGGCGGCCGTCACCGCCGACAATCGCGGCGCGGGCCGCGAGATCGCGACCTTCCTGATCGGCATGGGCCATCGCCGCATTCTGTTTCTCTCCGGCAATTTCGCCGCCTCCGACCGCGCGCGCCTTCGCTACCAGGGTTATCTCGACGCCATGGCCGAGAATGGGCTGACACCGCGCGATGCCATGCAGATCCCCTTCGTCGGCGGCTATGACCAGCTCGATCTCGGTGTCGCGATGGCCTCGCCTTCTCCGACGGCGATCATCGCCTCCAACGACCTTCTGGCGCTCGGCGTCATCGGCGCGCTGAAGCGTGAGGGGCTCTCGGTGCCCGGGGATGTTTCGGTCGCCGGCTTCGACGGCATCGCCATCGGCCGGCTGATCGATCCGCCGCTGACGACGATTGAAATGCCGGATGCCAGCATGGGAGCAACGGCCGCCTCGCTGCTTCTCGACATGGCGGAGAATGCCGCCCCTGCCCGCCATCTCGATATCGCCTATACCCTTCGCCGCGGCGGCACGGTGCGCGCCATCTGAAGCGTGCGAAACACGAAGGCCGCCAAGCGCTCGGCGTGGCGGCCTGCTTTATTGCTTCTAAGGAACCAATCAGCTGCGCGGCAGCATGCCTTCGACATCGGCGGCTGCGTCGTCAAGCGCTGCCTTCGGCTCGGCCGACTGGTCGACGATGCGCGAGAGGTTGTCGACGATCGTCTGCGTGACCTTGACGCCGTTCGAACCGGGGAAGGCATACCAGGGGATCATCACCGGCATCTGGCTGAGGCCTGCCTGGAACAGCGGGTTCTGCTTGTAGAAGTCGCCGAGGTATTCGGGCGACTTGGCGGCAAGCTCGTTGTTCGGAACGTAACCGGTGCCGGGCACGACGACGGAGGCGCCATAAGGGCCGGCGGCGAATTTGGCGAATTTCCAGGCGGCATCCTGCTTGGCAGCATCATGCGTCAAGATGACAACGGCGTTGCCGCCCGTCGGCAGATGGCCGTTCACCGGGTCGATCAGCGGAATCTTGGCCGTGCGCAGATCGAACTTGCTGCCGACATTCTTGATCGTGTTGCGCAGAGCGCCGGTCGTTTGGAATTCGAAACCGACCTTGCCGGCTGCGAAAGCCTGCTCGCCGGCGGGTTTGGTGAAAACGGGCATGCCGCCTTCGGTGACCAGGCGATGCAGGACCTCGACGGCCTTCTGACCTTCGGCACCGTTGAAGGCAACCTTGCCTTCGTCGTCGCTCAGCATCCTGCCGCCGGCGCCGAAGAGCAGCGCCGAAAACATCCAGTCGTCACCCTGCCAGCGGAAATCGATGCCGTCGACGCCATTGCCGAGCGCCTTGATCTTGCCGCCAAGGGCGATGACCTCATCCCAGGTCTTCGGCGGATTTTCGGGATCGCCGCCAGCCGTCTTCACGAGATCGGCGTTGTAATACATGATCGGATTGGAGGTCGCGAAAGCAAGGCCCACTTGCTTGCCCTTGACCTGGGCGAGCTTGAGGATCGTGTCGGAAAAGCCCTGTTCGGCCATGTTGCCGTCCTTCCGGACGAGCGGGCCGAGGTCGACGGCGACGTCGCGTTCGTCGAGCATGCGCAGGCGGTTCAGGCCGATGAAGGTAATGTCGGGCATTTCGCTGGTGCCGACCTGGCGAAGGATCGTCTGGATGCCTTCTTCATAGGTTGCCGAGGGGCTGGCGAACTGGATCTTGATATCGGGGTTCTCAGCCATGAACTTCTTCGAGATCGTGTCCATCACGTCCTTGAAGAAACCCGGCATCGGGTAATGGACCGTCAGCGTCGTCTCGGCCTGCGCGGGAAGCGCGATTGCCATCGAGACGGCCGCTGCGGCGAGCAGCTGGGTGATATGTTTCATCGCTCGTTCTCCTTACGTTGAAACCGGTCAGCCTTTGAGACCGGTCATGGTGATGCCCTCGACGAACCGCTTCTGCGCGAGCAGGAAGGCGACAACGAGGGGAAGGGTAATGATGAGGGTCGCCGCCATCAGCGCGCCGTAGTCGTCGCCGGCCTCGGCGGCGCGGAAATACATCAGGCCGAGCGGCGGCGTGGCATAGTCCTGCTTGCTGATGACGATCAGCGGCCAGTAAAGGTCGTTCCAATGGGCGACGACCGAGAAGATGGCAAAGGCGGTGACCGCCGGCCAGGCATTCGGCACGATGACGCGGGCGACGATGCCGACCTCCGACATGCCGTCGAGACGGGCGGCATGGATGAGATCGTCCGGCATGGCGCGAAAGAACTGCAGGAACATGAAGATCGCGAAGACCGAAATGGTGAAGGGCGCGACCAGAGCGGCATAGCTGTTGAGCAGCGAGGCACGGTCGAAGGCGACATAGAGCGGCAGCGCGGTCGCATGGATCGGCACGAGAAGGCCGAGCATGACCAGCACCATCATGGCGCGGGCGGCGCCGAAGCGAAGTTTGGCCATGGCGTAGGCGCAGGGGATCGCCACCAGCACCTGAAAGAAGAAGATCAGCCCGCAGACGACGACGCCGTTCCACAGGAGCCGCCCCATCGGCACCCGGCTCAAAGCCTTGGCGAAATTCTCGACATAGGCGAGATGCGCCGGGATCAGCGACAGCGATGAGGTGAAGATATCGCTCTGCGTCTTGCCGGCCGCGGAGATCATGAAGATGTAAGGCGACAGGAAGATGATCGCCCCTAGGGAAAGCAGGCTCAGGCGGATGATCCTGCCTAGGGAAAAAGCGCTGGTCATCATGTGTAATGTACCCGGCGATCGAGAAGGCGGTACTGCAGGAACATCAGCACCACCAGGATCAGCAGAAACACCACCGTCATCGCCGAGGCATAACCGACGCGCAGATAGACGAAGCCCTCCTGGTAGATCGTGAAGAGCAGCACTTCAGACGTCTTGTTCGGACCGCCCTCGGTCAGCGTCTTCACCGTCTCGAAGACCTTGACCGCATTGGTGATGCTGATGGTGATGACGAAGAGCGTCGTCGGACCGAGCATCGGCCAGGTGACCAGCAGGAAGCGGTCGAGCGAAGATTTGGCGCCGTCCACTTCGGCGGCCGCGTAAAGCTCGCGCGGGATCGCCGTCAGCCCGGCCAGGAACAGCACCATGTTGAAGCCAGCCGATTGCCAGACGCCGATGATCGAGAGGCTGTAAAGTACCGTGCCGGAGCTGCCCAGCCAGTTCGGGCCGGGAAGCCCGACAAGCGCCAGCAGCGCGTTCAGTGGGCCGATCGTCGGATGGAACATATATTGCCAGACGGTCGCCATGGCGACGATCAGCGAGGCGACGGGCAGGAAATAGGCAGTGCGGAAAAAGCTGCGGGCCGCGGTTTCGCTCTCGATCAGCATGGCGATGCCGAGACCGAGAAAGATCGAGGCCGGTGCGACAATCGCCGTATAGACCGTCGTATTCCATAGCGATTTGCGAAACGTCCGGTCGGTGATCAGATGGGCATAATTCTCGAAGCCGACGAAACGGAACTTGCCGTAGCCGAGTTCGAAATCGGTAAAGCCGAGCATGATGACTGAAGCAACCGGCAAAAGCACGAAGAGAAAAAGCAGGATCATTGCCGGCAGCACCAGCATCCAGGCGATGCGGGCCTCGCTACGCCGATGCGCAACAGCAGAATCGTGCGGAGCGGCCATGGAAACAACGCTAGCCATGCGCCCTCTCCCGCGGGGCATCGCCCATCGCGAGCCCGGCATCGGCGTTGCCGAGCCCGGCATCACCTGTTGCAACGCTGCCGGCCAGCCGGCTGCCGTCCTCGGCAAAGATCAGCGTGCGGCCCGGCGACAATCGAAGCCCCACCGCATCGCTTGCCGTAAGGCCCGAGGCTTCGGATGGTTGAACCTTGGCAACGACAGTCTCGCCGACCGCATCAAGCCGGCAATGGAGTATGACCTCGGAGCCCAGGAACTCGACGCGTTCGACATGGGCGGCAAGGCCGTCATGCCGGTTCTTGGACAGAAAGACGAATTCGGGACGAATGGCGAGCGTGACCGGCACCTTCCTGTCTGGTGCATTTTCAAGTGTCAGGCGCAAGCCGCCGAAAGCAATGGTGCCGCCTTCGGCCGCAGCCGGAAGCAGATTGATGCGCGGCTGGCCGATGAAGCGGGCGACCTCGATATGGGCGGGATCGTCGTAGATGACCTCAGGGCTGGCGATCTGCAGCAATTTGCCGCCCATCATCACGGCGACGCGGTCTGCCATCGACAGCGCTTCTGCCTGGTCATGGGTGACATAGAGGGTCGGCACGCCGGCGCGCCGATGCAGGTCGACGATCTCGCCGCGGGCATGGACGCGCAGGTTGGCGTCGAGGTTGGACAGCGGCTCGTCCATCAGGAAGATGCTTGGCTGGCGCACCATGGCGCGAGCGAGCGCCACGCGCTGACGCTGGCCGCCCGACATCTGGCCGGGCTTGCGATCGAGCAGATGGTCGATCTTCAGCGATGTCGCCATCTCCCTGACGTCGCGGGCGATCGCCGCGCGGGTAGCGCGCTGACCTGGAATCAGCGATCCCACGAAAGGCAGCCGCTCTACTCTCGACAACCGGCGCATTGCCAGCGGCACCGCAATGTTTTGCGAGGCCGTCAGGTGCGGATAGAGCGCGTAGGACTGAAAGACCATGGCGATGTTGCGGTCGGCGGCCGCCACACCGGACATGTCCCGTCCGCGGATCAGGATCTCACCGCGGTCGGCATGGTCCAGGCCGGCAAGAATGCGCAAGAGCGTGCTCTTGCCGCAGCCGGAGGGGCCGACCAGCGCGATGAATTCGCCGGCCTCGACGTCGAGGCTGACGCCATCGAGGATCTGGTTGTCGCCGAAAGCCTTGGTGATGCCGCGAATCGAGAGCGCGCTCATTCGACGGGTTCCCGCTCTCTGACCGCCTGCGGATAGACCTCGTGCACGACCTCGTCGAGTACATGAGCGATCATGCCGGGAACGGCGACGATAGTGCTTTCGACATCGGCATCGAATTCGTGGACGACGGCGCCGATCAGACGCTCGCCCGGCATCTCCCGCTCCATCTTGCCGATGATGAAGGCGGCCGACGGACCCCAGGTCAGTTGGGTATTGTCGAAGCGGCCCTGCCAGGCCCAGTGAAGGTGGCCGCTGGCAAACAGGGCCACGTCATGGGCTGAGATCATATCGTAGAGCCGCCGGCGCTGAGCGGGGTGAACGCTCCAATATCCGGTATCGCCTTCGTCAGGCGCATCGACGAACAGCGGCTTGTGGGCGAAAAGCGCCACACGCCGCCCCGCGCTGTCGGAAAGCGCCTGGTCGAGCCATTCGAACTGGGCTTCCTCCTCGTCATCCTCATGACCGAGAAGCAGCGAATTCAATCCGATGAAACGCCAGCCGGCCGCATCCTCCAGCCAGCGGTCGGGACCGGCAAGGCTGCGCCAGCGCGACAGCCGCTCGGCATCGACCGGCTGGTCGGATCCCTTGAGGTGGCCGACATCGTGATTGCCGGGGACGATCAGCATCGGGATCGACACCTGGCGCATCAGATCCATCGAGAAGGTGATGTCCTCGTCCTTGTCGGCACCGTCGACCGTGAGATCGCCGGTATGAACGATCAAGTCGGCGCCGGTCGCTTCGATCCAGGTCAGAAGCGGCGCCCAGTTGCCGTTGAAATGCGGCTTATTGGGACTGAAATGGGTGTCGGTGATCTGAATGATTTTCATGGCCGCGTCTCCGAGACCTGGGAAGCGCGTGATGCGTGCTTCCTTCTCGTGCCCTCTCTAGAAGGCTCGCATGTCAATCAGACACCGCCGGTTTTCAGCTGTTTCTCAGTTTTGACATCCATCTGTCATGCAAGAAGAAGGCTGCCCGGTGGAGCGGGCAGCCTTCGCCTGCATTTGGAATGAGAAACGCATGAGTTCAGTGCCGTCGCGCGTTGGCGGGAATGGACGACACCGTGGCCGAAACAGGGTCGCTTGCCGGAAAGCTATCCTCAAGACCTTCATTGAGTTCTTCCTCCAGCACCTTACTGTCATGGGTCGAACGTGCGCTCGGCTGGCCGATCAGGCCCTTGCTGCCTTCGTCGAAATTGCCATTGCTCAAGGCATCGTAACGGTTGATGCTGCCGTCCGCCTCCCCGGCCGCAAAGCTGGTCAGCTGGACCATCATCACCTTGGCGTGGTCGACGGCTGTGGAGTGGTCGAGCTCGCCATGAGAGTTGTCGATCTTGACGGAGATCGATTCTCCTCCTTCGCCCAAGAATTCGACGGTGAAGACGTCACCGGCCTGTGTCACTCGCGTATCGATCAACTGCATGGAAACCTCCTGTGTTCATCGATATCAACGGCAATCACGGTCGGTGAGTTCCACGCCACTTCGAGACAAGGCAGCGACCGATCCTCGCACAGCATTCCGCGCTGGAACAAAGAATGGCGGATGCGCGTTCATTGACGTCCAAAAGGTCCGCGTCCATGTCGAAGTCAACACTGTCGCCGCAAGAAAAACATTCGTTCTCCAACATTCCCGCAGACCAGAAGCTCGCCTTGATATCGCGATATTCGCAGGCGTTGCGCAAGCTCGCCAGATCGGCCGAAGCGGTCGGACGGGGTGATATGCTGCCGATGCTGTTTCAGGTGGCCGATGGGCTGGACAAAATGGCACCCGAGATTGCCGAGACCGAGGCGGGGCTCGAGGTGATGGCGCGCACGGCGCGGCTGATCCGGACGGGCGAGGACATGCTGCTGCCGAGGTCCTCGTCATCAGTCGCCCATTGAACGTCATCCAGCGAGAACGACCCGACTAAAGGCAGCACCGACCCCGGCCCTTATGGTTAATTTATTAATAATTCAGAGTTTATAAAGGGAACGAAGCGGCCTTTCCGAGTGTTGGTGGTGCGCCGTAGAGGAACCTCGATGATCCTGAAAATCCTTGCCCCCAAAATCGACACCGATTGCCATGACACCGGCACTTATGCCGATGGCATCTTTGCTGAAAACCGGATCGATCTGCCCGCTCGTCGCGACGGCCGCCGCCGGTCGCAGCATGAGCGCGACTACGGTGCCGGCAGAAACCTGGAAAACCTGCCGGTCGGGTTTGCCTGAGGGCAGCCCCCCATTACCTGCTGCCTTGGAAAAGCGTGACGCGCGACGCGTCACAGCCTGCGAAAGACCAGGACGCCCGACGCAGGCAGCACGGCGTCGAGCGCTCCGGCCGCGGCTCTGATCTTTCCACCGCCGTTGCCGACATTCCAGCCGCCATATGTCTGAGCATCGGTATTGAAGATTTCCTCCCAAAGGTCATCTCCCAGACGCTCGCTACGCAGCCGGTAGCCGTGCTCGAAGGTAGCATCGTTCAGCGACCCCACCACCAGGAAATCCTCGCCGTCGTTCCATCGATGAAACGCGATCACCCGATGCGCGTCATGCACGTAGGGAACGGCGATGTTGCGAGAACGAATGGCTGCCTCTCGGATGCTGAGGGTGATGAGATCGCGATAACAGCTGATCATCCCTGCCCCGTTGCCCGCAGCCTCGCCGAGGATATTCTCCCGGTTCTTCAGGAAATCATTGTAGCGGTAGGGCTTCTGGGCGCCGATTTCCTCGCCCATGAAAAACATCGGCGTGCCTGCCGATAGCAGCGTCATCGCTGCCGCGAACCTGGATCTCGCCTCCGCCCAAGCCCTGGTCTCGCCGACGATCGGTGCGAAATTGACCGCGATGACTGCGGTTCTTGCCGACCCCTCGCGATTGCCGCAATCGTCGTGCGACTGGTTGTAGACCACCTTGGATCGCGCGCTCGCCTGCAATGCGCCGGCAAGAGACGACATGGTCAGCGCCCGCTTATCGCCAAAACCGGCATTCTTCAAAAGCTGCGCCTGAGCGCCGCCGTGATATTCGACGAGGTTGTGATGAAAATCGCCGTACCAGGTCGCGTCGAAGCCGAGCCCGTCGCCGGTCAGGCTCGGCTCCGTCATCGCCGACCAGTCCGAATAATCCTCGGCCGACAGGAAAACCTCGGGCTTGATCAGCCGCATCGTGCGGCTCCACTGCTTCAGGAATTTGGCGCCGAAGGCTGCCGCCCGATCGGCGCGCCGGCCATCGGCATGCAGCACCGGATATTGATGGATCGAACTGGTCTGATCGAGCCGGAAACCATCGATATGGCAGACGGAGACGAGAAATGCCGCGCTGGAGATGAAAAGCTGGCGCACGGCCTCCTCATCGAAGGCAGGCGCCCATCCCGTCGAGATGTTGTCGATATAGCCGCCCGTCGGATCGGCGTAATCGCCGGGGCGTCCCTCGTACCAATAGTAGATATTGCGGGTGGGGTCGTTGGAATCATAGGCCCATTGCGCCCGCTCGCCATCCGGATCGAAGTGGTTGTAACAAACGTCCAGAATGACGGCGATGCCCTGCTGGTGGCAGGCCTTGACGAATAACTTCAGCCGGTCGGTGCCGCCGGCCCCCTGATCGGCGGCAAAGAAATGCGACGTGCCGTAACCCCAGTTGGCCCGCGTCTCGAATTCGGCGATCGGCAGCAGTTCCACGGCGTTGACGCCGAGCGCGGAAAGATGCGCGACGAAGGCGATCGCATCATCCAGCGTTCCCGGCACTGGCTTGCCGAAACCGAGCGCGCCGACATGCAATTCATAGATCACCAGATCCTCGAGCCGCTCAGGAAGTTTGCGGCCGGCCACGAATTCGTCAGCCCAGAACGTCTCGGCGGCAAGCTCCTGCCCGGACGGCAGCGTCACCCGCTTCGGGTCGCAGACGACCGAGCAGCTCTGCGGTCCGTCCAAACCAGCCGGCGATCCGTGATAGGCCGCGCCATCCGGATCGAAATCTCCCGCACCGATCTGCATCAGCGACCAGATGTCGGTCCGGTAGGCGAGCGATCCATCATCCTTGGTGACGCGATACATATACGGCGTGCCGACCATGCCGTCGAAATCGGTAAGGCGGCCATCGTCGCCGGTTTCAACCGACCAGATCCCCTCACCGGTCCTTCGCATGCCGATGGTCCCGAGCGCTCCGGTGCCGTCGTCGGCGACGTAGCCGATGGCGGGATCAGCGAGGACGAGCGAGACCTCCCGAGCGTTCGGCGCCCAGACCGAGAAGCGAATGCCGGCGACACCGTCACGCCTCTCAACCCGGTTCGCCCCCAGACGGCCGATCCATGTCAGGTGATAGGTCTGCGGCGCCATCTCCTGGTGGAGATCGAAGGAACGTTCGCGACCCGACGAGGCCTCGTCGTCCAATTCGGCGGTGATTGCCCATAGATCCGGCATGCCCGGCCGATCGAGCTCGATGCCCCATCGAAAATTCGTGCCGATCTCGGCATCGGGAAAGGAAATCCCGGCGACAAAGACATCATATCCATCCTCGTCACGCGAGCCCTGCATAGGAACCGATGTCCAATCATTCGCGGGGCGGCCATGCTCGTCCCAACTGCCGCGGAGACGGACATTGTCAAACGCCATCGACGGCAGGCCGCTGCGAAACCGGAATTGCACATTGACGGTCATCGGATCCTCCAGAGGTATCGGATTTCGCCGGACTCCGCTTATGCGGCTGTCTCACTTGAGCAGTGATCGGCAGGCTGAATGCAAAATGCAAGCACCGATTCGGCATTCAAGGCGATCCAGCACGAGCCACATTCAAGACAATATATCATGGTTAACGGGCAATACTGCACGGCCCCTCCTCGTGTATTAAATCGAATCGGCAGCAGAAATGGGGATATATTCCCATCGCCGATTCCCTCTAAAACTGGGAGAAAAACTTATGGCTCAAGCCGTTAGAATAAACGATATTATTCAATCCTTTGGAATTGATACGCATATCGACTACACCGACGGAAAATATTCCAATGTCGGAGAAGTTGTCAAAGCTTTAGACTATCTTGGCCTTGATGCGGTCCGCGATCACGCCCCCAACTCCGCTTCCGATCCTAACGGTCAAACCCATCTCGGCGATGCTGCCGAAGCCGGCGTGCAGTTCGTCTTCAGCGCCCAGCGGGAAGTGGACCCCACCACGCTCGCCCAGCGGCTGCATACTTTCGTGCAGGCCCATCCGGGGTCGGTCGTCGGCATCGAGGGGCCGAACGAAGTCAATAACTGGCCGGTCAGCTATCACGGTCTTAGCGGCCAGGCAGCCGCGGTCGCCTATCAAAAGGACCTGTCTGCCGCCGTCAACGCCGATCCCTTGCTGAAAAACATCCCGGTTCTCGGCTTTACCGGATATACGGTCGCATCCGCCTCCGACTACACGACGATCCATACCTATGCGAAGGATGGCGACCAGCCATTCTCGTGGCTTTCCCGCGAAGCCGGCGTTCAGCGCGCTGCCGATCCGGGCAAGCCGCTGGCAATCACCGAGACCGGTTACCACACCTCCCTCACCGCCGACACCAATGGCGGCTGGGAAGGCGTCAGTGAAGCGACGCAGGCAAAGCTGGTGCTCAACACGCTGATGGACGGCGCAGCACTCGGATCGAAGCAGACATTCATCTACGAGCTGCTGGACGCCTATTCCGATCCGCAGGGCGCCAACCAGGAGAAGCATTTCGGGCTTTTTCATCTCGACTATTCAGCCAAGCCGGCGGCAACGGCGATCCACAATCTCACTGAAATACTGGCGGACGACGGCGCGGCAAAGGCGAGCTTCAGCGCAGGGGCCCTCAATTATTCGATCGACGGCATGCCGTCTTCGGCCCACAGCTTGCTCACCGAAAAATCGGACGGCAGCTACCAGATCATTATCTGGAACGAGCCCGACATCTGGAACCAGTCCACCGACACGGCCATTCAGGCCGCGACGACGGGCGTCAAGGTCAATCTCGGGGCCTCGTTCGGCTCCGTGAAGGTTTTCGACCCGGTGAGCGGGACGACGGCGATCAAAAGCCTCAGCAATGTGTCGTCGCTGACAGTGGATGTCGTCGACCATCCGGTTATCATCGACATCGGCGGCGGCAGCGCCAGCACGCCGCCAACGGCCGCCAGCCATATCTATGGCGGCAGGGGCAACGACATATTCACCGTGAGCAGCCCCACTCAAATCGTCGACGAAAGCCGAGGCGGCGGAACCGATACGGTCATGTCGTCGATCAGCTTCAGCCTCAAGGATACGACGCATACGATCGGCAACGTCGAGAACCTGACGCTGACCGGCACCGCCAATCTGAACGGCACCGGCAATGGCCTGGCAAACGCTCTCGTCGGCAATTCCGGCAACAATATCCTTGATGGCAGCACTGGCGCCGACCATATGTCGGGCCATGCCGGCAACGATACTTATGTGGTCGACAATGCGGGCGATTTTGTCGATGAAACAGGGGCATCCGGCAAGGACACCGTCAAGGCTTCGACCTCCTTTAGCCTGGCCGATGTGAAGCACGCGGCCGGTACGATCGAGAATCTCGCCTTGACCGGAACGGCCAATCTCAGCGCGACAGGCAACAACACCGCCAACGTTCTCACCGGCAACGACGGCAGCAACACGATCAATGGCGGCAAAGGCGCCGACCAGCTTACCGGCGGGCTCGGTAACGACAAGCTGATCGGCAAAGCCGGCGCAGACACGCTGACCGGCGGCGGTGGAGGCGATAGCTTCGTCTTCGATGTGAAGCCCGATAATGTCAGCGTTGACAAGATTACGGATTTCTCCTCCGCGGCGGGCGACAAGCTGCTGCTCGACCATTCGATTTTCGCCGCGCTCAGCCTATCTCGATTTTCGGATGAGAATTTCGTGCAGGGAACGAGAGCGCTCGAGGCGGATGACAAGCTGATCTACGATCAGGCCAGCGGCAGACTCTTCTATGACGCGGATGGAAGTGCGGCGGGTGCGGCAGTCCATGTTGCGGATCTCGACAATTCTGCGGCGCTTCACTTCAAAGATTTCGGGCTTGTCTGATGCGGCCGGCCAGTCGTCTTCTGACGGCGTGCGAGCGCACATGCGCGTTTCCGGGCACCCCTTGCCGGCGTGATATTCCCGGCCACATTCCTCCGTTGACGCAACTCGCAGCACCGGAGAAGCCTTTGCCCTGGATCGCCTATATCGCCCATTTCATCGCCGCGGCATTTCTGACAAACGGCATCCCGCATTTCGTCAACGGCGTCAGCGGCCGGCGTTTCCGCATTCCGTTCGGACCGCGGGCGCAGTTCAGCTCGCCGACGACGAATGTCGTCTGGGGCTGGGCGAATTTTCTCATTGCCCTCCTGCTGTTTGCCAATATCGGGCCACTCTATATCGGCACGCCGGGCGATACGATCTTCCTCGCGGCCGGCATGCTTGTCACCGGCCTCCTGCTCGCCCGGATTTTCGACGGCGACAGCTGATGTAGTAACTTGCATGATGATAGTTACTACTGTAGTGACGTGATCCATGCAGCGGACGAGCTTCAGCCAATTCAAATGCCCGGCGGCGCGCGCGCTCGACAGCGTCGGCGACTGGTGGAGCATCCTCATCCTGCGCGACGCCTTTCAGGGGCTGTCGCGCTTCGACGATTTCCAGAAGAGCCTCGGTGTGGCGCCGAACATCCTGACGCGGCGGCTGAAACACCTAACGGATCAGGGACTGTTCGAACGGCGGCTCTACCATCAGCGCCCTGCCCGCTACGAATACCGGCTGACGGACAAGGGCCGCGATTTCTTTCCGGTGCTGATGTCCCTATTTTCCTGGGGAAGCCGGCACATCCCAGAGGAAGACCTTGCCTATCTGCTTGGCGATGCCGCCTCCGGCAAAGCGCGCGAGACGCTGCTGGTCGACACACGGACCGGCGAACAAGTGACACCCGAAAACACCAGCCTGCTTGCAGGCCCCGCAGCCGATGACGAGGTGCACAAGCGGATCGCCCGCATGCGCGCCTGGTATCTCGGCATCGACGCATAAAGAGGAAAATATCATGGATCGCATCGTTGTCACCGGCATGGGACTTGTGTCACCACTCGGCACCGGCGTCGAGCTCGCCTGGAAGCGGCTTCTTGACGGCGGTTCGGGGCTGAGGGTGCTTTCGGACGGTGTCGTCGGCGAACTCCCGGCCAAGGTCGGCGGCATCGTTCCCGGCAGCGCCGAGGATGCAGAGAGCGGTTTCGATCCCGACCGTTACATCACCCCTAAGGACCAGAAGAAGATGGACCGCTTCATCCAGTTCACCATCGCGGCGACGGAGGAAGCGGTGAAGCAGGCCGGCTGGATGCCGACCGACGAAGCGAAACGCGAACGCACCGCAACGATCATCGCCTCGGGCGTCGGCGGCTTCCCGGCGATCGCCGAAGCGGTGCGGATCGGCGAGACGCGCGGCGTGCGGCGGCTGTCCCCCTTCACCGTGCCCTCCTTCCTCGTAAACCTCGCTGCCGGCCAAGTCAGCATCCGCTACCGCTTCAAGGGGCCGCTCGGCGCTCCGGTGACGGCATGTGCGGCCAGCGTCCAGGCGATCGGCGATGCTGCGCGGCTGATCCGCTCCGGCGAAGCGGATGTGGCAATCTGCGGCGGTGCCGAGGCCTGTATCGACAAGGTAAGCCTCGGCGGCTTTGCCGCCGCTCGCGCGCTTTCCACCGGTTTCAACGACACCCCGGAGCTGGCGTCGCGGCCCTTCGACACGGCGCGTGACGGTTTCGTCATGGGCGAAGGCGCCGGCATCCTGGTCATCGAAACACTCGAACACGCGCTTGCCCGCGGCGCCACACCGCTCGCCGAACTCGTCGGTTACGGCACGGCGGCGGACGCCTACCACATGACCTCAGGCCCCGAAGACGGCGACGGCGCGCGCCGGGCGATGGAGGCAGCGCTCAAGCAGGCGAAGATCCCGGCTTCGGAGGTCAAGCACCTCAACGCGCATGCGACCTCGACACCGGTCGGTGACCGGGGCGAGATCGCGGCGATCGCCACGGTCTTCGGCCGCAATGGCGACATTGTCGTCAGTGCGACAAAATCGGCCACCGGCCATCTGCTCGGGGCCGCCGGCGGGCTGGAAGCGATCTTCACCATCCTGGCGCTGCGCGACCAAATCGCGCCGCCGACCCGCAACCTTGATGAGGCCGACCCTGATGCCGACGGCATCGATATCGTCGGCAAGACGGCGCGGCCGCTGGCAATGGACTATGCCATCACCAACGGTTTCGGCTTCGGCGGCGTGAATGCCAGCGCCCTCTTCCGGCGCTGGTCATAAAGTCCACTTTTCTTGCGCCAGAAATGGCCTACACTTCTGCTCTATCGGGTCTTTCCCCCGATAGAGCCGGAGATCTCCCATGCGCGCCTTCTTCGCAGTTCTTATTCTGTGTGCCGCGTTCATCCTCCCCGCTGTCTCGGCCCTTGCCGAAGATCCGATCGACACGACGCGAACGATGATCGAGGAACAGATCACAGCTTTCCTAAAGGACGATGCCGAAGCCGCCTATTCCTTCGCCGCTCCCGGCATCAGGGCGATGTATCCCGACAAGAACCTGTTCTTCGCCATGGTGAAAAAGAGCTACGAGCCGGTCTATCATCCCGGCAACTACGCCTTCGGCCGCAGCCGCTCGATCGACAACGGCGCGCTGATCTACCACGAGGTGCTGATTTCAGGCCGCGACGGCAAGGACTGGACGGCGATCTACCAGATGACTCGACAGCCCGACGGCAGCTACAGGATCAACGGCGTGCAGATCATGCCGGATGCCGACAGCAAGGGCATCTAAAGCATGTCGCGCAAAAGCGGGCAGCGGTTTTGCGATAACGACATGCGAGAAAATAAAGAGCTGGAGCGCGACAGCCGCACCTGAAAGATCGCGACGCGGTTTAGCGGATTAAGCATCCCTGCAGATTAAAGTTGTGTCCGGCGCTGCTGGAACGTACGGGCTCATGTGGTTCTGTCCCAGGGGTTGAAAACTCAATGCTCATTTCATTCAAGTGGTTGGTCACCGCCGCGGCGATCGGCTTTGCCGTCATGCCGGGTGTTGCGCAGGCGGAATCCTTTTCAAAGCTTGCACGGCGGGATTACGCCATCGGAAAACTCACCAAGGGGAAGTCCGGCGGCTACGGCTGGGTCGTCTCGAACGGCAGCAAGCGGTTCTTCTGCCGGCTGGATGTCAGCCTGGCTTATGTCAACAAGAAAGAGATGGTGAGCATCCTTGCAAGCGGACGGCTCATCAAGCTGAACCGCGCCGCGTTTGAGGCATCGATCGGTGGCCCTGATCCGTCCATACCGCAATGGAGCGATCTTCAGGCCGGCCGCGTCAAGCCGGCAGATGTCGGGAGCTGCACACCAGCTCCCTGATTAAAGGGCGTCGCATAGAGCGAGAGATAGATCAAACGGGTTGAAGATCGCCTCTTGCCCATTCTTCCTGCGTCTCCGCCATGAAATCGGCGAAGCGGCCTTCGGCGATCGCCTTGCGGATACCCTGCATCAATTCCTGGTAATAGGCGAGATTGTGCCAGGAGAGGAGCATGCCGCCGAGCGCCTCGTTGGCGCGGACGAGATGGTGCAGGTAGGCGCGCGAATAGTCGCGCGAGGCCGGGCAATTCGACTGTTCGTCGAGCGGGCGCATATCCTCGGCATGACGGGCATTGCGGATATTGACCTTGCCGCGGCGGGTAAAGGCCAGGCCATGGCGGCCGGAACGGGTCGGCATGACACAATCGAACATGTCGATGCCGCGAGCGACAGATTTCAGCATATCGTCCGGCGTGCCGACGCCCATGAGGTAACGCGGCTTCTCCAGAGGAAGCACGGGCAGCGTCGTTTCCAGCATCTGCAGCATGACGTCCTGCGGCTCGCCGACGGCAAGGCCGCCGATGGCATAGCCCTTGAGATCGAGCTGGCTCAGCGCCTCAGCCGAACGGATGCGCAGCGCCGGAATATCGCCGCCCTGGACGATGCCGAACATTGCCTTTCCAGGCTGTTCGCCGAAGGCGACCTGGCAGCGCTCGGCCCAGCGCAGCGACATTTCCATGGCGCGCTCGATCTCCTTCGGCTCGGCCGGCAGCGCCACACATTCGTCGAGTTGCATCTGGATATCGGAGCCGAGCAACCCCTGGATTTCAATCGAGCGTTCCGGCGACATATGATGCAGGCTGCCGTCGACATGCGATTTGAAGGTGACGCCCTGCTCATCAAGCTTACGCAGGCCGGACAGCGACATGACCTGGAAGCCGCCGGAATCCGTCAGGATCGGGTGCTCCCAGCGGATCAGCTTGTGCAGGCCGCCGAGGCGGGCGACGCGCTCGGCGCTGGGGCGCAGCATCAGGTGATAGGTATTGCCGAGGATGATGTCGGCGCCGGTTTCGCTCACCTGGTCGAGATACATCGCCTTGACGGTGCCGACGGTTCCCACAGGCATGAAGGCGGGCGTCCGGATCGTGCCGCGCGGCATGGAAATCTCGCCGAGGCGCGCGCCGGCATCGGTCTTGTCAAGTGTGAATTGGAAGTTTTCTGTCATTTGTCTTTCCGGAAAAGAAGGCTCGCGTCGCCGTAAGAGTAGAAGCGGTAGCCCGTCGCAATGGCGTGGTTGTAGGCCGCATGCATGGTCTTAAAGCCGGCAAAGGCCGAGACCAGCATGAACAGCGTCGAGCGCGGCAGGTGAAAATTGGTCATCAGCATGTCGACCGATTTGAAACGGTAGCCGGGCGTGATGAAAATGCCAGTGGCGCCGCTCCAGGCGCGGATCTCGCCGCTCTCTTCCGCAGCACTCTCGATCAGCCGCAGCGAGGTGGTGCCGACGCAGACGATACGCCCGCCTTTTGCCTTGACGGCGTTCAGCCGGGCGGCGGTCTCAGCGCTGACGGTGCCGCTTTCCAGATGCATCCGGTGATCGTCGGTATCGTCGGCCTTGACAGGCAGAAAGGTGCCGGCGCCGACATGCAGCGTAACGAAATGGCGTTCAATGCCAGCTTTGTCGAGCGTCTCGAACAGGCCGGGCGTGAAATGCAGGCCGGCGGTGGGCGCAGCGACGGCGCCCTCCTCGCGGGCATAGATCGTCTGGTAATCCGCGCGGTCGCGCTCGTCCTCGGGCCGCTTGGCGGCGATATAGGGCGGCAACGGAATGTGACCGACGGCGGCAATCGCCTCGTCGAGCGCCGGGCCGGAAAGATCAAATGCGAGCGTCACCTCGCCGGCCTCGCCCTTTTCCTCGACGGTGGCGTCGAGCGAGCCGAGCAAGCAGCTTTCGCCGCTATGGCCGAAGGCGATGCGGTCGCCCTCCTTGATGCGCTTGCCGGGCTTGGCAAAGGCCTTCCAACGGCTCGGGCCGACGCGCATGTGCAGTGTTGCGGACACCTGCTGGCCGCCGGCGCCGTCCCGATGGCGGATGCCCTCGAGCTGGGCCGGAATGACCTTGGTGTCGTTGAAGACCAGCGCATCGCCCGCCCGCAGGAAGGACGGCAGATCGCCGACGCGATGATCAGAAAGCACGCGTTCAGCATCAGGCACGCTTTCCGCGTGGGGATTGACGACGAGCAGGCGCGCGCTGTCGCGCGGTTCGGCGGGCCGCAATGCGATGCGTTCATCGGGCAGATCGAAATCGAAAAGGTCTACGCGCATAACGGTACTTTCAAAGCGAAACCCGCCCCCACGCGGTTAGGCGCAAGAGCGGGTTTCAGCAGAAATCACAATCAGACGTCGGCGGCAACCCGCATCGAGACGATCGAATCCGGATCGGAAACCGGCTCGCCGCGCTTGATCTTGTCGACGTTGTCCATGCCTTCGATGACCTGGCCCCAGACGGAATACTGCTTGTTCAGCCAGGGTGCATCGGTGAAGCAGATGAAGAACTGCGAATTGGCCGAGTTCGGGTTCTGCGAACGGGCCATCGAGCAGGTGCCGCGCGTATGGGTCGTCGCGGAGAATTCAGCCTTCAGATCCGGCTTGGAGGAGCCGCCCATGCCGGCGCGGCCGGGATTGAAGGTTTCCGAACCCTTCTTGCCAAATTCGACGTCGCCCGTCTGGGCCATGAAATCCTGGATGACGCGGTGGAAGACGACGCCGTCATAGGCCTTCTCGCGGGCGAGTTCCTTGATGCGGGCGACATGCTCCGGGGCGACCTGCGGCAAAAGCTGGATGACGATCTTGCCCTTGGTGGTTTCCAGAATGACGGTGTTTTCGGGATCCTTGATCTCGGCCATTGTCTTCTCCTCTTGTTTCTCTGGTAACTTACTTCTTGCCCAGGGTAACCTTGACCATCCGGTCGGGGCTTTTGACTTCGCCGTTCTGGCCTTCGCCGCGCTTGATCTTGTCGACATTCTCCATGCCGGAAACGACCTTGCCGACGACGGTGTACTGGCCGTTGAGGAAGGAGCCTTCGGCGAACATGATGAAGAACTGCGAATTGGCGGAATTCGGATCCTGCGAACGAGCCATGCCGACGGTGCCGCGCACGAACGGGGTCTTGGAGAACTCGGCCGGAATATCAGGCATATCGGAGGAGCCGGTGCCGGCGAGGCTCGCATCGAAACCCTTTTCCATGTTGCCGTATTTGACGTCGCCGGTCTGGGCCATGAAGCCGTCGATGACGCGATGGAAGGCGACGTTGTCGTATTCGCCCTTCTTGGCCAGCGCCTCGATCTGAGCGACATGCTTCGGCGCAACCTCAGGCATCAGCTGGATGACGACAGGGCCGTTCTTCAGCTGGATGGTGAGATAATGATCAGCCGACTGGGCGAACGCATCCCCCGCGAAGGAGGCGAGATACAGCACGCCGGCAAATGCGAGATAAAACAGTTTCATATGGGCTCCGTTGCGGCGGGTTCCGCCTGGTCTTTGCGCTTGCTAGTCTTTGCGTTTGTTGGTTTTGGCGCTTGCTATTCTGGGCGCTTGGATGTGAGGGCTTGCAAGACGGCGGCCGGCACGAAAGCGCTGACATCGCCGCCCATGGCGGCGATCTGGCGGACCAATGTGGCGGTAATGGGCCGCGAGGCCGTGCCCGCCGGCAAAAAGATGGTCTGGATATCGGGCGCCATCGTCCTGTTCATGCCGGCCATCTGCATTTCGTAATCAAGATCGGTGCCGTCGCGAAGACCGCGGATCAGAAGCGTGGCGCCATGGCTGCGGGCGGCATCGACAACCAGATTGTCGAAGGCGACGACGTCGATGTCGCCGGTCTTGCCGGGCAGCGCTTGCGCCAGGGAACGGCGGATCAGTTCGGCTCTCTCCTCGAAGGAAAAGAGCGGCGCCTTGCCGGGATGGATGCCGATCGCGACGATCACCTTTTCGGCGACGTTCAGCGCCTGGACCAGAACATCCACATGCCCATTGGTGATCGGGTCGAAGGACCCCGGATAAAAAGCTGTCGTCATCTGGCCCGACCGTTGGTTTGACGCCTTTTGTCACGGATGCCGCCTTGCCGCAAGTGATTTGGCCAATCGTCCCGGACGGTTGAACGGCGGATGAATGGCCCGTTCAAGGCGGTTTCAGACGGGATCTGCTTAACTCAAATCATCAAGACAGCCGATGCCATTCCGGCATCCGGCGCCCCCTCGAAAGACCAAGTCCATGCTGATCGTGCTCGTTGCACTTGCCGTCGTTTCCTCCCTCGCCGCCGAGCTGGCCTATGGCTATTTCGCCGATCGCTACGAGGTGAGCTGGGTGCGGCCGGCGCTTGCCGAGCATGCGGCGATCGTGCGCGCTCAAGGCCGGCTGCGCGAAAAACGACGTTCGAATCTGAACGCCAGATGAACGAGACATTCAAGGAGGCTTCAGATCGGCGTTGGTAAACACCCGTCAACATCCGGCGGAACCATTTTAAAACGGATGCGTTCATTCAACCGACACATAGATGCGATTATCGCGGCAGGAAGGACTAAAGATGCCCGGCAAGATTACGATGATTAACGTGCTCTGGATGGTAATGGTCACGGGCATGCTGACTGCAACTGTCGCTCTCTATGATCAGAAGATTGATACGTCCAAGGTTTATGGTCCCTATGCTTCGGCCCGGACGGCCGTACTGGGCCAGTACTGAGGGGCGGGAACGCAACTCCCCAGGAAAGGAATGCCTATGTTCACGATCTTGACAGTGCTCACGGCCCTTATCAGCGTCATGTTCATCGTGTCAGTAACCTCGACGATATCAGCGCTCCGGCGCGAAGGCGAAGAGGTAAAGGCGCTGAACGAAAAACATAGAGCGTTCTGACTTTCCTTTTTTACTTCCCTCTTCCCCACCTTGAGCGGCACCCTTCCGTCGCCTAAGGCCATTCAAAGCCGGATGCACCCAGCGTCCGGCTTTTTCTTTGGGCGTGGCTTTAAACCATTCCCCGGACTGAAAAGAAAAGGGCGGCTTGAAGCCGCCCCGTTCATCTGATCATTCCTCGGCGGGCCCCGGATCGCCATCGGCAATCGGCGCTTCGCCCGCAGCATCTTCGTCGGTAATAGCGGCGCCGTCGGCGACCTCGACGGCCTCCTCCGTCTCGTCCTCCTCCGGCTCGCTGATGCGCTCGACCGAAACGACCTTCTCGTCCTTGGCCGTCGAGAAGATGGTGACGCCCTTGGTGGCGCGGCTGGCGATGCGGATGCCGCCGACCGGCACGCGGATCAGCTGGCCGCCATCGGAAACCAGCATGATCTGGTCGCCGTCCTCGATGGGGAATGCCGCGACCAGTTCGCCGATCTCGCCGGTTTTCGACGTATCGGTGGCGCGAATGCCCTTGCCGCCGCGGCCGGAGATGCGGAAATCGTAGGACGACGAACGCTTGCCGAAGCCCTTTTCGGAGACGGTGAGAACGTACTGCTCAAGCTGTTTCAGCTCTTCGTAACGCTCGTCGCTCAGTTGTCCCTCCTCGGTGACTTCCTCGCCGACCAGCGCGATCTCCTCGGCCTCACCCGTCGTCAGACGCCGGTCGTTGGCGGCGCGCTTCAGGTAGGCGGCGCGCTCCCACGGCTCGGCATTGACATGGCGGACGATGGTCATCGAGATGATGCGGTCGCCGCCGGCAAGGCTGATGCCGCGCACGCCGATCGAGTTCCGGCCGGCGAAAACGCGGACGTCGTCGACGGAGAAGCGGATGCACTGGCCGAGCGCCGTCGTCAGCAGCACGTCGTCATTCTCGGTGCAGGTCTCGACGGAGAGGATTTCGTCGCCCTCCTCCTCGAGCTTCATGGCAATCTTGCCATTGCGGTTGACCTGGACGAAGTCCGACAGCTTGTTGCGGCGAACCGTGCCGCGCGTCGTCGAGAACATCACGTCGAGATTGTCCCAGCTCTCCTCGTCCTCGGGCAAGGGCAGGATGGTAGTGATGCGCTCGCCGGGTGCAAGCGGCAGCATATTGATCAGCGCCTTGCCGCGCGAGGTCGGCGTGCCGATCGGCAGGCGCCAGACCTTCTCCTTATAGACGATGCCGCGCGAGGAGAAGAACAGAACCGGCGTATGCGTATTGACTACAAATAGCCGGCTAACGAAATCCTGGTCGCGGGTGGTCATGCCGGAGCGGCCCTTGCCGCCGCGGCGCTGGGCACGATAGGTGGTCAGCGGCACGCGCTTGATATAGCCCAGATGCGAGACGGTGACGACCATGTCTTCACGAGCAATCAGATCCTCGTCGTCCATTTCGAGGCCGCCATCGATGATCTCGGTGCGGCGCGGCGTGCCGAATTCATTGCGGACAGCGAGGAGTTCGTCCTTGACGATGGTCTGGATGCGGACGCGCGAGGAGAGAATATCGAGGTAATCCTTGATCTCCTCACCGATTTTGTTGAGTTCGTCGCCGATTTCGTCGCGGCCAAGGGCCGTCAGGCGGGCAAGGCGCAGTTCGAGGATGGCGCGGGCCTGCTCTTCGGAGAGATTGTAGGTCAGGTCCTCGTTGATGCGATGGCGCGGATCGTCGATCAGACGGATCAGGCTTTCGACATCTTCGGCCGGCCAGCGGCGGGTCATCAATTCTTCGCGGGCCGACTGCGGATCGGGCGCCTGGCGGATGACGCGAATGACTTCGTCGATATTGGCGACGGCAATCGCGAGACCGACCAACACATGGGCGCGGTCGCGCGCTTTGCGCAGCAGGAATTTTGTTCTCCGGCTAACAACTTCTTCGCGGAAGGAGACGAAGGCGCGCAGCATGTCGAGAAGGGTCAGCTGTTCCGGCTTGCCGCCGTTCAGCGCCACCATGTTGCAGCCGAAGGACGTCTGCAGCGGCGTATAGCGATAAAGCTGATTGAGGATGACCTCGGCATTGGCGTCGCGCTTCAATTCGACGACGACGCGATAACCCTGGCGGTCGGATTCGTCGCGCAGGTCGGAGATGCCTTCGATGCGCTTGTCGCGCACCAGCTCGGCCATCTTTTCGATCATCGTCGCCTTGTTCACCTGGTAGGGAATCTCGGTGATGATGATCTGCTCGCGGTCACCGCGCATTGGCTCGATGGCGGCGACGCCGCGCATGATGACCGAGCCGCGGCCAGTCTCATAGGCGGAGCGAATGCCGGCACGGCCGAGGATCTTCGCACCCGTCGGGAAATCGGGGCCGGGAATGATCTGGATCAGATCCTGCAGCTCGATTGCCGGATCGTCGATCAGCGCGATGCAGCCGTCGATGACTTCGGAGAGATTATGCGGCGGGATGTTGGTCGCCATGCCGACGGCGATGCCGCCTGCGCCATTGACGAGCAGGTTCGGGAATTTGGCCGGCACCACAACCGGCTCGGAGAGCGTACCGTCATAGTTGTCGCGGAAATCGACGGTTTCCTTGTCGAGATCGTCGAGCAGCGAATGGGCAGCCTTTTCGAGGCGGCATTCGGTGTACCGTTCGGCCGCCGGCGGGTCACCATCAACCGAGCCGAAATTGCCTTGGCCGTCGATCAGCGGCAGACGCAGCGACCAGGGCTGCGCCATACGGGCGAGCGCATCATAGATCGCGGAATTGCCGTGCGGATGGAATTTACCCATCACGTCACCGGTGACGCGGGCGCATTTGACGTATTTCTTGTTCCAGTCGATGCCAAGCTCGGACATGCCGTAGAGGATGCGCCGGTGCACGGGCTTCAGGCCGTCGCGCACGTCGGGCAGCGCGCGGCTAACGATGACGCTCATGGCGTAATCGAGATACGACCGCTGCATTTCCTCCATGATGGAGATGGGCTCGATGCCTGGCGGGAGCTTCCCGCCGCCGGGGGGTGTTTGCTCAGTCAAAACAGATCACGATCTCTTCTAGAATCACTTGAAGATTTATAGCGGAAAGCCCGTTGCAGCGCCAATTTCACCGGGCGTTTTGAACAGGCTTTTGCGGCTTAAAGAGGGTAAAACATGCAAGTTGCGCGGCCGAACCGGACAAATCCGCCGCGGGCCGCCGCGGGATATTTGCCAAATCGGAATCGCCGCTTCACAATCATAAAACCACGCATAAAAACCACCCGACTATATGGGGTTCCGGAGAGACGATGGCAAGCGCCGACCAATTGATCAACGCCTTCACGACGCTGCTGGTCACCATCGATCCGCCGGGGCTCGCACCGATCTTCCTGGGGCTGACGATGGGCATGAGCCGCGCCCAGCGCACGCAGGTGGCGCTGCGCGGCTCGGTTATCGCCTTCATCATCCTCGCCGTCTTCGCGCTGTTTGGGGCCGGCGTACTCGGCGTGCTCGGGATTTCGATCGGCGCCTTCCGCATCGCCGGCGGTCTGCTGCTGTTCTGGATCGCCTTCGAGATGGTCTTCGAAAGACGCCAGGAACGCAAGGAGAAGGCCACCGAAGCGGCCATCACCAAGGATCACATCGAGAATATCGCCGTCTTCCCGCTAGCCTTGCCGCTGATTGCCGGCCCGGGCGCCATCTCGGCGACGATCCTGCTTGCCGGCACGCTCGCCACCTCCATCGGGAAAGCCCAACTGATCGGCGTCATTGCCGCCAATCTGCTGCTGACCTTCCTAATGCTGCTGATCGCCGAACGGCTGGACCGTTTCCTCGGCGTCACCGGCCGGGCAATTCTGACGCGGCTTCTCGGCGTTATCCTCGCGGCCCTTGCCGCACAGTTCGTCGTCGACGGGGCGAAATCGGCGTTCAATCTGATCAGCGCAACGCCGCACTGAAAACGGCATCCGCCGCGAGATCAAAGAAAAAGAGCATGACGCCGTTAAAGACGTCATGCTCTCGGATAAATCATAAACCACGAACGGCCGATCAGAACGGGATGTCGTCGTCGAGATCCCGCGAGAAGTTGCCACCGCCGCCACCGCCGCGGCTTGGCGATGATGAGGGAGCCGGGGCGCCGTAGTCGTCGCCATAATCATTGCTGCTGCTGCCGCCACGGCCGCCACCGGAGCTTGCACCGCCGCCTTCACCGCGGCCGTCGAGCATGGTCAGCGTCGAACCGAAGCCCTGCAGCACCACTTCCGTCGAGTAGCGGTCCTGTCCCTGCTGGTCCTGCCACTTACGGGTCTGCAACTGGCCTTCGATATAGAGCTTGGCGCCCTTCTTCACATATTGCTCGACGACCTTGCACAGGCCCTCGTTGAAGACGACGACAGTGTGCCATTCGGTCTTTTCACGACGCTCGCCGGAATTGCGGTCGCGCCAGGTCTCCGAGGTCGCAATACGAAGATTGGCGATCGGCCGGCCATCCTGGGTGCGGCGGATTTCCGGGTCCGCACCGACATTTCCGATCAGAATTACCTTGTTTACGCTACCAGCCATGCTCTCACCCTACCTGCCGCCCTGCCCGGCGGCGTTTCAATCGATCGGCGCACCTTAAACCATCAACGACCGCCGATGCGCATGGGCGGCACTTAATCCACATATTTCTCCGTCAGAACACCGCATGCATCCATCAGGATTTTTGTTCTTTCTTTGTTCTAGTTTATCCGTATGATCCTGTCAACAGAATCGAAAACCTTCAGTGTTGCGGACATTCAGCCTCGACTCGCCGTTCGGCATCACTAAATAAGGGCTGTTATCCCAAAGGACCAAGCTGAGACGATGAGCGAACTGAAGACGATCTCCATCCGCGGCGCGCGCGAGCATAATCTCAAAGGCATCGATCTCGATCTGCCGCGCAATAAGCTGATCGTCATGACCGGGCTTTCGGGCTCCGGCAAATCCTCGCTTGCCTTCGACACGATCTATGCCGAGGGCCAGCGGCGCTATGTCGAGAGCCTCTCCGCCTATGCCCGGCAGTTTCTCGAGATGATGCAGAAGCCCGACGTCGACCAGATCGACGGACTGTCGCCGGCGATCTCGATCGAGCAGAAAACCACCTCGCGCAACCCGCGCTCGACGGTCGGCACCGTGACCGAGATCTACGACTATATGCGGTTGCTCTTTGCCCGCGTCGGCGTGCCCTATTCACCGGCGACCGGCCTGCCGATCGAAAGCCAGACCGTCAGCCAGATGGTCGACCGCGTGCTCGATTTCGGCGAAGGCACCCGTCTTTATATTCTCGCGCCGCTCGTGCGCGGGCGCAAGGGCGAATACAAGAAGGAACTGGCGGAGCTGATGAAGAAGGGCTTCCAGCGCGTCAAGGTCGACGGCCAGTTCTACGAGATTGCCGAGGCGCCGGTGCTCGACAAGAAATACAAGCACGACATCGACGTGGTGGTCGACCGCATCGTCGTGCGCTCGGATGTCTCGGCCCGCCTAGCCGACAGCCTGGAAACCTGCCTGAAGCTCGCCGACGGGCTGGCGGTCGCCGAATTCGCCGACAAGCCGCTGCCGCTGGAAGAGACCTCGGCCGGCGGTTCGGCCAACAAGTCGCTCAACGAGACGCATGAGCGCGTGCTGTTTTCGGAAAAATTCGCCTGCCCGGTTTCCGGCTTCACCATTCCGGAGATCGAGCCGCGACTGTTCTCCTTCAACAATCCCTTCGGCGCCTGCCCGACCTGCGACGGCCTCGGCGCCCAGCAGAAGATCGATCGCGACCTGATCGTGCCCGAGCCGGAACGGACGCTGCGCGACGGGGCGATCGCGCCCTGGGCCAAGTCGACCTCGCCCTATTACAATCAGACGCTGGAAGCGCTGGGCAAACATTACGGCTTCAAGCTCGGCACCCGCTGGAACGATCTTTCCGACGAGGCCAAGGACGTCATTCTCAACGGCACCGACGACAAGATCGAATTCCATTATGCCGACGGCGCCCGCTCCTATACGACGCAGAAGAATTTCGAGGGCATCATCACCAATCTCGAGCGGCGCTGGAAGGAGACCGATTCCGCCTGGGCGCGTGAGGACATCGAGCGCTTCATGTCGGCAGCACCCTGCCCTTCCTGCAACGGCTTCCGCCTGAAGCCGGAAGCGCTGGCGGTGAAGATCGCCACGCTGCATATCGGCGAAGTGACTGCCATGTCGATCCGCGTCGCCCGCGACTGGTTCGAGACGCTGCCGGCCAGCTTCAACGCCAAGCAGAACGAGATTGCCGTGCGCATCCTCAAGGAAATCCGCGACCGGCTGCGTTTCCTCAACGATGTCGGCCTGGAATATCTCAGCCTGTCGCGCAATTCCGGCACGCTGTCGGGCGGCGAAAGCCAGCGCATCCGGCTGGCCTCGCAGATCGGCTCGGGGCTGACCGGCGTGCTCTATGTGCTCGACGAGCCTTCGATCGGCCTGCATCAGCGCGACAATGCCCGGCTGCTCGACACGCTGAAGCACCTGCGCGACATCGGCAACACCGTCATCGTCGTCGAACATGACGAGGATGCGATCATGACGGCCGACGACGTGGTCGATATCGGCCCGGCCGCCGGCATTCATGGCGGCGAGGTCATCGCCCACGGCACGCCGCAGGATATCATGGACAATCCGAAGTCGCTGACCGGAAAATATCTCTCGGGCGAACTCGGCGTTCCCGTTCCCAACGAGCGCCGCAGACAGAAGAAGGGCCGCGAGATCAAGGTGGTCGGCGCCCGCGGCAACAATCTGAAGAACGTCACGGCGGCAATCCCGCTCGGGGTGTTCACGGCGGTGACCGGCGTTTCCGGCGGCGGCAAATCCACCTTCCTGATCGAGACGCTGTATAAATCGGCAGCGCGCCGCGTCATGGGCGCGCGCGAAAACCCGGCCGATCACGACCGCATTGACGGCTTCGAGCATATCGACAAGGTGATCGACATCGACCAGTCGCCGATCGGCCGCACGCCGCGCTCGAACCCGGCGACCTATACCGGCGCGTTCACGCCGATCCGCGATTGGTTCGCCGGCCTGCCGGAGGCAAAAGCGCGCGGCTACCAGCCGGGGCGTTTCTCCTTCAACGTCAAGGGCGGGCGTTGCGAGGCCTGCCAGGGCGACGGCGTCATCAAGATCGAGATGCACTTCCTGCCCGATGTCTACGTCACCTGCGACGTCTGCCACGGCAAGCGCTACAATCGCGAGACACTCGATGTCACCTTCAAGCAGAAGTCGATCGCCGACGTGCTCGACATGACGGTGGAGGAAGGCGTCGACTTCTTCGCGGCGGTGCCGGCCGTGCGCGACAAGCTGCAGTCGCTGAAGGATGTCGGCCTCGGTTACATCAAGGTCGGCCAGCAGGCCAATACGCTGTCGGGCGGCGAGGCACAGCGCGTCAAGCTGGCCAAGGAGCTGTCGAAACGCTCGACGGGGCGCACGCTCTACATTCTCGACGAACCGACGACCGGCCTGCATTTCCACGACGTCGCCAAGCTGCTTGAAATGCTGCACGAACTGGTCAACCAGGGCAATTCCGTGGTGGTGATCGAGCACAATCTCGAAGTCATCAAGACGGCCGACTGGGTGCTCGATTTCGGTCCCGAAGGCGGTGATGGCGGCGGCGAGATTGTGGCTTTCGGCACGCCCGAGGCGATCGTCAAGGAGAAGCGCTCCTATACCGGGCACTTCCTCAAGGAATTGCTGGAACGGCGGCCGGCGAAGAGGGCGGCTGCGGCGGAATGACGATGCGGCCGGCGTCGCCCGAAGATCTGGAAAGGATCACGACGCTGACAGCAGCCGCCTATCGGCCCTATACCGAACTGTTCGGCGCTCCGCCGATCCTGATGACGGAGGATTACGCGCCTCGCATCGAACGCGGCGAGGTCTGGCTCCGCGAGGTCGGCGGCGAAACCGCGGGGCTGATGGTTGTCGAGCGGCATTCCGATCACCTCATGCTGTTCAGCATCGCGGTCTCGCCGGCCTTTCAGGGGGCCGGACATGGTCTGGCGATGCTCAAGTGGCTGGAGGGCAAGGCGCGCGAGTGGGCAAAGCCGGAAATCCGGCTCTACACCAATGCGCTGATGGAGCGGAACATCGCCCTTTATCGCGCCGTCGGATTTCACGAAACGGGTCGCCGGCCGAACCAATATCGGCCAGGATGGACGCTCGTCGACATGGCGAAACAGATCGATGCGGCCTGAACGGCTGCAAACAGGGAGGACGACATGACCAAATCCGGCACTATCCGCACCGGCATCGGCGGCTGGACCTTCGAGCCCTGGCGCGGGCATTTCTTTCCCGATGACCTGAAACAGAAGGACGAGCTGAATTATGCCAGCCGCCAGCTGAAGGTTATCGAGGTTAACGGTACCTATTACAGCACGCAGAAGCCGGCGGTTTTCGCCAAATGGGCGGCCGACGTACCCGACGGTTTCATCTTCTCGCTAAAGGCGACGCGTTTCGTCACCAACCGGCGGGTGCTTGCCGAAGCCGGTGAATCGATGGAACGCTTCCTGTCCTCGGGCATCAGCGAACTCGGCGATCATCTCGGGCCGCTGCTCTGGCAGTTCGCACCGACGAAGAAGTTCGATCCGGAAGATTTCGAGGCCTTCCTGAAGCAGCTGCCGGCAAAGCAGGACGGGCTGGCGCTCCGCCACGTGGTCGAGGTGCGCCACGATTCCTTCAAAGTGCCGGAATTCGTGGCACTGCTGGCGAAATACGGCGTGGCGCCGGTCTGCGCCGAACATTTCGAATATCCGATGATCGCCGATGTCACGGCCGACTTCGTCTATGCCAGGCTGCAAAAGGGATCGGACGATATCCCGACCTGCTATCCTGATAAGGACCTGAAGGCCTGGGCAGGCCGACTGGAGACCTGGGCGGAGGGCAAGGTCCCGGACGACCTGCCGCTGATCGATGGGGATCGCAAGGTGAAGGCCGAGCCACGCGACGTCTTCGCCTTCATGATCCACGAGGGCAAGGTCAATGCGCCGCATGGGGCGATCGCCCTGCAGCAGGCGCTGGCAAAATAGGCCGGGCTGAGATTTGCGCTGAAGACATAGGCATCGGCGGCTCGAAGCTAAAGCATCGGCGGCTCGAAGCTGAAGCATCGGCGGTTCGAAGCTGAAGCATCGAGCGGGCTAAAGCGGCGAGACATGGGACGCGAGCTCCTCCGCCGTCAGGCCCTTGCCGGCGCGTTGGCCAGCCTCCCCGTGCAGCCAGACGCCGGCGGCCGCTGCCTCGAAGGCCGGCAGGCCCTGGGCGAGCAATCCGCCGATGATGCCGGCGAGCACGTCGCCGGAACCGGCGGTGGCAAGCCAGACCGGCGCGTTGGTATTGATCAGCGCACGTCCGTCCGGCGCGGCAATGACGGTATCAGCGCCTTTGTAGACGATCGCGGCATTGGCGAGGCGGGCAGCGGCCACTGATTTATCAACCTTCCCCAGCCCATCGTCGCCGGCAATATCGGGAAAGAGCCGGGCGAACTCCCCCTCGTGCGGCGTCAGCACCAGACGCGGCTCGCCCCGGAAAAGGTCAAACAGCTGCTGCGGATCGTCCTTGAACGAGGAGATGCCGTCGGCATCGAGCACGAGATGGCGCTCGGCAAGGGCCGAGACGAAGCCGCGCGCTCTGACGCCGATGCCGAAGCCGGGGCCTAGAACGAAGCTTTGCAACCGCTTGTCGGCGAGCCAATCGTCGAGGTCGGCCGCGTTGTCGATCGCATGCAGCATGACAGCGGTGAGATGCGCAGCATTGGCGGCCATTGCCGCGCGCGGGGCTGCGATCGTCACCAGGCCGGCGCCGGCCTTCAGGCCTGCGATCGCCGACATGCGCGCAGCCCCCGTCTTGTCGGCCTCGCCTGAGAAGACGACCAGATGACCGCGCTTGTATTTATGGGTTTCCAACTGCTCGGCCGGCAGCACACCCTTCCAGGCATCCGGCCTGTTCTCGGCGAAGACGCCGCCCGCCGCAGCCCTGACGATGCGGGCGGGAATGCCGATATCGAAAACCTCCAACTCGCCGCAAAGCTCCCTGCCCGGCATCAGGAGATGGCCGGGTTTGCGCGTCATGAAGGTGATGGTGTTGCAGGCCCGGAAGGCGGCCCCCAACACCCTGCCGGTGCGGCCATCCAGTCCGGAGGGCAGATCGATGGCAAGCACGGGAAGACCGGCTTCGGTGACTTGCTCGATCACCGTGCGGACATCGGCCGGCACCTCGCGGCCAAGCCCCGCCCCGAACAGGCCGTCGATGACGACGTCGCCGGTCTCGGGCCGGTAGAGGTCGAGTGCCTGCCCCTCCAATGCGCAGCCGTTGCGGGCACGGGCAGCGTCGCCCTTCAGCCTGGAGGGGTCGCCGAGATGGAAGAGCGCCACGGCAGCCCCGCCCTCCTGCAGATGTCTTGCCGCGACATAGGCGTCGCCGCCATTGTTACCAGGCCCGCAGAGCACGACGAAGCGCAAAGCTCCGGGATGAAGGCGCAAGGCAGCCGCCGCGACCGCCGCCCCTGCCCTTTCCATCAAGGCGAAGGAATCGATGCCGGATGCGGCAGCGGCAGCGTCGACCGCGGCCATCTCGGCAGGCGTGAGAAGAAGGTCGGAAAGTTCATGGCTCATCGGCCTATTCAATCAAAAAACGCCTAAAAAACAACCGCCTGAAACACCAAAGAAAAGAGCCTATTTTGTGCAATTGCCTATATTTTAATCCCACTGAGACATAGTTGCGCGACTCCTTAAACTTATGTCTTTTTCGATTTTCGATATGATTTTGATCGAAGGACCGAGTTTTCCCGCTGGTTTGCCGCCAAACCGTCATCAAAATCCCCGCAAACGCGGCGCTTTCGGCAAAATCCTCGTATTTTTTTAAGAAGATGGATTTCAAACTGGCATGATATCTGCATCATATCCGGCGAGCGGGAAAATTCCTGCCATAACGGGAGAAGCGGAGAGACATTTTCTCATGAAAAAGATCGAAGCGATCATTAAGCCTTTCAAGCTGGACGAAGTGAAGGAAGCCCTTCAGGAAGTCGGCCTGCAAGGTATCACGGTCACGGAAGCCAAAGGCTTCGGCCGTCAGAAGGGTCACACGGAACTTTACCGCGGAGCCGAATACGTCGTCGATTTTCTGCCGAAGGTAAAAGTCGAGGTCGTGCTGGCCGACGAGAACGCGGAGGCCGTCATCGATGCGATCCGCAAGGCGGCGCAGACCGGCCGCATCGGCGACGGAAAAATCTTCGTCTCCAATATCGAAGAGGTCATCCGCATTCGCACCGGCGAGACCGGCATCGACGCCATCTGACCCACTTTGCCTGGCGCGCAAAGTTAGATACGGTCAGCGCAGCCATGTATTGTCATCGCAAATCGGAGGAAGGTATTTAATGGCGACCGCAAGCGAAATTCTGAAGCAGATCAAGGAGAACGACGTGAAGTTCGTCGATCTGCGCTTCACCGACCCGAAGGGCAAGCTGCAGCATGTGACGATGGACGTTGTCTGCGTCGACGAGGACATGTTCGCTGACGGCGTGATGTTCGATGGCTCCTCGATCGGCGGCTGGAAGGCCATCAACGAGTCCGACATGGTGCTGATGCCCGATACCGAGACGGTGCATATGGACCCGTTCTTCGCACAGTCGACCATGGTCATCGTCTGCGATATTCTCGATCCGGTTTCCGGCGAGGCCTATAACCGCGATCCGCGCGGCACTGCCAAGAAGGCCGAAGCCTATCTCAAGGCATCCGGCATCGGCGACACGATCTTCGTCGGCCCGGAAGCGGAATTCTTCGTCTTCGACGACGTCAAGTACAAGGCCGATCCTTACAACACCGGCTTCAAGCTCGATTCGACCGAACTGCCGTCGAACGACGACACCGACTACGAAACCGGCAACCTTGGCCATCGCCCGCGCGTCAAGGGCGGCTATTTCCCGGTTCCGCCGGTCGACAGCGCCCAGGACATGCGTTCGGAAATGCTGACGGTTCTCTCCGAGATGGGCGTCGTCGTCGAAAAGCATCACCATGAAGTCGCCGCCGCCCAGCACGAACTCGGTATCAAATTCGATACGCTGGTGCGCAACGCCGACAAGATGCAGATCTACAAATACGTCGTCCATCAGGTGGCGAATGCCTATGGCAAGACGGCAACCTTCATGCCGAAGCCGATCTTCGGCGACAACGGCTCGGGCATGCACGTGCACCAGTCGATCTGGAAGGGCGGCAAGCCGACCTTTGCAGGCGATGAATATGCAGGTCTTTCCGAGAGCTGCCTCTACTACATCGGCGGCATCATCAAGCATGCCAAGGCGATCAACGCCTTCACCAATCCGTCGACGAACTCCTACAAGCGTCTCGTCCCGGGCTACGAAGCACCGGTTCTGCTGGCATACTCCGCTCGCAACCGCTCGGCCTCCTGCCGCATTCCGTTCGGCACCAACCCGAAAGCAAAGCGCGTCGAAGTCCGTTTCCCGGATCCGACCGCCAACCCCTATCTCGCCTTTGCCGCCATGCTGATGGCCGGCCTCGACGGCATCAAGAACAAGATCCATCCCGGCAAGGCCATGGACAAGGATCTCTACGACCTGCCGCCGAAGGAATTGAAGAAGATCCCGACCGTCTGCGGCTCGTTGCGCGAAGCACTGGAAAGCCTCGACAAGGATCGCAAGTTCCTGACGGCCGGCGGCGTGTTCGACGACGACCAGATCGATGCGTTCATCGAGCTGAAGATGGCTGAGGTGATGCGTTTCGAAATGACGCCGCATCCTGTCGAATACGACATGTACTATTCGGCCTGATTGGCCTGAACACGGAAAGTCCCGGTTCGCCGGGGCTTTCACCTCCCAGGGTCATGGACGCCATTACAGCGCCGCGCGTCTTTTCAGACGCACAAAGACGCTGTAACACTTTGAAATGCTGCATAATTTAATCCTTAAATCGATGCCGATCTAAGGAATTATGCAGGAGGAGGATATGACGTTCATGTGACGAGCTTGCGCAAAAATCTTGATTTGCGTGGCACCAATCACCAAATTTGGTGATGAAAGGAAGTCGTACCATGAAAGAAAGAGTAGCAAAGTTCAGTATCGGCGAAGTGGTTCGGCACAAGGTTTTCCCGTTTCGCGGCGTCATCTTCGACGTTGATCCGGAGTTCGCGAATACGGAGGAATGGTGGAATTCCATTCCGGCCGAGGTGCGCCCAAGCAGGGACCAGCCCTTCTATCACCTGCTCGCGGAAAATGACGAAAGCGAATATGTCGCTTATGTCTCCGAGCAGAATCTGATGAACGATGAAAGCGGCACGCCGCTTCGCAACCCGCAGATCTACCAGATTTTCGATCAGGCCCCGTCAGGGCAGTTCAAACCCAAGATGAGCTTCGCCCACTAAACTCGGTCTGACCGCAGCATCATTCAAGGCCTCGTTCCCGACGAGGCCTTTTCCTTGCGCACAAAAAACCCGGCTTGAAGCCGGGTTTCTATTCAGTATGGCGGCAGGATTACTGCGCCTTGGCTGCCTTCTGGGCGTCTTCCAGCTTCTTGCGGGCTTCTTCGGCCTTCTTCTGCATGCCTTCCTGCAAACTGCGCTGACTTGCGGCGAGCTTGTTTTCGGAAACCGGTTCGCCGTCATAAGCGCCGGTGAAGCCTTCGAGCGAGATCTTGATCGGGTTCGGGGCTCGACGGAAATTGATCGAGGTGAAGATCACGTCGCTGCCCTTCTTCAGGCTGGCGATCATCGCGTCGGTCAGCGGAACTTCGGCCGTGCACTTGTCCGGCAGGCAGACGGCGTAGTCGAGCTTCTGGCCCTTGCCGCCGTCGATCTGCATGATGACGCCCGGGGGGATCAGGCGTGCCGTGGGAACCGAGACCTGCAGGAGCTTGCGGTTGATCTTGCCGGAAACCGAGATCAGGCCGACGGCCGTGACGAGTTGGCCGCCATTGGCGAGAATCAGGTTCTGGACAACACAGATGTCGTTGTCTTCCTGCTTGCTGCAGGTCTTGTACCAGCCGAGCTTCGGCGCGCCGGCGGCCTGCGCCTGGCCATCGGCAGGAGCCGCGGCTTCCTGGGCGAAGGAGGAGACCGGAGCCGAAGCGGCGCCGAACATCACTGCCAGAACGGACAGCGCTGCCCGCATTTTCTTTTCAGACTTGAACATCATAACGAATTCCGTCTCCTGATATCCGTTCAGGACAGCGACTTGCCGCCCCAACCTCGGGTCGTTCGGCACTCACCTCTTAAAAAAATAAGGCAAATGCATGACCCCGAAACTTCGGGTTCACCTGTTACATCGCGGCGTTCAAGATATCCAGCATTTCTTTGGCAATTTGAGGAGCATTTCGTCGCGATGCCAAAGAAATCGGCGCTCCGTGTTGGAATCGCTCGACCCCATGATAATCTCCGCGGTGAATCATGCCCGTTTTCGTGGTCTCAAGGATTGCCGAATGCTCCGGATCGTCGTCCCCCTCGTCCTGTCGCTGCTGTGCGGCGCTGTCGCCGCCGAGCCGCTGCATGGCATCGCGATGCACGGCGAGCCGGCTTTGCCGGCGGATTACAAACACTTCCCTTACGTTAATCCTGATGTGAAAAAGGGCGGCAAGATCACCTACGGCGTCGTCGGCACCTTCGACAGCCTCAACCCGTTTATCCTGAAGAGCATGCGCACGACGGCGCGCGGAATGTGGGATCCGGAATATGGCAATCTCGTCTACGAATCGCTGATGCAGCGCTCCAGGGACGAGCCGTTCACGCTCTACGGCCTGCTGGCCGAGACGGTCGAATGGGACGACGACAGGAGCTTCATCCAGTTCAACCTCAATCCGAAGGCGAAATGGGCCGATGGCCAGCCGGTGACGCCTGAGGACGTGATGTTCACCTTCGAACTGATGCGCGACAAGGGCCGCGTGCCCTTCGCCAACCGCCTCAACGTCGTCGCCAAGATGGAGAAGGTCGGCGAACACAGCGTGCGCTTCACCTTCAACGACAAGGCCGACCGGGAGACGCCTTTGATCTTCGGCCTTTTCCCGGTTCTGCCGAAACATGCGATCGATCCGGAAACCTTCGACCGTTCGTCGCTGACGCCGCCGATCGGCTCCGGTCCCTACAAGGTGAAAACGGTGAAGCCCGGCGAGAGCATCACCTATGAGCGTGATCCGAATTACTGGGGCAAGGACATTCCCGCCAAGGTCGGCACCGACAATTACGACACGATCACCGTCCAGTATTTCCTGCAGGATACGACGCTATTCGAGGCCTTCAAGAAGGGCGATGTCGACGTCTATCCCGACGGCAATCCCGGCCATTGGACCAATGCCTATGATTTCCCCGCGGCCACCTCGGGCTCTGTCCTCAAGGACACGTTCACGCCGAAACTGCCGAGCGGCATGCTCGGCTTCGTGTTCAACACGCGCCGGTCGATCTTTGCCGATCTCAAGGTGCGGGAAGGCCTGTCGCTGGTGTTCGATTTCGAATGGGCGAACAAGAACCTTTATTCCGGCGCCTACAAGCGCACCCAGAGCTTCTGGCAGAATTCCGAGCTGTCGAGCTTCGGCGTACCCGTCAATGCCGCCGAGCTTGCCCTGCTCGGGCCGATCAAAAGCAAAATCGCGCCCGACATTCTCGACGGCACCTACAAGCTGCCGGTCACCGATGGCTCCGGCCGCGACCGCAATGTGCTGAAACAGGCTGTTGGATTGTTGAAAGAGGGCGGCTATGCGATCCAGGGCGGCAAGATGGTGGATGCCTCCGGCCGCCAGCTCGCCTTTGAAATCATGACGCAAAATGCCGACCAGGAGAAGCTCGCCGTCGCCTATCAGCGATCGCTGCAGACGATCGGCATTGCCGCTTCGATCCGCACCGTCGACGATTCGCAGTATCAGAGCCGGACGAACAGCTTCGACTACGACATGATCATGAAGTCCTACACTTCGTCGCTATCGCCTGGAAACGAACAGCTCGGCCGTTGGTCTTCCGCCGCCAAGACCCGCGAAGGCACCGACAGTTTCGCCGGTGTCGCCGATCCCGATATCGACACGCTGATCGACCATCTGCTCAGGGCGCGCTCCGCCGAGGATTTCACCGCGGCGGTGCGCTCCTATGACCGGCTGCTGCTTTCCGGCCATTACGTGCTGCCGCTCTACCATATAGACCAGCAATGGCTGGCACGCAGCAAGCGCATCGGCCATCCCGAGAGCGTGCCGCTCAATGGCTATCAGCTGCCGGTATGGTGGGATACGAGCGTGCAGTAAGAAGAGCCGAATCGGGCCGGCTGAATGTCTCCGTTCTGAGACGCAGAGAATAAGGAAAATCATCATGGAGCGTATCGCCATCGACGTCGTCTCGGATGTCGTCTGCCCCTGGTGCTATCTCGGCAAGGCGCGGCTGGAGCTTGCCATTGCCGAGGTGCAGGACCAAATCGGCGTCGACATCAACTGGCGGCCGTACCGGCTCAATCCCGAGTACCCCAAGAAGGGAGTCGACCAGAAGAAGGCGCTGGCGGAGAAACTTGGCGGCGAGGAACGCGTGGCGCAGGCCCACAAGATGCTCACCGATTTGGGCCGCGAGGTCGGCATCGCCTTCGATTTCGAGGCGATCAGGATCGGCCCGAATACGCTCGATGCACATCGGCTGATCCACTGGGCGATGATCGAAGGCCGCGAGAAGCAGGACAAAGTGGTTGCCGCCCTGTTCACGGCGAATTTCGAGGAAGGCCGCAATGTCGGCGACCATGCGGTGCTGCTCGATATCGCCGAGAAGGCCGGCCTCGACCGCCCGGCCACCGCCTCGCTGCTCGCCTCCGATGCCGATCGCGATCTGATCGTTGCCGAGATCACGGCGGCCCAGGAGATGGGCGTCAACGGCGTGCCGTTCTTCATCTTCGACCAGCAATATGCCGTCAGCGGCGCCCAGACGCCCGACGTGCTAGTAAACGCGTTGCGCGATATCGCCAAAGCGAAGGCCGAGGCGCGATCCGGGCTCAACTAGCAGACGGCAAAGGGCCGGCAACGATTTCAGCGTCAGCCCAGAACTGGAACGCAGCGCACCTCGGTCTTCACCGAATTGGCGATGAAGCAGTCGTCATGGGCGCGATGGTGCAGGCTTTCGAGCTCACTCAGGGAAGGCTGTTTGTCGCCCCTGAAGACGACATGCGGACGGAGCGTCACGACGGTCATGGCGAGGCGGCCTTCGGCGTTCTTCTCCATGATGCCCTCGGCGGCATCGGTGTAGCTGTCGACGCAGAACCGCTGTTTGGCGGCAATCGACAGGAACCAGAGCATGTGGCAGCTGGAGAGCGAGGCGACGAAAGCCTCTTCCGGATCGACGGCGTCTTCGACCGAATAGGGCAGCTGAACGACATGCGCCGAGGAGGACGCCCTGACCTCGATGCCGCCGTCGAAGCTCCAGCGGTGGGCACGGCTGTAGCGGTTGTCGGTGAATGTCTCGCCGTTCCGGTCCCAAGCGATCCTTGCGCCGTATGTCGCCATCCTCAAGTCCTTCCGTTTATTTCGCCATCTCGGCCAGTTGCGTCATGATAACGGCAGCGCCCTGCAGGCGCTTTTCCGGCGTCGGCAGGTCGCGGGTCAGGAAAACGCTGTGGTCGGGGCGGATTTTCGCCATCGCGCCCTGCTTGCCGATGTAGCCGACGAGGTTTGCCGGGTTGGGGAATTCCTTGTTGCGGAACTGCACGACGACGCCCTTCGGGCCGGCATCGAGCTTTTCGACATTGGCGGTGCGGCAGAGCGACTTGATGTAGACGATCTTCAGGAGATGCTGGACCTCGATCGGCATCGGCCCGAAACGGTCAATCATCTCGGCGCCGAAGCCGTCGATCTCCTTGAGTTCGGTGATTTCGCCGAGACGGCGGTAGAGCGCCATGCGCAGATGCAGGTCGGGCACGTAGCCCTCCGGGATCATCACCGTCGTGCCGACCGATATTTGCGGCGACCAGCCGGTGTCGTGGATCTCGTCGATACCCTTGACCTCGGCGACCGCCTCTTCCAGCATCTGCTGATAGAGCTCGAAGCCGACCTCCTTGATGTGGCCGGACTGCTCTTCGCCGAGCAGGTTGCCGGCGCCGCGGATATCGAGATCGTGGCTGGCCAGCTGGAAGCCGGCGCCGAGCGTATCCAGCGACTGCAGCACCTTGAGCCGGCGTTCGGCGGTGGCCGTCAGCACCTTATTCACAGGCAGGGTGAAGAGCGCGAAGGCGCGCACCTTCGAGCGGCCGACGCGGCCGCGCAGCTGATAGAGCTGGGCAAGGCCGAACATGTCGGCGCGGTGGACGATTAGCGTGTTGGCTGTGGGCACATCGAGGCCGGATTCGACGATGGTGGTCGACAGCAGCACATCGTAACGGCCCTCATAAAAGGCATTCATGATGTCTTCGAGTTCGCCGGCCGGCATCTGGCCATGGGCGACGGCGACCTTCAGCTCCGGCAAATCCGACTGCAGGAAGGCATGTATGTCCTCGAGGTCGGCAAGCCTAGGGCAGACATAGAAGCTCTGGCCGCCGCGATAATGCTCGCGCATCAGCGTCTCGCGGATGATCAGACTGTCGAAGGGCGAGATGAAGGTGCGCACCGCCATGCGGTCGACCGGCGGCGTGGTGATCAGCGACAGTTCGCGCACGCCGGTCATCGCAAGCTGCAGCGTGCGCGGGATCGGCGTCGCCGACAGCGTCAGCACATGCACGTCGCTCTTCAGCTCCTTCAGCCGTTCCTTGTGCTTGACGCCGAAATGCTGCTCCTCATCGATGACGAGCAGGCCGAGATTGGCGAATTTGATGCCGGCGCCAAGCAGCGCATGGGTGCCGACAACGATATCGGTCTTGCCTTCGGCCACTTCCTTCTTGGTCAGCGCCAGCTCCTTGGCCCCGACCAGGCGCGAGGCCTGCTGGATGCGCACCGGCAGGCCGCGGAACCGCTCGGAAAAGGTCTTGAAATGCTGGCGGGAGAGCAATGTCGTCGGCACGACGATGGCGACTTGGGCGCCGTTCATCGCCGCGACGAAGGCGGCACGCAGCGCCACTTCGGTCTTGCCGAAGCCGACGTCGCCGCAGACGAGACGGTCCATCGGCCGGCCGGCGCCGAGATCGGAGCGCACGGCCTCGATGGCGGCATCCTGGTCCTCGGTCTCGTCATAGGGGAAGCGGGCGGCGAATTCGTCGTAGAGACCTTCCGGCGTCGTCAGCATCGGCGCATGGCGCGTCAGGCGCTCGGCGGCGATGCGGATCAGCGCATCGGCCATGTCGAGCAGGCGCTTCTTCAGCTTGGCCTTGCGCATCTGCCAGGCGCCGCCGCCGAGCTTGTCGAGCTGGGCCTCGGTGCCCTCGCCGCCGTAGCGCGAGAGAAGATCGATGTTTTCGACCGGCAGGAAAAGCTTGGCCTCGTCGGCATATTGCAGTTCGAGGCAGGCATGCGGGGCGCCTGCGGCCTCGATGGTCCTCAGCCCGATGAAGCGGCCGATGCCATGTTCGGCGTGAACGACGATCGAGCCTTCGTCGAGGCCCGCGACCTCCGAGATGAAATCGGCGGCGCGCTTGCGGCGCTTGGAGCGGCGCACCATGCGGTCGCCGAGGATATCCTGCTCGCCGATGACGACGAGGTCGCCGGCCTCGAAGCCGGCTTCGAGACTGAGTACGGCGGCGGCCGCCTCGCCTCTCGCCAACGAGCCGAGATCCTTCAGCGCCTCGACCGGCTTGACCTTTTCCAGGCCGTGTTCGTTCAGCACCTGCAGCAGGCGCTCCAGCGAACCTTCGGTCCAGGCGGTGACGAGCACTTTCGCGCCGCCGGCGCGGCGGTCGGCGATATGTTTGACGACGACGTCGAAGATGTTGATGCGTTCTGCATCGCCGCCGCCTTCGGCATTCGCGCGAGCCCAGCGCTGGCCCTGGCGGGCGTCGATATTGACGACGCGGCGCGCCTCGCCCTCATGCTCGTTGAAGGGGCTGATGCGGATCGCCCCGAGCGCGTCGAGGGTCTTTGCGAAAAGCTTGCTGTCGAGATAGAGCTGGCCCGGCGTCACCGGCTTGTAGGGCGTGCCCTGCGCCATCTGGCCCTTGGCCGGCTGGCCGGAATTCAGCCGGGCGTCGTAATAATCGAAGACCAGCTTGGAGCGCTCCTCGGCTGCCTCACGCACCGTATGGTCGGTGACAACACGGAAGCCGCTGAGATAATCGAAGACGGTATCGAGCTTCTCGTAGAAGAGCGGCAGCCAATGCTCCATGCCCGGATAACGCCGACCCTCGGAGACGGCGAGATAGAGCGCGTCGTCGCGCGTGGTGGCGCCGAAAGCCGAGAGGTAATTCTTGCGGAAGCGGCTGATCGTATCCGGGGTCAGTGTCACCTCGCTCATCGGGTTGAGATCGAGGGAGCGCACCTGGCCCGTCGTGCGCTGGCTTCCCGGATCGAAGCAGCGGATCGATTCCAGCGTGTCGCCGAAGAAATCGAGGCGGACCGGCTCTTCCGAACCCGGCACGAAGACGTCGAGAATGCCGCCGCGCACGGCATATTCGCCGACCTCGCGCACGGTTGCGACACGCTCGAAGCCGTTGCGCTCCAGGCGGCCGGCAAGATCGTCCATGCGCAGCTGGTTGCCGGGACGGGCTGAAAAAGTCAGGCTTTCGATGACATCCTGCGGCGCCACCTTCTGCAGCATGGCATTGGCGGTGACGAGGACGATGGCGGCATGCGGCTTCTTGCGGTGGGCGATGAGGCCGCCGAGTGCTGCAAGCCGGCGGGCCGAGGTATCGGCACTCGGCGAAACGCGGTCATAAGGCAGGCAGTCCCAGGCCGGCAGGGTGAGAACAGGAATGTCGGGGGCGACAAAGCCCAGCATCTGCTCGAGATCGGCCATGCGGTGGCCGTCGGACATGACATAAGCGACCGGCTCTCCCGCTCGGGCGAGTTCGGCCAGCAGCAGCGGTTCCAGACCTGACGGCACATTGCCGATCGTCAGCGGCTCGGCAATGGCCGCAAGCTTCTTCGCATCGAAACCAGGGATCATTCCGGCGTCCTGAGGGGCTTGTCGAAATCGGGTGTGTAGGCGGCAAGGCGGGTAAACATCGGTGTCTGGAAACGCTCGGGCACCGGCCATGTTCCCATGATCCAGCGAACAAGGTCATTGTCCTCTTCCGCCATGATCGTCTCGAACTCGTCAAGCTCGGCTTCCGAAAGCGTCGCGATCTCGGCTTCGGCGAACTGGCCGAAGACCAGGTCCATCTCGCGGATGCCGCGGTGCCAGCAGCGGAAAAGGATCCGGCGGCGGCGCGGGTCGAGACCGGCACTGGTGAGCGTGACACCTGTCATGGCATTACCTTCCTGTTGATGCGCCTCTATAGACCCTGGAAAGCGGCTTGTCAGCCTTGCCAAGGCCGCATTGTTCATCGCATTTTGGCCGCATGCGCCCCGCCATTCTCGATCCTCTGTTTTCCCCAATTTCGGGCCTTCCGGGCGTCGGCCCGAAGATCGCCGACCTGCTGGTCAAGCTGCTCGGCCGCGAGACGCCGGAGGATTGCCGGGTCATCGATCTGATCTTCCACGCGCCGTTTTCGCTGATCGATCGGCGCAACCAGCCGGGCATCGCCCGCGCGCCGCAGGGCGCGATCGTGACGATCACGGCGCGTGTCGACCGGCACCAGGTGCCGCCGCGCGGCAAAAGCAATATTCCCTATCGCGTCTTCCTGCATGACGAGACCGGCGAGCTGACGCTGGTCTTCTTCCGCGGCCAGGCCGCCTGGCTGGAAAAACAACTGCCGATCGATGCGGAAGTGACGGTCAGCGGCAAGGTCGATTGGTTCAACGGCCGCGCCTCGATGGTGCATCCCGACTATATCGTCAGGGCCGATGAGGCGGAAAACCTGCCACTGGTCGAGCCGATCTATCCGCTGACGGCGGGGCTTTCGCCGAAGACGCTGCGCAAGATCATCGACGCCGCCCTGCCGCGTTTTCCCGAGTTGCCGGAATGGGTCGACCTCGCCTTGACGCAGAGAGAGGGCCTGCCGTCGATCCGCGACAGCTTTCATATGCTGCACGAGCCGCACGATCCTGCCGATATCGACCCGCAGGCTCCTGCCCGGCGGCGGCTTGCCTATGACGAATTCCTCGCCGGCCAGCTGTCGCTGAGCCTGGTGCGACAGAGGCTGCGCAAGGTGGCGGGCCAGCCGGTGCATGCGACGGGAGACATCAGCGGTGAGATTCTGAAGTCCCTGCCCTTCTCGCTCACATCAAGCCAGAACGAGGCGATCGCCGGTGTTTTGAAGGACATGGCCAGAGCCGAGCGCATGCTGCGGCTGCTGCAAGGCGATGTCGGCTCTGGCAAGACGCTGGTGGCGCTGATGGCAATGGCGGCGGTGATCGAAAGCGGCGGCCAGGCCGTGCTGATGGCGCCGACCGAAATCCTGGCGCGGCAGCACCATGCGACGATCTCGAAATTCGCCGCCTCCGCCGGACTTGGCATCGAGATCCTGACCGGCCGCACCAAGGGGCGGGAGCGGGAGGAAATCCTCGAGCGCATCGCCTCGGGCGCAGCACAGATCATCATTGGGACGCATGCGCTGTTCCAGGACAGCGTCGCCTACGCCAAGCTGATGCTGGCCGTGGTCGATGAGCAGCACCGTTTCGGCGTGCATCAGCGCCTGAGGCTGACCGCCAAGGGCATCTCGCCGCACATGCTGGTGATGACGGCGACGCCGATCCCGCGCACGCTGGTGCTTGCCGCCTTCGGTGATATGGACGTTTCCAAACTCACCGAGAAACCGGCCGGCCGCAAACCGATCCAGACGATCACCGTGCCAATGGAGCGGACCGGCGAAATCGTCGGGCGGCTGCAGGGCGCGATCGCCGAGGGCAAGAAGGCCTACTGGATCTGCCCGCTGGTCGAGGAATCCGAAGAGCTCGACCTGATGTCGGCCGAGGAGCGGCACGCGACACTGGTCGCCGCGCTCGGTTCCAATGTCGGCCCGGGTATCGGACTCATCCATGGCCGGATGAACGGCCCGGAGAAGGACGCGGCGATGCTGGCGTTCAAGAACGGCGAAACGCGGCTGCTCGTCGCCACCACCGTCGTCGAGGTCGGTGTCGATGTGCCGGATGCGACGATCATGGTGATCGAACATGCCGAACGCTTCGGCTTGGCGCAATTGCATCAGCTGCGCGGCCGCGTCGGGCGTGGTGACCAGGCCTCGACCTGCATCCTGCTCTACAAGGGACCGCTCGGCGAGACCGGCCATGCGAGGCTGTCGATCATGCGGGAGACGGAGGACGGTTTTCGCATCGCCGAAGAGGACCTGAAGCTGCGCGGCGAAGGCGAATTGCTCGGCACCCGCCAGTCCGGCACGCCGGGCTTCCGCATCGCCAGCCTCGAGGCGCATGCCGACCTCTTGGAAATCGCCCGCAAGGATGCGGCCTATCTCATTGAGCGCGATCCGGAGCTGACCAGTGACAGAGGAACGGCGATCCGCACCCTGCTCTATCTCTTCCGCCGCGACGAGGCGATCCGGTTTCTGAGAGCGGGATAAAGCGCGCCGCGACGCGCTTTAAATCTTTGTTACATGCATGTCGTTATCCCAAAACCGCTGACACTTTTGGGCGACATGCTTCAATCCGCCTTTGAAACCGCCACCGGCTTCGGCCGCGGCAAATGTTTCTGCTTCGGCTCGGGCGGCTTGTGTCCGGGGGCAACGAGACCGCCGGAAATCAGGAATTTGGCGGCGTCTTCCGGGCTCATGTCGAGCAGGACGATCTTTTCGCGCGGCACGAAGACGAGGAAACCTGCCGTCGGCACCGGGGTCGGCGGCAGGAAGACGGCCACCATATCCTGGCCCATGGCGTTGAACTTCGACGCGATCTCGCCCTTGGCGTCGGTGGCGATGAAGACCAGCGCCCAGAGGCCGGGGCCTGGATATTCGATGAGGCCGACCTTCTTGAAGGAATTCGCCTGTTCCTTCAGCACCGTTTCGAAAATCTGTTTCACGCTTCTATAGATCGTGCGGACCAGCGGCATGCGCTGGACGATCGATTCGCCGAAACGGACGATGCTCTGGCCGATCAGGTTCTTGCCGAGAAAACCGACGACGGTGATCAACACGATGGCGGTCAACAGGCCGAAACCGGGAATGGCGAAATTGAGATAGCTTTCCGGATTCCAGCGCGCCGGAATATAGGGCCTGACCCAGCTGTCAGACCAGTGGATGAAGGTCCAGGTCAGCCAGATGGTAATGGCGATCGGCGCGCAGATGATCAGGCCTGCGAGAAAATTGTTCCTCAACCGGGTCGCCACCGGCATTCTGGGGGTGTTGTCGGTCATCTCTACTGATGAACTCCATCTCAGTCCTGGACAGGCCGGAACGCCGGCCCTTCCCCCTTGTCCGCAGACCAAAATTGCCAGAATTCGAGGCGTCGCACAATATGTTTCGGCGCGAAGATCGGGTTGTCGCGGGCTTATTCCACGGTTACGGATTTCGCCAGATTACGCGGCTGGTCGACATCGGTGCCCATGAAGACGGCGGTGTGATAGGCGAGCAGCTGGATCGGCAGCGAGAAGATCATCGGCGCGATGATTTCGTCGACCACAGGCAGGGTGATTGTCGCCATGGTCGGCAGTTTCGAGGCCGCCGCACCGGCTTCGTCGGTGATGAAGATGATGCGGCCGCCGCGGGCTGCGACCTCCTGCATGTTCGAGACGGTCTTTTCGAAGAAGCGGTCGTAGGGGGCGATGACGATGACGGGCATGTTCTCGTCAATCAGCGCGATCGGTCCGTGCTTCAATTCGCCGGCGGCATACCCCTCGGCGTGGATATAGGAGATTTCCTTGAGCTTCAGCGCACCTTCCATAGCAAGCGGGAAGCTGGTGCCGCGGCCGAGATAGAGCACGTCCTTGCACTTCGACAGCTCCCGCGCCAGGCTTTCCATCTGCGGCTGGATGAGGTTCAGCACGCGACTCATGATGCGCGGCATTTCGGCGAGATGGCGCACCAGCGTCTTCTCCTCATCGGCACTCACGGTGCCGCGCGCCTTGCCGGCGCCGATCGCCAGCGATGCCAGCACGGCAAGCTGGCAGGTGAAGGCCTTGGTCGAGGCGACGCCGATTTCGGGGCCGGCCATGATCGGGAAGACGGCATCGGATTCGCGGGCGATCGTCGATTCGCGGACATTGACGACGGCGCCGATCTTCAGGCCGTTGTCGCGGCAATAGCGCAGCGATGCCAGCGTATCGGCGGTTTCGCCGGACTGCGAGATGAAGAGAGCGGCCTGCGATGGCGACAGCGGCATTTCGCGGTAGCGGAATTCGGAGGCGACGTCGATCTCGACCGGCAGACGGGCATAACGCTCGAACCAGTATTTGCCGACGAGGCCGGCGAGATAGGCGGTGCCGCAGGCCGAGATCGCCAGGCCGGTCGCCGCCTTGAAGTCGATCGCGGCGGCGTTGGCGCCGATGGTGTTCTCGGCGAAATCAACGTAATGGCTGAGCGCGTGGGAGATCACCTCCGGCTGCTCGTAGATTTCCTTTTCCATGAAATGGCGATGGTTGCCCTTGTCGACGACATAGGCGGTCGCCTGCGAGATCTGCCGGGCGCGCTTGACCGGCTTGCCGGCAAAATCGATGACGGCGACACCGTCGCGCGTGAGGACGGCACAATCGCCGTCGACGAGATAGGTGATCTCGTTGGTGAAGGGCGACAGTGCGATCGCATCCGACCCGAGGAACATCTCGCCGCGGCCATAACCGACGGCAAGCGGCGGCCCCGAACGGGCGGCCATGATCGTGCCGGGATCGGCCTTGAGCATGACGGCAAGCGCATAGGCGCCGGTCAGCCGGTTCAGCATCTGCAACATTGCGGCGCGCGGCTCCAGGCCTTCGCGCAGGTATTTCGCCATCAGCTGAGCGACGACCTCGGTATCGGTCTGGGTTTCGAAGACCGAACCCTCCGCCGTCAACTCGTCGCGCAACTCGGAGAAGTTCTCGATGATGCCGTTGTGGACGACGGCGACACCTTCGACGAAATGCGGATGGGCATTGGTCTCGTTCGGAACGCCGTGGGTCGCCCAGCGCGTATGGGCGATACCGACCACACCGGGCAGCGGTACGGCGTCCAGGCGCTTTTCCAGATTGAACAGCTTGCCTTCGGCGCGGCGGCGATCCATCACGCCCTCATGGATGGTGGCGACGCCGGCGGAATCATAACCGCGATATTCGAGACGCTTCAGCGCATCGACCAGGCGCCCGGCAACAGGCGCAGTTCCGACGATCCCGACAATGCCGCACATAAAACATCCCCATAAGGCTTCGATAACGAGGCCAGTCCTAACGATTTCCGCTTATTTCTCAATCACCTCGGCGGTCACTTTCAATTTCCGCCGGTTACGCAAAGCAGGCTCAAGCCTTCGCCTTCTTCGCCGCCTTGATGGCGAGCGCGCGCTCGCGCAGCAGCGTTGCGCGGCCGGGCTTGATCTCCTGGCGGGCACGGCCGAGTGCCAGCGCATCGGCCGGCACATTGACGGTGATGACGCTGCCGGAGGCGATATAGGCGCCGTCGCCGATCGTCACCGGCGCGACCAGCGAGGAGTTGGAGCCGATGAAGGCGTTTTCGCCGATCACCGTCTCGCTCTTGTTGACGCCGTCATAATTGCAGGTGATCGTGCCGGCGCCGATATTGCTGCCGGCGCCGATGACGGCATCGCCGATATAAGTCAGGTGATTGACCTTGGCGCCCTCGCCGATCCGACCATTCTTGACCTCGCAGAAATTGCCGACCTTGGCGCCGATGCCGAGATCGGCGCCCGGCCGCAGCCGCGCGAAGGGGCCGACGGTCGCGCCCTGGCTGACATGAGCGCCTTCGATATGCGAGAAGGCATGGATGACGGCGCCACTGTCGATCACCGCGCCGGGACCGAAGACCACATTCGGCTCGATCAGCGCATCCTGGCCGATGACGGTGTCGTAGGAGAGGAAGACCGTTTCCGGCGCGATCATGGTGACGCCTGAAAGCATCATTTGGTGGCGCCGGCGCTCCTGCCAGAAGCGCTCGATGACAGCGAGTTCGGCCCGGGTGTTGCAGCCGGTCATCTCGATTTCAGGGGCATCGACAGCGGTGACGCGTCCGCCGAGCGAACGGGCGATCTCGACGAGATCGGTCAGATAGAATTCGCCCTTGGCGTTGGCGTTGCCGATGCGCGAGAGAAGATCGAGCGCCTTGCGGCCGTTGATCGCCATCAGCCCGCTGTTGCACCAGGTGACGGTACGCTCGGCATCGGTCGCGTCCTTCTCCTCGCGGATGGCGATGAGTTCGCCGTCCTTGACGAGCAGACGGCCGTAGCCGGTCGGGCGGTCGGTGTGGAAGCCGATGACGACGATATCGCTGCCGTCGGCAAGGCCTTGGCGGGCGGCCTTGAGGGGGCCGTCGGTCTGCAGCGGCACGTCGCCATAGGTGACGAGGATATCGTCGTAACCCTTGGCAATCGCTTCGCGCGCCGCCAATACCGCGTGGCCGGTGCCAAGCCGTTCCTTCTGCAGGCAGGATTCGATGCCGACACCGCCAATGCTTGCGGCCTTTGCCACGTCCTCGGCATCGCGGCCGACGACGAGGGCGACGGACGAGATGCCGGCGGAGGCGACTGCCTCGACCACATGCGCAATCATCGGCCGGCCGGCGACCGGATGCAGCACCTTCGATTTCGAGGATTTCATCCGCGTGCTGTCACCGGCGGCAAGGATGACGGCAAGACAAGTGCGTTCCATGATGTGCTCCGCGAATCCGTGCCATGAGGCGGCTTTGATGCCTCATACTGCATAATTTCTGAAATCGGAATCGATTTTCGGAAAGCAGGCTTCGTGGATTGAAGGTCTTGCACGTCCCTTGCGCGCCCGAAAAAGACGCGCGGCGCTCTCAGATAAGCAAAGTCTCTACAGGTGTGAAATTTCGGCAGAAATCGGCACTATGACGGTCTCCGAACCGCGGGCAGCGAAGGCCTCGTGCACATGATGGCGGCCATCCAGGATGACGAGTTCCATGGCGCGGCGCGCAGCCAGGCCGTCGCCGGAAACGATCGCGTCGACGATGCGCATATGGGTGTCGGCGATATTGGCAAAACCGTTTTCGGATGGCGGCGTGCTCATGCGGAACATGCCGACGAGGGCCGCTTCGATGAGGCTGCCCAAGGTGCGCATGAAAGGATTGTGCGAGGCCTCGGCGAGTGCCAGGTGAAAGTTAAGGTCGGCAAGTGCCAGGCTGTCGGCAGTGTGGCCGCTCGCCGCCATCTCGAGCGCCAGTCCGCGCAGCGTCTCGATATCCTCTGCATTCGCCCGTTCGGCGACAAGACCGGCGGCGAAGGGTTCAAAGGCGAGACGAATATCGTAGAGCTGTAGCAGGAACTCTTCCGTCACACCATTGTCGAAGTGCCAGGCGATGATTTCGCTGTCGAACATGTTCCAGAGGTTCTTCTCGGTCACACGCGTGCCGACCCGCGCCTTGGCGACGACCATGCCCTTGGCGGCAAGCGTCTTCATCGTCTCACGCAAGACGGTACGGGACACCTTGAAGCGTTGCGCCAGTTCGGTGTCGCCAGGCAGGATCGAGCCGACAGGATAGGTGCCGGCGACGATACCCTTGCCGAGTTCGTCGACCACCTGCGCGTGGCTCGTCCGGGCTCTGCGCCCCGTCTTGCGGGTCTCGTCCAATTTGTTGCGCAAGCGATCCCTCTCCCCTCAGGCGTACCTCTTGTTCAGACTGGAAACGAACAGGATGGCTTTCTGCATCAGGATGAATGCAAAAAGCAAAAGGCCAATCAGGATCTTGGTCCACCAGCTCGACAGCGTGCCGTCGAAGGTGATGTAGGTCTGAATGAGCCCCTGGATCAGGATACCGATCAAGGTTCCCGCCACGAATCCCGCTCCTCCGGTCAGCAGCGTCCCCCCGATGACGACGGCCGCAATGGCATCGAGTTCGACGCCGACTGCTGCAAGAGAATATCCGGCAGAGGTGTACAGCGAAAAAACGATCCCGGAAAGGCCTGCCAGAAAGCCGGACAGCGCATAAATCTGGATTGTTGTGCGGCCGACCGGCACACCCATCAACCGCGCCGTCTGCGGGCCGCCGCCGAGTGCATAGACATTGGTGCCGAAACGGGTGCGCTGGGCGATGAAAATGCCGACGGCAAAGACCAGAAGCATGATGCCGCCGATCAGCGTCAGCCGGCCGCCTCCAGGCAGACGATAATAGAGGCTGGTCAGCGTCGAATAATATTCATGATCGATCGGAATGCTGTCGATCGAGAGCACGAAGGCCATGCCGCGCGCCAGGAACATGCCGGCGAGCGTGACGATGAAGGCCGGCATTTCGAGATAGTGGATGATTGCGCCCATGACCGCGCCGAAGGCGGTCGTGATGACGAGCACAAGCGCGAAGGCGAGCAGCGGATGGATCGAGGTCTTCTGCAGGATCACCGCAAGGAAGACGCCGGTGAAGGCGATGACCGACCCGATCGACAGATCGATGCCGCCCGAGATGATGACGAAGGTCATGCCGACGGCGGCGATGCCGAGAAAGGCGTTGTCGGTCAGGAGATTGCCGATGACGCGCGTCGACAGCATGTTCGGATATTGCAGCGTGCAACCGGCATAAGCGAGCACGAAAATGACGATGGTCGCAAGCAGCGGCAGGTATTTGGAGTTCATTTCGGCTGCTCCCTGCCGCTCTGCCGGCGGCTGGCGAAGATGGCGAGCGATTGCACCGCCGGCGACTGGATGACGAGGATGACGATAATGATGACGGCCTTGATGATCAGGTTGAATTCAGGCGGGAATCCGGAGGACAGAATGCCGGTATTCACCGCCTGGATGATCATCGCGCCGATCAGCGATCCGAGAATGCTGAAGCGGCCGCCGAGCAGCGAATTGCCGCCGACGACGACGGCGAGGATGGCGTCGAGTTCGAGCCAGAGGCCGGCATTGTTGGCGTCGGCGCCCTTGATGTCGGCGGCGACGATGATGCCTGCAATCGATGCGCAGAGCCCGCTCAGCATGTAGACCGCCATCAGCAGTACCGGCGTTTGGATGCCGGAGAGCGTGCTGGCGCGGCGATTGATGCCGACGGCCTCGATCAGCATGCCGAGCGCCGTGCGGCGGACGAGCAGGATGACGAGCAGGCCGACGAGCAGCCAGATGACAACAGGCATCGGCAGCAGGGCCATGGAACCGCTGCCGAAGAAGGTCAGGCCGTCATCGTTGAAGGTCAGGATAGCGCCTTCGGTGATGAGCTGGGCGATGCCACGGCCGGCGACCATCAGCACCAGCGTGGCGATGATCGGCTGGATATTGAGGACTGCCACGAGGAAACCGTTCCAGACGCCGCAGGCAATGCCGATCGCAAGCGTCAGGATGACGGTGTAGGCAACTGAATTTCCAGCGACAATCGACGAGGCGGCGACGGCGCCGCAGATGGCGACGACGGCTCCGACCGATAGATCAATGCCCTTGGTGGCAATCACCAGCGTCATGCCGATCGCCAACAGCGCCACCGGCGCGCCGCGGTTCAGGACGTCGATCAGGCTGCCATAGAGGCGGCCATTTTGAACCACAACATTAAAAAACTGCGGTGACGTTATGAAATTCAATAGAAGAATGACAACGAGCGCGATTAATTGCGGCGCCAGGCGATATGCCAGCGTCTTCAGCGAGGACTTCATGCATGCTCCGTCTTGTGCTCGGCGGCGGCGATGGCATCGACGATACCGGCGGCGGTGATGCGCTCGCCTGTCAGTTCGGCGATATGCTGCCTGTCGCGAAGTACGATGACACGTGAACTATAGGCGACAAGTTCTTCAAGTTCCGAGGAAATCACGATCAGCGACATGCCCTCGGCGCAGAGCTGTTCGATGAGCTTGATGATCTCGGCATGAGCGCCGACATCGATGCCGCGGGTCGGCTCGTCGAGGATCAGAAACTTGGGATTGGTCGCCAGCCAGCGGGCGAGGATCGCCTTCTGCTGATTGCCGCCGGAGAGCAGCCGAATCGGTTTTTCGCGATCGGTGGTGCGAATGTCGAGCGCCTTGATATAGCGATCGGCAAGCGCATTCTGCTCGGCGCGCGACAGCGGCCGCGTCCAGCCGCGGCGGGCCTGCAGCGCCAAGGCAATGTTCTCCCGGATCGACAGGTCGCCGACGATGCCGTCGGTCTTGCGGTCCTCGGGGCAGAAGCCAAAACCTTTTTCGATTGCGGCGCGCGGGCTCGAAAGCGCCACCGGCTGACCGTCGATCGTGGCGCTGCCGCTATCGGCATGTTCGATGCCGAAGAGCAGTTCGGCGGTTTCGGTGCGGCCGGAACCTAGCAACCCGGCAATGCCGACCACCTCACCGGCGCGCACGTCGAGATCGAAGGGCTTGACCTTGCCGCGTTTGCCGTAGCCTGCAAAACGATATCGGACTTCGCCGGCCGCAACGCTGCGTTCCCTGACCGTCTCCTCGACATGAGCCAGTTCGCGGCCGAGCATCATGGCAATCAGGCCCTGGCGCGGCAGATCGGCGGCGTCGCGGGTGCCGACGAGCTTGCCGTTGCGCAGCACGGTGATGCGGTCGCTGATCGCATAGACCTGCTCGAGAAAATGGGTGATGAAGACGATGCCCAGACCGCGCTTCTTCAGGTCCTCGATGATGCGGAAGAGCAGCGCCACTTCTTGGTTGTCGAGGCTTGCCGTCGGCTCGTCCAATATCAGCACCTTACCGGAAAGATCGACGGCGCGGGCGATGGCAACCACTTGCTGGACAGCGACGGAAAAACGGCCAAGCTCGGCGGTGACGTCGATATCGACGCCGTAGCCGGTCAGCAGGTCGCGCGCCTTGCGGTTCATCGCGCGCACGTCGGTCATGCCGAAACGCCTTGGCTGGCGTCCGAGAAACAGGTTTTCGGCGACGCTCAGATTGGTAAGGAGGTTGACCTCCTGGTAGACGGTGCCGATGCCAAGCTTCTGGGCGGCGAGTGTATTGGCCGGATTGATTTCGTGGCCATCGAGCGTCAGACTGCCCTCGTCACGATGATAGGCGCCGGTGATGCACTTGATCAGCGTCGATTTTCCGGCGCCATTCTCACCAAGCAGCGCGTGCACCTCGCCCTTGCGCAACGTGAAATCGACCTTGTCCAACGCCACTGCGCCGGGAAAAAATTTCGATATTCCGGAAGCCGCGAGAACGTTCTCGAAATCGTCAGTCATAAGGGTCTGTTTTCCTGATATTGACCGCAAAAGCCGCGCCGCGGCCGGACATGAGGTCCCAAGGCGGCAAGGCAGTTCCGCACCGGTCCATGACGGGCCGGTGCGGTTCTACAGCGTCACGCGACTTTTCAGGCACGTGACGCTGCAGCGCTTTGAATGCTGCATAATTCTACCCTCAAATCGATCCCGATTCAGGGATTATGCAGCGGTGTCAAATCAGATCAGTAGCCCTGACCCTTCTTCTGTTCGTAGACCTTCATCGGCTCGTCGGCAGGGGTGTAGAGCTTGGACTCGGTCTGGATCCACTTCGCCGGAGCCTTCTTGTCCTTCAGGTAGGCATCGAGGGCATCGAAGGCCGGGCCTGCCATGTTCGGCGTCAGCTCGACCGTGGCATTGCTTTCACCTTCGGACATCGCCTTGAAGATATCGGGAACGGCGTCGATGGAGACGACGAGGATATCCTTGCCTGGCTTCAGGCCGGCTTCCTTGATCGCCTGGATGGCGCCGACGGCCATGTCGTCATTATGGGCGTAGAGTGCGCAGATGTCCTTGCCGCCATTCTCGGCCTTCAGGAAGCTTTCCATGACTTCCTTGCCCTTGGTGCGGGTGAAGTCACCGGTCTGGCTGCGAACGATCTTGAGGTTGTCGTGACCGGCGAGAGCCTCTTCGAAGCCCTTCTTGCGGGCGATGGCCGGCGACGAACCGGTCGTGCCCTGCAGCTCGACGACGTTGCACTTCTTGTCGCCGACAGTCTTGACCAGGAAGTCGCCGGCGACCTTGCCTTCATGGACCAGGTCGGAGGTCACAGCCGTCAGGTAGAGATCGTCCGGAGCCTTGATGGTGCGGTCGAGAAGGATGACCGGAATCTTGGCTTCCTTGGCTTCCTTGAGAACGTCGTCCCAGCCGGTTTCAACGACCGGCGCAATGAGAATGGCATCGACGCCCTGAGCAATGAAGGAGCGCAAAGCCTTGATCTGGTTTTCCTGCTTCTGCTGTGCATCGGCGAACTTCAGATCGATGCCGCGCTTCTTGGCCTGCTCCTTGGTAACGGTCGTTTCAGCCGCACGCCAGCCCGATTCCGAGCCGATCTGCGAGAAGCCGACGGTCAGTCCGCCGGCCGAAGCCGAACCGAACATGCAGGCAGCAAGAATCGTGGCACTCAAAAGTGCAGTCTTCAATTTCATGATTTCCTCCCAAGCCGCATCTCGCGGCGCAGGGTCAAAAAATCATATAGTATTACTTTTGTAAATCGGAATCTTGGCATGCACTGCAGCAAAAAAAGAGCGCCCACAAAGGGCGCTCTTCGCAACTGCGAATTGAAGGCGACTTATTGCGCCGGCAGCTTGTCGTCGACGCCTTCGACATAGAAGTTCATGCCGAGCAGCGTGCCATCATCGGCCTTTTCGCCGGCCTTCAGCCAGGGTGTGCCGTCCTGCTTGTTGATCGGGCCGGTGAAGGGATGCAGTTCACCTGACTTGATCTTGGCTTCGGTTTCCTCTGCCATCTTCTTCACGTCGTCGGGCATGTTGGTGTAGGGCGCCATCTTCAAGATGCCGTCCTTGAGACCGTCCCAGCTCTGCTCGGACTTCCAGGTGCCGTCCAGAAGCGCGTGGATGCGCTTGGAGTAGTAGGTGCCCCAGGTGTCGACAATCGCCGTCATCTGCGCCTTGGGACCGGCTGCGATCATATCGGACGCCTGACCGAAGGCGTGGATGCCGCGTTCTTCGGCAACCTGCATCGGCGCCGTCGTATCGGTGTGCTGGGTCAAGACGTCGACGCCCTGGTCGACCATCGCCTTGGCGGCGTCGGCTTCCTTGCCCGGGTCGAACCAGGTGTTGACCCAGATGACCTTCAGCTTGAAGCTCGGATCGACCGACTTGGCGCCTTGCTCAAACGAATTGATGCCCATCACCACTTCGGGAATCGGGAAGGAGGCGATGTAGGCGGCGCCGTGGTTCTTCGAGGTCTTCGCGGCAATCTGGCCGAGGATGTAGCGGCCTTCATAGAAACGCGAATTGTAGGTGGCGAGGTTGGGGCCGGACTTGTAGCCGGTGCCGTGCTCGAACTTGACCTTCGGGAATTTGGCGGCGACCTTGACGGTCGCATCCATGAAGCCGAAGGACGTCGTGAAGATCAGCTTGCAGCCGGAACGGGCAAGGCGCTCGATGGCGCGCTCGGCATCCGGGCCTTCCGGTACGTTTTCGAGGTAAGGCGTGTCGATCTTGTCGCCGAACTCGGCCTGGACCTGCTGGCGGCCGAGATCGTGGGCTTGCGAATAGCCGCCATCGGTGTGCGAACCGACATAGACGAAGCAGACCTTGGTCTTATCAGCAGCCTCTGCGGCGGACGAGATGCCGATCACGGCGGCGGCCGAGGCGGCGAGTGTGAATGCGAACTTCTTCATGGTGACCCCTGTTGGTTTGAAGTTATTGCGGAACCCGTCTTTGTGTTCTTGCCTTATCGCTCCGGCACGAAGGCTTTTCCGAGCGAGGCGGGCGTATTGATCAACGTCGTGCGCCGATTATGGGAAATGATGATGAGAACCACAATAGTCGCGGCATAGGGCAGCATCGAGAGGAACTGCGAGGGAATGCCGAGACCGAATGCCTGCGCGTGCAGCTGCAGGATGGTGACCGCGCCGAAGAGATAGCCGCCGGCAAAAACCCGCCACGGCCGCCAGGAGGCGAACACCACCAGCGCCAGCGTGATCCAGCCGCGGCCGGCCGACATGTTCTCCGCCCATTGCGGGGTGTAGACAAGCGACAGTTGGGCGCCGGCAAGACCGGCGCAGGCGCCGCCGAACATCACCGCCAGATATCGCGTGCGGATAACCTGAATGCCGAGCGCATGGGCCGAACCGTGACTGTCGCCGATCGCTCTCAGCTTCAGCCCGGCGCGGCTGCGGAACAGGAACCAGCTGACACCGACGACAAGCGCAATCGACAGGTAGAAGATCAGATCCTGCCTGAAGAGAACGTGGCCAATGACTGGAAGATCCGACAGGCCCGGGATAACGATCTCTCCCAGCCGGATGCCGGGCACGCTGACATAGGCCTCGCCAAGCATGCCGGAGACGCCGAGGCCGAGAAGGGTGAGCGCCAATCCCGTCGCCACCTGGTTTGCCACCAGGGTCAGCGTCAGGAAGGCGAAGAGAAGCGAGAAAAGCGCGCCTGCCGCAATGCCGCAGACGATGCCGACATAGGGCGAGCCCGACATTTGCGCGCCGGCAAAAGCGGCAACCGCGCCCATGATCATCATGCCTTCGACGCCGAGATTGAGCACGCCGGAACGCTCGGTGACGAGTTCGCCGAGGGCGGCGATGACGAGCGGCGTCGAGGCGGTGATGACCGTCAGCAGAATGGCTTCGAAGATGCTCATGCCGCCTCGCCCCTTAGCCGCGACCAGACAATGCGGATTTTGTAATAGATCAGCGTATCGCAGGAGAGCACGAAGAAGAGCAACAGCCCTTGGAAGACGCGGGTGACCTTGTCGGAAACGCCGAGCGACAGCTGTGCCGCCTCGCCGCCGAGATAGGTCAGCGCCAGCACCAGGCCGGAGGCGATGATACCAAGCGGATTGAGGCGGCCGAGGAAGGCGACGATGATGGCGGTGAAGCCGTAGCCCGGCGAAATCGCCGGCTGCAGGTGGCCGATCGAGCCAGAGACCTCGGCTATCCCGGCAAGGCCAGCAAGAGCGCCCGAAAACAGAAAGCTGAACCAGATCATCTTCTTCGACGAGAAGCCGGCAAAGCGCCCTGCCCGCTCCGATTGGCCGAGCACGACGATCTCGAAGCCTTTCAGCGTATAACGCAGCATGAACCAGACGCCGATGGCCGCGACCATGGCGAAGATAAAGGCCCAATGCGCCCGGCCCGATTCTTCCCAGATCGCCGGCAGCACCGCCTCAGGGGCGAAATCGCGCGAGACCGGGAAGTTGAAGCCCTTCGGATCGCGCCAGGCGCCGCGAATGAGCCAATCGAGGAAGAGCTGGGCGATATAAACCAGCATCAGCGATGTCAGGATCTCATTGGTGTTGAAATGCGCCTTCAGCAGCGCCGGAATGGCGGCGAAAAGCGCACCGCCGAGCGCACCGAGGATGAGCATCAGCGGCAGCACCAGCGGCGAATGCCAGTCGTAAAAGACGATCGGCAGATAGGAGCCGGTGATGGCGCCGATGGTGAACTGGCCTTCGGCGCCGATATTCCAGTTGTTCGAGCGATAGCAGACGGCCAGGCCGACGGCGATCAGGATGAGGGGTGCTGCCTTGATCGCCAGTTCGTGCAGCGACCAGACCTCGAGCAGCGGCTCGACGAAGAAGGCGTTCAGCGCCTCCACAGGGTCCTTGCCGAGCATTGCGAACATGATGGCGCCGAAGATCAGAGTTAGCACAAGGGCCAGCAGCGGCGAGACGAAAGCGTAGAGCTTCGAGATGTCGGGGCGTTTTTCGAGTTCAATGCGCATGGGCTGCCTCTTCAATGCGCATGGGGCGCCTCTTCAATGCGCATGGCGCGCCTCCGGGGCATTGCCGCTCTGGTGCAGGCCACCCATCAGCAGGCCGATCTTTTCGCGCGTCAGCTCGCCGGCCGCAGCCGGGCTGGAAAGGCGGCCTTCGCAGATGACGGCGATATCGGTCGCCACTTCGAAGATCTCGTCGAGATCCTGGCTGATGACGACAACCGCCGAACCGCTTCTGGCCAGATCGACCAATGCCTGGCGGATGCGGCTAGCAGCACCCGCATCGACGCCCCAGGTCGGCTGGTTGACGACGAGCACCGCCGGCTGGCGGTCGAGCTCGCGGCCGACGATGAACTTTTGCAGATTTCCGCCGGACAAGGAGCCGGCGGCCGGATCATCGCCGCTCTTGCGGACATCCATGGCCTCGGAAATCCGCCGCGCGGCAGATTTCACCGCTCCATGGCGGATGATGCCGAGCAGGCCGAGAAACGCCTTGCGGTCCGACTGGCTGCGGGCGAGCACCAGATTGTCCGACAGTTTCATGGCGGAAACGGCGGCATGGCCGTGACGCTCCTCCGGCACGAAGCCGGCGCCGAGCAGGCGGCGAGCGGTGATGCCCTGGGTGCCGACCGGCTTTTTACGGATGATGATCGCTTGTGCCGAAGCGACTGGATATTCGCCGGACAGTGCGTCGAAGAGTTCACTCTGGCCGTTGCCGGCGACACCGGCAATGGCGAGGATTTCGCCAGCGCGGACCGTCATCGAGACGTCACGCAGCGGCATGGCGAAAGGCGTGCGGGCGGCGACGGAAAGGTTGGCAACGGCAAGCTGCACCTCGCCCTTGTCGCTGCGCTCCGGATGGGTGACAGTCGCCACCTCGCTGCCAACCATCATGCGGGCGAGCGAGGCGGGCGTTTCCTGCTTCGGATCGCAGGCACCGGTGACGCGGCCATGGCGCAGCACGGTGGCGCGGTCGCAGATACGCTGCACCTCTTCCAGGCGGTGGCTGATATAGAGAACCGAACGGCCCTCGGCGCGCAGCTTGAACAGCGTCTCGAACAGCCTGTCGGCCTCCTGCGGCGTCAGCACCGAGGTCGGCTCATCGAGAATGATCAGCTTCGGGTTCTGCAGCAGCGCACGGACGATCTCGATGCGCTGGCGCTCGCCGACCGAGAGATCGGCTACATGGGCATGCGGGTCGAGCGGCAGGCCGTAAGCTTGCGACAGTGCCCTCGCCTCCTCGGCGATCCTGTCGATCGGTATGGCGTCATCGAGCGAGAGCGCGATGTTTTCAGCAACCGTCAGCGCCTCGAACAGCGAAAAATGCTGGAAGACCATGCCGATGCCGAGCTTGCGGGCCTCACCCGGCGAGGTGATCGAGACCTGCTTGCCCTGCCAGAGGATATGCCCGTCCGTCGGCTCCAGCACGCCGAACAGCATCTTTACCAGGGTGGATTTGCCGGCGCCATTTTCGCCGAGAAGCGCATGAATTTCGCCCGGCGCGATATCGAGATCGATTTCATTGCAGGCTGCAAAGCCACCGAAGAACTTCGTCAGCTTCTGGACGGATAATAACGCACCGGACTCCGGCACATTCAATGGCGACACGTTCCCCTCATTTCTTCTGCCAACCGGTCCGTTCGGATCTCATGGAATCAGCAGCGTCGTTCCTGTTGTTTTTCTTGTTTCCAGATCCGCGTGAGCCTGCCCAACCTCACGTAACGGATAGGTTTGATTGATATTGATACGCACTTTGTTGCTTTGCACAACATCAAATAGCGCCTTTGCACTGTCGATCAATTCCTGGCGCGCGGCGATGTAGGTGAAGAGCGTCGGCCGCGTCGCAAACAGCGACCCCTTCTGCGCCAGCATCGCCAGGGTGAAATTCTCGATCGGCCCGGAGGATTGGCCGAAGGAGGCAAAAAGGCCGCGCGGCTTCAGGCAATCGAGCGACTGTGGAAAAGTATCCCGGCCGATCGAATCATAGACGACATCGACGCCTTTGCCGGCGGTGATCTCGCGGACGCGGACGGCGAAGTCCTCGCTCTTGTAGTTGATCACATGATCATAGCCATGGGTGAGCGCCAGCTGGACCTTGTCTTCGGAGCCCGCCGTGCCGATGACGGTGGCGCCGAGCGCCTTTGCCCATTGGCCGGCTATCAGCCCGACACCGCCTGCTGCGGCATGAAACAACAGCACTGTCTCAGGGCCGACCTTGAAGGTGCGGTTCAGCAGATATTCGGCAGTCATGCCCTTCAACATCATCGCCGCCGCCGTTTCGAGCTCGATGCCGTCAGGCACATGCACCAGATGGCGGGTCTCGATATTGCGCTCGGCGCTATAGGCGCCGTCGGCGCTGGCATAGGCGACACGGTCACCGAGCTTGAAATCGGTAACGCCGGGGCCGACCGATGTCACGGTGCCGGCGCCCTCCTTGCCGGTGACGAAAGGTAGATGCGGCACCTTGTAGGAGCCGTTGCGGAAATAGACGTCGATGAAATTGAGGCCGACGGCGGCCTGCCGGATCTGCACCTCACCAGCCGCGGGCGGCGCAAGATCGAGCTCGACATAATCGAAAACCTCCGGCCCGCCCGTCCTCGAGAATGAAACCGCCTGCGTTTTGGTCATCTGGCTTGTCCTATGCTTCGCGTCCGAGAGCGGGGAAGAATTGCAGCACCGCACCGATGACGTAAAGATAGAGCCCGGTCACGATGAAGAGAATGAGCGCCCATTCGGGTGTGTCGAAGTGCATCAGCAGCGAAAAGATGCCCAGCGCCGACCACAGGAAGAAGACGCCGAGATTGAGCGGGCGCAGCCTTTTGACGCGGACCGGGTGCAGGAAATTGATCGGCAGGAAGGTCAGCACCACCGAAACGATGACGACGGCGAGCGCCGTCGTCGCGCTGGCATCGATGACGAACAGCGTGAAAACGATCATGTTCCAGACGACAGGGAAGCCGGAGAAGAAGTACTCCTCGGTCTTCATGCCCATATCGGCATAGTAAATGGCGCTTGAGATGACGATCATGCCGGCGGCGACGAAGGACCAGGGCTCGCCGATCATGCCGCTCTGATAGAGCGCGAAAGCCGGCAGCAGCACATAGGTGACGTAGTCGATGATATTGTCGAGCGTATCGCCAGACCAGTTCGGCAGCACTTCCTTGACGCGCACCTTGCGGGCGATCGGCCCGTCTATGCCGTCGACGAGAAGGGCAAGGCCCAGCCACCAGAACATGTCGATGAAGCGGTGCTCGGCGGCGGCAACGACGCCGAGAAAGGCAAGGAAGGAGCCGGAGGCCGTCAGGATATGGACGGAAAAGGCGCGCATCTCCGCGTAAGGAACACGCTTGTACTTGAAAATCTTCATATTCCCCCGACCGCCCTATCGCGCTCGCCCCGGCAAGCATCTTTTTTCGCCAACTATCACCGGACCCCTCTTCCTGAATCGGGTCCCGACGCCGTAGGTCTTTGTTGTCGCACCGTTTTTGCCGAAAACCGGCATCGATATCAGGCGCGCCGCCCTAATATGCATCCTTTGCCGGGCTTCGCCAGCGGGAAATACGACATTGCCCGCGAGCCATTGAATCCTGACAATGGCATGCATATTTCCCTTCAGGAGTGGTGCGTGGAATGGAATACCTTTAATTCGGGCGCGATTTGTAATATCTCGCTCGCATCCGACAGTTCATCCGACGAATACGGGATCCGCTACCGCAATGAACGCGCCTGCAAAGACCGAAGACTTCGCCTTGTCCATCCCCGCCGGCGTCTATGCCGAGACGGTGCTCGATGTCACGCACTATACCGACCGGCTCTTCCGCTTCACGATGACCCGGCCGCAGGGCTTCCGTTTCCGTTCCGGCGAATTCGCGATGATCGGCCTGATGGTCGAGGGCAAGCCGGTATTCCGCGCCTATTCGATCGCCAGCCCAGCCTGGGCCGAAGAGCTTGAATTCTTCTCGATCAAGGTGCCGGACGGCCCGCTCACCTCGCATCTGCAGGCAATCAAGCCGGGCGACCAGGTACTGATGCGCAAGAAGCCCACCGGCACGCTGGTGCTCGATGCGTTGACCCCTGGCCGCCGTCTCTACATGTTCTCGACGGGAACGGGCATTGCGCCTTTCGCCAGCCTGATCCGCGATCCCGAGACCTATGAGAAGTTCGAGGAAGTCATCCTCACCCACACGACACGCGATGTCGCCGAGCTGAAATACGGCTTCGACTTGGTGCACGAGATCCAGAACGACGAGTTGCTGAAGGAAGTCGTCGGCGACAAGCTGCGGCATTATCCGACGGTCACGCGCGAGGATTTCGAATATCGCGGCCGCATCACCGACCTGATCTCCTCCGGCAAGCTGTTTACCGATCTCGGCGTGCCGCCGCTCGACCCGGTGATCGACCGCGGCATGATCTGCGGTTCCTCGGCGATGCTGAAGGATACCAAGGAACTGCTCGAAAAGGCCGGCCTCGATGAAGGCGCCAATAGCAAGCCCGCCGAATTCGTCATCGAACGCGCTTTCGTCGGCTGACGTTTTCCGACAATCAGATCTGACAGCGGCTCCGGAAACGGGGCCGTTTCTATGTCTGGGCGAGATAGTCGATCAGCACCGCCATCGCGGCGCGCGCCTCATCCTGATTGCCCTGATGGATGGCGCGGATGACGGCGACATGCAGCGCGATGGCGCGATCCATGCGCTCCGGGCTTGCCGTCGAATACCAGAGGCGACGTGAATGCGTCTGCACCGGGCCGAGCGCTGCCATGATGAAGCCGTTCGGGCAGGCCTCCTCAAGGATTTCGTCGAAAGCCTTGTCGGCGGCGAAGAAGCCGGCGAGATCGCCGGTGACGGCGCATTCCTCCATCGCACGCGCGCAGTCGATGAGGCGTTCACGCTGCTCGTCGGTTGCATGTTCGGCAACGAGGCTAGCTGCGATCGGCTCCAGCTCGCGGCGCACCTGCATGACATTGCCGTGGTCTTCCGGCGCGATCTCGGCCACCTGCAGCCCGACGCGCGGCTTCACCAGGATCAGCCCCTGCCAGGCAAGCTTCTGGATCGCCTCGCGCACCGGCGTACGCCCATGGCCCGCCATATCGATTAGCTGTTTTTCGGTAACCAGCGCCCCGGGCTTCAGCGCCAGCGTGACGATCAGATGCTCGAGCGCGAGATAAGCTAGATGGCTCTGTGACGTCTGCATGCTGGAGTCCAATGCCACTGATATATCTTATGTGCGTGCCGCATCCGGCGCGGTCATCTGATATATCATCATGCCGACAACATGTTAACCACCCGTCTCAAGGCTAAGTGCCCATGAAGGATGGCTTCGTGGAAGCCTATCCCTTCAGCGTTCAGTGCCATCGAACTCGCTATGAGATATCGACGTCCCGCACCCGACGATTGTCATGCGCGAGACGAAATGCTTCGATGGAAGCCATGAGGCAGTTTCATGGAGTCTGGAATGTCTTCTGACGACGTTGATCTCAATCTTCTGCGCGTATTCGATGTCCTGATGCAAGAGCGGAGCGTGACGAGCGCTGCCGATCATCTGGGCCGGACCCAATCCGCGGTCAGTCACTCGCTCGCCAAGCTTCGCATCATTTTCAAGGACGAGCTTTTTACCCGCGACGGCGGATTGATGAGGCCAACGCCGCGCGCATTAGAGCTTATCGGGGGCATATCTGATGCCCTCGGAAAAATTCGCACGTCGATCGGACGATATAAAGTCTTCGACCCGGCAACGACCGAACGTAAGTTCCGCGTGGGGCTCACCGACTATCATGCGATGATTTTCCTCCCGGGTCTCATCCGGGAATTCTCCAGACAGGCGCCACACGCCACCCTGAATGTCATCCCTGCGAACCGCGCCGAAGCCGAAAGCGCAGATTATTTCCGCCAGGTCGACTGCACTTTGACGGGCGCAAGTCTGAAAGACGACCCCAACCTGACAAAAACCGAGCTTGGACAGGACAGGATGCTGTGTGCCGTTTGGAGTGGCAGCCAAATCGCCAAGGTTCCGTTGAGTTTGGAAGATTACCTTACAGCCTCTCACCTTCAAATTTCCGCCGATGGTCTTTCTGAGGGGTTGGCGGATGGGGCACTCAAAGAGCGTGGCCTTAGGCGAAAGGTCGTTGCAACCATTTCGAACTACTTGGTGATGCCCTGGGTGCTCAGAGGGACCGACTTGATCACGCATTGTGGCGACGGCATTTTTCAAATGCTTGATGAAGCAAGCGAGGTGACACTCCTGTCGCCGCCTATTCCCATTCCCTCAGTCAGCACGAACCTCGTCACTCATCGGCAGATGTCTGCCGATCAGGGAACACTCTGGCTGCGTCGATTGATAACCGAATTGTACCACGCCGCTCAAATCAGAAAAAACGAACTCATACTGGCAAACAATATCGTCGCGCGATGAGGAGCGTCGACAAGCATCCAAGCGTCATCATCCGGCTGTGTGCCCGGCGTTAGATATGGATGCGAGGAAATTACGGCCGCGGCACCGAATGAATTTCATTCATAAAGTTGATGACGACAATCAATTTGACGATTAGCCGCCAGCGAGCCACCCTCTTTTACAGAATTAAAAAAGGGGATCATTCAATGCGAAAATTACTGGCTACAGTTTTCGGCGCAGCAATCGCCGCCCATGCATGCCCCGTCTGGGCGGGGACATTGGACGACGTTAAGGCAAAAGGTGTGCTCACATGTGGGACAAATCCGGCAACGGCGGGTTTCAGCGTCCCTGACAACGATGGGAAATGGACAGGCTTCGTCGTCGACTACTGCCGTGCTGTGGCCGCTGGCGTCCTCGGCGATGCCACGAAGGTCAAGTTCATACCGCTCAACGCCAAGGATCGATTTACTGCGCTCCAGTCCGGTGAGATCGACATCCTGGCCCATAATGCGACCTGGACATCCTCGCGCGACACCTCCCTTGGTATCATCTTTGCCGGCACTTATTTCTACGACGGCCAAGGCTTTATGGTTCGCAAGTCCGAGAAAATACAGTCTGCTAAGAATCTGGATGGTGCTTCGATTTGCGTTTCGCAGGGGACTACTGCCGAGTTGAACCTTGCCGACTATTTCCGCACCAACGGCATGAGCTACAGTGCCGTCGGTTTTGCGGATGAAGAGGCTGTTATCAAGGCCTACGAAGAAGGGCGTTGCGACGTTTTTTCCGCAGACACATCGAGCTTGAACGCTGCGCGCATTCGTATGGCGAAGCCCGAAGAGAATGTTGTGCTCCCTGAAATCATTTCGAAGGAGCCGCTGGGTCCGGCAGTCCGCCAGGGTGACGACCAGTGGCTGAACGTCGCCAAGTGGACGCTCAATGTTATGCTGGCTGCCGAAGAATTCGGCGTCACCTCGAAGAATATCGACGAAATGAAGCATTCCGACGATCCGAACATTCGCCGCCTCCTGGGCGTCGAAGGAAGCTTCGGCAAGGACGTCGGGCTCGGAGAAACCTGGTCTCAGGACATCATCAAGCAGGTCGGCAACTATTCCGAGATTTTCGAGCGTTCGATCGGCAAGGAATCTCCCTTAAAGATAGAACGTGGCGTGAATGCGCTCTGGAACGCCGGTGGCCTTCAGTACGCACCCCCCATCCGTTGATCCACGAGGCCGCCACGAGGAGCGGCGGCCTCTTCATAGTTGGAGGAACGAATGGTTGCCATCTCTCAGCCTACGCAGGTGCGCAGGAACTTCTCGTTCTATGACAAAAAGCTTCGCGGGATCGCTTATCAAACCGCATTGGCTGTGAGCCTTGCAGTGATCATCGCCGGGGTTGCAACCCAAACTGTTTCCAACATGAAACAGCGCGGCATTCCTCTTACCTTTGATTTCTGGAAGCAGACGTCAGGCTTCCAGATCAATCAGACGCTGATCCCATACGACAGCTTATCGACGTACGGCCAGGCTTTTTGGGTGGGTGTTGCCAATACGCTCCTGGTCAGCGCAATCGGTATCATGCTTGCCACGGTCATCGGCTTCCTCGTCGGTATTTCTCGCCTTTCCGCCAACTGGATAGCAGCCAAGGTCGCGGCCTCATATGTCGAAGTCATCCGCAATGTCCCGCTGCTGCTTCAACTTCTGTTCTGGTACAATGCAGTCCTCAAGCCGCTGCCTGCTCCAAAGGCATCGATCTCCCTTCCAGGGGGAATCTACCTCAACAACCGCGGAATAATAATGCCGGCGGTTGAGCTTCAGGCAGGGGCCGGCTGGATCGGTGTGGCAGTTGTTGCCGCGGTGGCTGTGGCTGTCGCATTTGGAGCCTACACTCGGACGGTCCAGAAGCGAACGGGCAAGCAGCTTCCGATCTTACTCGTCACCCTAATCGCCCTTATCGGGCTGCCCCTGCTTGCTTCTCTGGTGGTGGGCAACCCCTGGACCTTCATCTATCCGGAATTGAAGGGTTTCAATTTCCGCGGCGGCCTGCAAATCTATCCCGAGTTCGCGGCTCTCCTGATCGGTCTTTCTGTCTACACCGCGTCATTCATCGCCGAGATCGTCCGTGGCGGCATTCAGGCCGTTTCCAGGGGGCAGACAGAAGCAGCCCACGCACTCGGTTTCTCGAACGGCAAAACGTTGCGCCTCGTTGTGGTCCCGCAAGCTTTGCGGATCATCATCCCGCCTCTGACCAGTCAATATCTGAATTTGATCAAGAACTCGTCGCTCGCTGTTTTCATCGGTTATCCCGACCTCGTTCAGGTCTTCGCAGGATCGGTGCTCAACCAAACGGGAGCGGCGGTCCAGGTGATGGCCATAACGCTCGCAGTCTATCTCGTCATCTCCTTGATCACATCGGCCGCCATGAACGGCTTCAATCAGCGTTTCGCGCTCGTGGAGAGATGAGATGAACGAAACTCTTCATGCACCGGCTCCATATCAGCATGAATATCTGCCTGCTGTCCCGCCTCCGGGCGACATCCAGCCCGGCCTCGTGACTTGGACACGAAAGAACCTGTTCTCAAGTCCCTTTTCCTGCCTGTTGACCGTGTGCTTCACCGGTCTGGCGGTGTGGCTCGTTTCGCAATTCCTGAGCTTTGCGTTGTTTAAGGCGGTGTGGAGCGGTGACAGCGAAGCCTGTCGCATCAATCCCGACGGTGCATGCTGGTCCTTTATCGGCGCTAAACTGAACTATCTTCGCTATGGAGCATATCCAGCAACCGAGCGCTGGCGCGTCGACTTAACGCAGGTGGTTGGTGCTTCCTTGATCGGTTGGCTCCTATGGCGGAATGCCCCGCGTCGGAACATGGCAGCACTGCTGTTTTTCGGAATCTATCCCATTGTGGCGTTTGCGCTGCTTCGTGGCGTGGCAACGATTGGCCTACCGGTCATAGACACCACCCTCTGGGGCGGGATGATGATCACCCTCTTGATGTCCGTCATAGGGATCGTGTTTTCGCTGCCATTTGGTATCGTTCTCGCGCTCGGCAGACGTTCCGAACTCCCTATCGTCAAAGCCGTTTGCGTCTTCTATATCGAGGTTGTCCGAGGCGTACCGTTTATCACCGTGCTCTTCATGGCGAACTTCATGATGCCCCTCTTCGTGCCTGAGGCGCTTACGCCGGACAGGCTTTTGCGCCCGATGATCGGCACTGCCCTCTTCTCCGCGGCTTACATGGCCGAGGTGGTGCGTGCCGGCCTGCAGGCTATCCCCAGTGGGCAATACGAAGGCGCTCAGGCTCTGGGCCTCGGCTACTTCACGATCATGCGGCTCATCATCCTGCCTCAAGCGCTCGCGATCGTGATTCCCGGCATCGTTTCGACATTCATAGGACTTTTCAAGGATACGACGCTCGTCGCGATTGTCGGCATAGCGGACTTCCTGCGAGCGATTGAAACGGCCCGCATCGATCCGACCTGGGCGGGGCCAACGATCTCGTCAACCGGCTACCTATTCGCCGCGGTTGTCTACTGGATCTTCTGCTTTGGGATGTCTCGGTATTCCATGTCCGTGGAACGTCATCTCGCGCGCGGTCACAAATCATAGGAAATCTCGATGCTGGACAATCCGAAATACGCGCCGGCTGGTGACGTCGAGACCGCAGTTGAGCTTCAGGCCTGAGGTGATCGTCCCGCCCGTTCAATCGCGCGGCTGGCGCACACATTACTACTAGGAATCTAAGCCGATGATACAGTCACGTGTGCCGGCGACCAGGAAACTGGCCGCTACGGAGTTGAGCTTTGATGTTGTTCATGATCGCAGCCAGTTCGGGTCAGCGAAATGGGCCAACCAATGGGATGAATTCTCTCCCCGCGTCGAGGGCGATGGACTGGTGTCGCTTTGGACGGCCGACATGGACTTTCGTGCCCCAGAGCCGGTGATTGCACGCCTGCGCGAGGCCGTTGACCATGGTATTTATGGCTATACGAAGCGCGATCCGCACCACTACGAAATCGTAAAATCGTGGTTCGAGCGCCGCCACGGCTGGAACGTTGATATCGAGACGCTGCTTCCTGCTCCGGCGATCATGCCCTCAGTCGCGGTGATTTTACGCACCTTTACGCAGCCCGGTGACGGCGTCATCGTTCAAGCTCCGGTCTATTCCCCATATTTCCAAGTCATCCGCGAGAACGGCAGGAACCTCCTCATCAACCGCCTGAGGCTTGTGGACGGCGCCTACGAGCTCGATCTGGAGGATTTTGAACGGCAAGCTGCAAGCGGTGCCCGCGCATTTTTATTGTGCAATCCGCACAACCCTGCTGGAAAGGCCTGGACACGTGAGGAGCTTCAGAGCCTCGACGCGATGTGTGAGCGCCATGGCATTCTGGTCATCTCCGACGACATTCACTGCGATATTCGACTAAACGACCGCCCCCACACGGTATACTCCTCTATCAGCGACGCCGCGGCAGCGAAATCCTTCATCTGCACTGCTCCGACCAAGACATTCAACTTGGCCGGTGTACCTGCGGCTACCCTCTCGGTTGCGGACCCGAAACGCCGCGAGGAGCTGTTCCAAGCCATGCAAGCATCGTTCATGCTGAACGCGAATTATTTCGGGCGGTTAGCACTTGAAATCGCATATAGCTCGGGCGATCAGTGGCTCGACGGCCTTACATCCTATGTCCAGGAGAATGTCGATCTCGTATCGAGCATCGCGGCCAGCGATCTTCCGGGCATCAGGCCCATGCGACCGGACGCATCATATCTGATCTGGCTGGACGCACGGGGGTTAGACGCAAAAGTGGGAGGCGTTCATCGATTCTTCGTCGAACGGGCTGGGGTCAACTTGTACGATGGACGCGTCTATGGGCCAGGTGGAGAAGGCTTCATCCGCCTCAACGTCGGTTGTCCGCGCTCAGTCCTCGCGGAAGCGTTGGGACGCATGGCACGCGCCCTTGCATCTCTCTAGCCATTGGTCGCCCGCCTTTTACTCATGCCGCAGCGCCTCGATCGGATTGAGCTGTGCCGCCCGTCTTGCCGGGAAATAGCCGAAGATCATGCCGATTGCGGCGGAGAAGAGGAAGGCGACGGCGACCATCATCGGGCTGAAAACGAAGGGGACTTTTAGGAGCGTCACCGCGCCGAAGCCGAGGCTCAGGCCAAGCACGATGCCGGTGATGCCGCCGAACAGTGACAGCGCCACCGCTTCGACCAGGAACTGGGTCAGCACCTGGTTTTCGAGCGCGCCGATCGCCAGGCGAATGCCGATTTCGCGGGTGCGCTCGGTGACGGAGACCAGCATGATGTTCATGATGCCGATGCCGCCGACGAGCAGGCTGATGGCGGCGACGGCGCCGAGCAGGCCGGTCAGCAACGTCGTCGTGCCGGTCATCGCCTCGGCGATCTGGGTCATGTCGTTGACGTTGAAATCGTCCTGCCGGCCGGGCACGATCTTGCGGCGCTCGCGCAGCAGATCTTCGACATCGGACTGCACCTTGGCTGTGGAGACGCCGTCGCGCGCCGAGATGATGATCTGCGGCACGTTGCTGTTGCCGCTGATGCGCCGCTGGAACACCTTGACCGGCATGATGACGACATCGTCCTGGTCGGTGCCCATGCCGGACTGGCCGCGCTTGGCGAGCACGCCGATAACCGGGCATGAAACCTTACCGACGCGGATCTGCTGACCGATCGGATCGGCGGCGCCGAAGAGCTGCGAACGCACCGTCTCGCCGATGATGCAGCGGGACTGGCCGCGTTCCTCGGCGGGGGTAAAATTGCGGCCGAGCGCCAGGCTCCAATCCTGCGCCACGAAATAGTCGTTGGTGGTGCCGGAGACGCTGGTCGAATGGTTCTGGCCGCCAAAAATCACGGTCGCGGTGGACTGGTTGAGCGGCGCCACGGCTCTAAGGCCGCCGATCTGATCGCGGATGGCGGCGACATCCTTGACGCTGAAGCGTTTGGCCTCGGAGCTCGCCCGGCCGGGGCCGAACTGGCCGGGGCGGACGAACAGCATGTTGGTGCCGAGCCGCGACAGTTCGGTCGAGACCTGTGCGGTCGTGCCATTGCCGATCGTCACCAGCGCGATAACGGCGGCGACGCCGATGACGACGCCGAGCACAGTCAGGAACGAGCGCAGCATGTTTCGGCTGATGGCGCGCAGCGCCAGCTTCAGCGTCTCAAAGAACATGATCCGCCCTCCTGCAATGCTCGACCTCGGTCTCCAGCTTGCCGTCGACGAACCTGAACAGCCGCTGCGCATAGGCGGCGATATCGGGTTCGTGCGTGACCATGACGATGGTGATGCCCTGCTCGCGGTTCAGCCGGGTCATCAGATCCATGATCTCGATGCTGGTTTTCGTGTCGAGATTGCCCGTGGGCTCGTCGGCGAGCAGCAGCGCCGGTTCGGTGACGATGGCGCGGGCGATGGCGACGCGCTGCTGCTGACCGCCCGATAGTTCCTGGGTCTTGTGATGTTCGCGGCCGGACAGCCCGACCAGCGCCAGGGCTTCGCGGGCTCGTTCGCGCCGCTCGCGCACCGCCATCCCGCGATAGATCAGCGGCAGCTCGACATTTTCGACGGCCGAGGTGCGCGACAACAGGTTGAAGCCCTGGAAGACGAAGCCGAGCATATGGCGGCGCAGAAGCGTCAGCTGGCTTCGGTCGAAGCCACTGGTCGGAATACCTTCGAAGATGTAATCGCCAGCACTCGGCACGTCGAGGCAGCCGAGGATGTTCATCGCCGTCGACTTGCCGGAGCCCGATGGGCCCATGATCGCGACGAATTCGTGAGTGTTGATTGCAAGGTCGACATGGTCGAGCGCGCGGATCGCCGCTTCGCCTTCGCCGTAGATTTTCGAGACCTGCCTGAATTCGATGAGCGGCGGGCTTGCCATCCGTCTCTCCGCCTAGTTCGCACGCGTCGTGGCGTCGGTCACCAATGCGTCGTTTTCCTTGAGGTCACCGGAGGCGACCTGGGTGAACTGACCGTCGGACGAGCCGACCTGGATGACGACAGGCGTGGGCCGGCCGTCGCGCAGCACCCAGACGCGCCGCTGCGCTCCCGTCAACGCCTGACCTGAATTGCCGCCGCGCTGACGTGGTGGGCCGAAGATCCCGAAAATGCCGCGGCCGCGCCTTTCGGCTTGCGGGGGGGCATAACGTAGCGCGGTGTTCGGCACCATCAGCGTGTCCTTGACAGCTTCGACGGTGATGTCGGCCGTCGCCGTCATGCCGGGACGCAGCAAGAGGTCGGCATTGTCGACGGAGAGGACCGCCTTATAGGTCACAACATTGTTGACCACTTCGGAGGCGAAGCGGATCTGCTCGATCTCAGCCGGAAAGCTCCGGTCGGGATAGGCGTCCACTGAAAACTTCGCCTTCTGGCCGACAGCGATCTGGCCGACATCGGCCTCGTCGACATCGACCTGCAGCTCCATCTTCTTCAAATCGCCGGCGATGGTGAAAAGGATCGGCGCCGAAAGCGAGGCTGCGACCGTCGCACCCGGATTGACGGCACGGGTGAGGATCACGCCGTCGATCGGCGAGATGATCTTCGCCTTGGCGAGATTGACCTCGGCAAGCTGCAGATCGGCCTCCGAGGCCAGGACCTCGGCTTCGTTGATCTGTTTGGCGGCGACGGCGGAATCATATTTGTAGCTGGCGTCGTCGAGGCTCTGCTGGGTGGAGACGTTGCTCTTGACCAGGCTCTTCAGCCGCTCGAGCGAGGTGCTTGCTGATTGCAGGTCGGCATTGGCCTTGGCGACATTCGCCTTGGCCGAATTGAGCTTGGCGCGTGAGCTCTTCACATCCGCCTCGAGCTTGTTGGTGTCGAGTTGCGCCAGCACGTCGCCCGATTTGATCGTGCTGTTGTAATCGACGTTGACGTCGCGGACCGTGCCGGAAAGTTCGCTCGATATATCGACCTGCTCGGTCGGCTGCACCGAGCCGGTGGCGGTGACGAGCACCGTCAGGTCGCCGCGTTTTGCCGGCTGGGTGGCATAGCTCACTTCGCTTTGCCCGCGCCCCACATAGAAGTATGCGGCGCCGGCTGCAGCGGCGACGAGAATCAGCAGAATAAGCAGACGTCCGCGCCAGCGGCTGCGCTTGCCCTGCCGTCCCGATGCGGCAAGGACCGCTGCGAGATCGGACGCGCCGTTTGTCTCTGCCCCGGTCTTCTTGCTGGCTCCGGTATCGTTCATGTCATCCTCGATCAGTCGGGAGCCGTCTCGGCCCCGCTGCGAAATAAGCACAGCGCAGATGAACCGGGCATTAGCATTGCCGCCGAAGTGGCACGGAATTGCGGACGGGGGAAATGAAATATTGGTAAGGAAAGTCAAGTTTTGGCGGGGAAGCGCACGTCAGTCAGCATCTTCGGCATATTGCCCCGCGCCCGGCAGCGGATGCAGCCAGGGCTCGCGCCGTTTAATCCAGACTTCGTAGTCCGGCGCAAGGTCGCTCGGCGGATCGTCGAGCGAGCCGAGGCGGATTTCTGTCGTCTCCTGCTGCAGGCAGAACAGCCTGCCGCCGCAGGCGGGGCAGAAGCTGCGACCGGCGAAGGTGGCGATCTCGCCGCTGTGGGAAAAAGCCCGGCGCGGCCAGACCGCGAAGAAGACGAAGGCGGAGCCGCTCGATTTGCGGCAATCGGCACAGTGGCAGAGGCCGACACGAAGCGGTTCGCCTTCCACGCGATAGGCAACCGCCCCGCATAGACAGCTTCCGGTGCGGATCCTCATGGGGCGGCCGTCAGGCGTCGAGACTGGTGGGCAAGCCCGGCGGGCGCCGCTTGGCCGCCATCAGCAGATCGAGTTCGGTTGCGGAGGGGCCGAACTTCTCGTAGAGGCGCTTGGCCTCCTCGTCATCAAGCCGGTATTTCCTGGCAAATTCGCTGATGCTATAGGGGCGCCCACGCAACACTCTTCGCGCCGGGGTCGCCGTATTCGGTGCGTCGGACATCGGTTTCTCCTTTCTTTGCATGCCTTTTAAGCTAGTGCGACAAGGTCAATTGGAAAGAGGCGGCGGGCTGCAGCGGCTCTTCCGGCATGGGTGGATCGGGTGGATTGCGGAACCTTCCCGCCACCACCGGCATTGTCAAAGCGAGGTTGCGGGCCGCGCTAAGCGGACGCGACGGTGCTGGAGAACATCGGGATTTTTCCGCTTTCTCCCGATGGCCAACGAAATGGCAGGCGAGCTCCCTACCCGCCCGGTCCGCTTCCTCATCGCTGTTTTCGAAACGAGATCACGAAATATTAAAATTGGGAACACATGCGCCTCAGCGAGGTTTTTCCCTCGGGGTCGACGTGGCCTCGTTCAAACCGAAGGAGAACCGTATGGCAAACCAAGGTGGAACCCACGAACAGCACGTCAAAGCTGGGCAGCAGAGTCACAAGAACGACTCCAACGCCCGCAGCTCCTCTTCAGGTGGCAGCGACGCGCAGTCCAGCGGGACCCGCGGCGGCAGCCATGAACAGCCTGTAAAAGCTGGTCAACAGAGCCACAAGAACAGCCAGTAAAGCTGTCTTGATTTGAAAATTCCCGGCTCGCGCTTCGGCGCGGGCCTTTCTTGCGCGCTCAAGACAGACGTCGGCCGTCCTCGCCAAAGAGGTGCAGCACAGTGGGATCGAGATGGAGCGGCAGGCTGTCGCCTGATTTCATCCGTTGTTGGCCGGCAAAAACGGCGATGAGCTTCTTTCCACCTGCGTCGGCGTGGACGACGGTCTCCGAGCCCAGTTCCTCGACAAGAGTGATGCGGGTGTCCAGCTTGCGCGCACCAGTTCCATCGGCAAGGGTGATGTGCTGGGGCCGGATGCCGATGCTGACCCTTTCGCCGATTGGGCGCGTCTCTTTGGCAATCACCGAGAGACGGTGGCCGCCGACGGTTTCCACCTCGGCGAAACCATTCTCATGGCCGATGATCGCACCTTCCAGGAAATTCATGTGCGGCGCGCCGATGAAACCGGCGACGAAGCGGTTGGCCGGCGTGTTGTATAGTTCCAACGGCGTTCCCACCTGCTCGATCCTGCCGCTTCGAAGCACGACGATGCGGTCGGCAAGCGTCATCGCCTCGACCTGATCGTGGGTGACGTAGATCATCGTCGCCTTCAGGCGGGCGTGGAGGGCGGCGAGTTCGGCGCGCATGCTGACCCGGAGTTCGGCGTCGAGATTGGACAATGGCTCGTCGAGCAGGAAGGCATCCGGCCGGCGGACGATGGCGCGGCCGATCGCCACGCGCTGCCGCTGGCCGCCGGAAAGCTGACCGGGACGGCGCTGCAGGAAGGGCTCGATTTCCAGCATGCGGGCGGCGTCAGCGATGCGCGCTTCGATCTCGGCCTTGGCCACCTTGGTATTCTCCAAACCGAAGGCCAGGTTTTCCCGCACGCTCATATGCGGATAGAGCGCATAGGACTGGAAGACCATGGCAAGGCCGCGGTCGGCGGCGCCGATCTCGGTCACATCCTTGCCGTCGATAGCGATGCTGCCGCCTGTGGGCTTGTCGAGGCCGGCGATCAGACGTAGCAGCGTCGATTTCCCGCAACCGGAAGGGCCGACGAAAGCGACGAACTCGCCATCGTCGACGGCAAGCGAGACATCACGGATGACCTCGACGGTGCCGAAATTCTTGACAATGTTCCTGAGCTCGAGCCCGCTCATGCACTCTCCTGTTTGACTATTTGAGTCCCGAGCCGGCAATGCCCGTGGTGATGAAGCGCTGCAGGAAGACGAAGATCAGCACGACCGGGATCATCGAGACGACCGTCATGGCGAGGATGTAGTGCCATTGCACGTTGAGCTCGCCGGCATAGACGTTGAGACCGACCTGCAGCGTATAGAGTTCCTTGCGCGACAGCACGATCAGCGGCCAGAGAAAATCGTTCCAGCGCCAGACGACCGAGAAGATCGCCAGCACCGCAAGCGCCGGCGCCGACAGCGGCAGGATGATGCGCCAGTAGATCTGCCATTCACTGGCCTTGTCCATGCGCGCGGCGTCGATCAGCTCGTCGGGGATGGTCAGCATATATTGCCGGAGCAGGAAGACACCCGTCGGGGTGGCGACCGTCGGCAGGATGACGCCCCAGAGGCTGTCGAAGAGGTTCAAGGTGCCGATGACGGAATAGAGCGGCACGACGATGACCGAAAGCGGCACCATCAGCGTCGCCAGGATCATCAGCATAACGGCAGTGCGGCCGGGGAACTGGTATTTCGACAGCGCGAAGGCGGCCATTGAATTGACCAGCAGCGTGATCGCCGTCGCGATGACGGTCACGAAGACGGAGTTGCGTAGGAACAGGAAGAAATCGAAGCGCTGGAACGGCTCGGTGTAATTGCCGGCGGCGAATTCGACCTGGCGCACCGGGGTGCGGTCCTTGATGTTCGCCTTGACGATTTCACCCGGCTGTTTCGGATCGACCATCTGGCCGATGATGCCGATGCGGCGGACTTCGGCGAGCACACGGCTGCTGCCATCGGGCATCGTCACGGTATAGAGCGGCAGCGGCTTGTCGTAACCCGGCACCACGGCCTGTTCGGTGACATAGGGCAGGAAGGATGGCGGGAACTCGGCAAGGGCGGCCGGCGTCTTGAAGGAGGAGAAGACCAGCCAGACGGCCGGGCCGAACATCAGGAAGACGCCCGAGATCAGCCAGATCCAGGTGACGACATCCGTCCAGTGCCAGCCGCGGCCGCGGCGGCGCAGCAGGAACGTGCCGACAGCGCTCATTGGCGTGTCCCCTTTTTCTCGTTACGGCTGCTGGCTCCGAGTTGGACCAGCGTCAGGATGACGAGCACGATGCCCATCAGGATCGAGGCGGCCGAAGCGAGCCCCGGATTGCGCAGTGAACTCGCAAAGCCGGTCTCGTAGATATATTGGGTGATGTACATGGTGCTGGTGCCCGGCCCGCCGCCGGTGAGCACGAAGACCTCGTCGAAGATCTGCACGGCGCGGATCAACGCCAGGACCAGGACGACGATGAGGTTCGGCATCAGCAGCGGCAAAGTGATGCGCCGGAAGATGCGGGTGGGGCTTGCCTTGTCCATCGCAGCCGCCTCGTAGAGATCCCGCGGGATCGCCTGCAGGCCGGCGAGCAGGATCAGCGCGTAAAAGCCCATATGCGCCCAGACCGAGACGAAGACGGCGAAGAAGAAGGCCCAGAAACGATCGCTGAGCCAGGAGAAGGGTTCGAAGCCGAAGGGGCTCAGCGCATAGTTCAGCAGGCCCTGGCGCTGCAAGATCCACTTCCAGATCAGGCCGACGACGACGGGCGACAGCAGCACCGGAAAGAAGAACACGGCCCGCCAGAAGCCCCGATTGGAAAGCTCGCGGTTGAGGATCAAAGCCGTTGCCAGCGCCGCGATCAGCATCGCCGTCACCTGGAAGACGACGAAGACGGCGGTGTTGCGCACAGCCGCCCAGAAGGTGTCGGCCGCGCAGGTCGAAGGGTCGAGATAAGAGCCGCAATCGAAGAGGATGCGATACTGGTCGGCGCCGACATAGGTCCTGTTCTGCAGGAAGATGCCGCTGCCGCTCGTCGTCGAATAGAGGAAGTTGATGACCAGCGGCAGGAGCACGAAGACGGTGAAGATCAGCATGTTGGGCGCCAGGAAGACACCCGCCATGCCGTTCAGCCCCGTCAGCTTCTGCCAGGCGCGCATGGGAACGTCGACCAGCCCCATGGCAAGCCGGACAGGCGCAACGAGCGCCTGCCGCAGACCGGCTTTCGCCGGCGGTTCAGAAGTAACCGTCTTCTCCGCCATCTGTTCTTCCGTCAGTTGCCGGCGACCTTGGCCTTGATGTCCTCGTCGATGCGGGCATAGGCGTCGTCGAGCTTCATTTCGCCGGCGATCACCTGGCTGATGCGGGCGACGATGGCGCTGTAATAGGCGTCCGACCACTTCCAGCCCGGCAGCTTCATGGCGGGTGCGGCCGTCTGGCCGGCGGATTCGACGAAGGCCTTCAGCGCCGCCTGCACATGCGGATTGTCGGTCTTGAAGTCCATCTGGCCGGCCGCCACCGCCTTATGCGCCGGAATGAACAGGCTCCGCTCGGCGAATTCCTTCTGCACGTCGGCGCCTGCCAGGTAATCCATCACCTTGGCGACGTCCTTCGGGTTCTTGGTATATTTGACGGCGACGAGACCGGCGCCGCCCTGCATGCCGGTGCAGGCGGCCGTACCGCAGGGGCTTCCCGCCATCACCCAATCGAAACTGTCGCCGATCTTCTGGGCGAAGCCCGAGATCTGCCAGCTGCCCGAATAATAATAGGCAAGGCCACCATTGATGAAGTCTTCGGCCGCGGCGCGATAGGTGGTGCCGGCAGCACTCACCCAGACATCCTTGTTGACGATGCCGTCCTCGTTCCACTTGACGAAGCGGCTGAGGAATTCCTTGGCGCCCTGATCGATCGGCGCCGGTTTGCCGTCGGCGGCGATATAGTTGGCGCCGTAGGAAATGTTCGGGCCAGAGACGCGGTGGCCGGAGCGGTCGATCGCCATGGCGAAGACCTTCTGGCTGTCCGCAACCTTCTTGGCGGCCGCCGCCCAGTCATCCCAGGTTGCCTTCGGGCCGGGGATTTCGACACCGGCCTGCTCGAACAGTGTCTTGTTGACGAAGCCGCCGGTCAGCGTCAGCTGCGTCATGAAGCCGGTGATGGCGTTCGAGCCGTCAGGGCGCATCCAGTCGGCCTGGGCGCCGAAATTGTCGTCCCAATATTTCGCGTCGGCAAGGAGGGGGCGAAGATCAAGCCAGTGCTGCGCCTGCGCCTTCAGATTGGTGACGCGGGCGATATCCGGCCCCTTGCCGGCTTCGAGCTGCACCGGCAGCTGTTCCTTGACGACGTCGTAGGAGACCTCGTCGAGGATGACGTTGATGTCGGGATTGGCCTTGGAGAAGCGCGCCAGCAGATCCTTGATAACAGCGCCTTCGCCGCCGTCGGAATACCACATGATGCGCACGTCGCCGGCATGGGCGGCAACGGAACTCATGAGAACAGCAGCCAAAGCCGCGCCGATCGATTTCATTCTGGTCATTTTCTCCTCCTCTTGACCGATGAATTCCCCTGCCCGGCCGGTCCTCCGCCTGCCGGACATCTCGTCTACGAGGCGGCGCGCCGAGGCTGCCTGCCGGGTATTTCCAAATGTACCGCGTCTCCCCGCACCGACCAGTCCGAAGGACGAAGAATACGGCCTTCGGCGCGCACAGTGCCGTCCTCCTCGAAGACGACCTGGCCATAATCCGGATCGACGACGATCAATGCGCCCTCGTCATCGCGGCGGGCCGAAAGCGTGGCGAAACGCGCCTGCATTCCGTCGAGGCCACCCTCGCGCTCAAGATCGGAGAGGCGGACGATCCAACGGCCGTTACGGCCGGCGAGGCGCAGTTCGATATCGGTGGTCGGGCCCTGCTTCACCGGCTCCAGCGCCCCATTGCCGATCAGCATTGCAAACCCGTTGCCGGAGCGGGCGAGCGCCAGGTTGCCTTCAACCATCGTGTCGTCGAAGGCTTCGAGGGGAAACCAGGCATGGGTGAAATCCGGCTGGCCCTCATGGATGGCGAAATCGAGGATCGCCAGATCGCGATACTGGTGCACACGCGGCAGCGTCCCGCAGCCGCCCCAGAAGCTTGGCCGGCCGTAGCCGAACTGAATGGTTTCGCCGGGATGGTTGATCCAGATCTGCGCTTCCGGCCGGTCGCCCAAGCGCAGCTGCAGCACCGTCTCCTGATAACCCCAGGCGCCGGGGCGATAATGGGCGATGGTGCCGAGCGCGGTGTCGCGCGTCTTATAGTGATAGAGCGCGGCGAAACTGTTCTCGCCCTGCGAGAATGTCCATTCCTGCGCGTCGTCGGACTGGTGCGCGGCGATTTCGGCAAGTGCTTCTGGAAAACGCAGGCCATGATCGCGGATGCAGACGGCAAGCTGCGGCAGCGCATGGACGCGCCGGCCGTACCAGCCGCGGCCCCAGAGCAGCCGGGCGATGGCGGACAGTTCCACCGAGCGGCCGGGACGCAGAGTATGTTCGTAGGAGCGGCCCTGGCTGCCGGTCAGCATGCCGTGATGGGCCGAGCGGGCGACGATCTCCATCAGGCGGACGATGCTGGCACTCGCCCGGGCGCGGATCGCCTCATCCGGCGCGCAGGCGGCGAGCGCCGTCAGGCCCTTGAGGTCGATCGGGAAATAGGGAACGGAATTCCACTCGGCCATTTCCCAGCGCTCGAAATGATCGAGCCAAGCGCGGACGCGCTCTTCGCCGACCTTCATCTGCTCGGCGCCGGTACGGCCGGAACGAACGAAGACGGCATCGGGGAAAAGCTTGCCGCCGAGATAGGCGGTGGTGTGGAAGAGGAGCGCGTGGTTTTCCGAAAAATACCACTGAACGTCGTTGCCCGGCTCGTCCATCCAATAGCGGTAATTGAGAACGGCGTGTTCGATCCTCTGCCTGAGAGCCTGCGACAGCAGATCGCTCCAGCGGGTATAGGCAAAGAGCAGCGGCACCAGCACGAAATCGGCGCAGTCGTGGCAATCCTCGATGACCGGCAGCATGGCCGAAATCATCGCTTCGGTCTCCTCACCGCCCTGCCCCAGAGCCAAACGCGCGAAAGCGCAGACAGTATCCGGCTCTGAATGAGCGGCGACTTCTTCAAGTGCCTCGGCGACGCGGTCCTCCAGCGCGGCGGGCGCTTGCCCCTGGCGTTGGGGATGACAGATCTCGACGCCGAGTGTGCGGCCGACGGAAAGTTCACCTGCCTTGAAGGTGATGCGGAAATGGCGGAAATCGGCGGGCATCCGCGCCGAGGTGCCAAGCGCCAGCTTGGTAGCGCCTTCCTCGAGCGCGAAGTCATAGTCGAAGCGCTCGCTCGACATGAAGTCGCCTTCGATCTCGACATGGCAGCTCAGCGCCACCGGCAGCGGCACGGGGAAAAGGATCGTCACGTCCTCGCCGAGATAGGCGGTGCGGTCGAAGCGCATGCCTTCGAGGATCGCCTCCAGGCCGTCCGCAGCATCGGCGGCGATCGGAACAGGAACAGCGGTTTCGACCTCAGGACCGTCGAGATAATCCAGCTGGAAATAGAAGCGGGCGTCGCGTTCGGCGAGATCGTCGAAAAAGATGCGGATCTCGTTGAGGCCGTCCGAAAGCTCGACCTCGAAAAGCTGCTGGGCTTCCAGATTGCGCTCGTAAGGCGCCATGAAGCCTTGCTCGCGGCCATTGACGAAAAGGATGGCGCCGCCGCAGGTCGACAGGCGAAGTGTGGCTCGCGCCGCTGAGCGGGCATCGAGGAAAGTGCGCGCCCAGCAGCCGATGCGGGTCGGGCGAAACCAGAAGCCGGAGAGATCGACACGCGGCGAGGCAAAGGGAAGCCACCAGCGAACGGGTTCGAATACGGCGGTCGGTTTCGGTCTTCGGCCGGAGAATGATTTTTTGAATTCGGTGCGGCAGGGATATTCGTGCGGGATGAAGTTCTTCGTCTTGGTGACGAAGAAAAACGGATCCATCCTGCCTTCCATCGGCCGGTCGGCGACGTCGTAGCGCTCTTGCGAGAGGTGGCCGAGCTGCCAATAGACAATCGGTCTCTGCTTGCCGGTGGCGCGGCGAAGATGGGATTTCTCAGCGGTCATGCTTCAGCTCGCTCGAGCCGTGAGACGTCGGAAACGCCGACGCATGGACTGGCGGTCAAGCCGCATCTTCAAAGCCTCCCTGCTCTGCCGCTTGTCGCGGACTCCTCTTGGGCAATTGTGCATAGGCATTCCGTTTGCGCAATCTGAAAGATTTTTGCATAAAGGAATGGGAGCGAGGAGAACGACATGGCGGCGGACGAGAAAAAAGGCAGACGCACGCGTCTCGACGATATCGCCGCCCGGTGCGGCGTCTCGATCAGCACGGTGTCGCGGGCGCTGGCCGGCGAAAAGGGCGTCAGGCCGGACATTCGCAAGCTGGTGCTGGAAACGGCAAGTGCCGTCAGCTACGCCGTGCCGGGAAGCGTCGCCGGCAAAAAGGTCATGCTCGTCGCCTCCGGCGCGGCGATGATCGATTATGTGCGCAACCAGTTCACGCTTTATGTGCTCGAAGGCCTGAATGCGCGGGCGGCGGCCCTCGGCATCGAACTGGCGATGCGACCGGTCGCCGACGAGGGGGATGAAGCGCGCGTCGTCGCCGAGATGCGGGATGATCCGAGTTTCGGCGGCATGCTGATCCTGACCGTCGACGAGGAGGATATGCTGGCGGCAGCCGCCGGTCTCGGCAAGCCCGTCGTGCTCGTCAATAGCGACGATCCCTATATGCGGCTTTCGAGCGTGACGCCCTGCAATCGCTCGGCCGCCTTCATCGCCGCCGAGCACCTGATCAAAACAGGGCATGAACGCATCCTATTCATGCTGCGGCCGGGACGGCGAACGATCGAGCGGCGCCTGGAAGGCTGGCGCGATGCCCTGCAGCATCATGGGCTGAAGGCCGATACCGATCTGGTGCTCGAGGTCGACGACTGGCTGCCGGAACTCGGCGCCGAGGCTCTCACCCGACTTGTCCGCGACAAGGGCCTCTCCTTCACCGCCGTCCTGACGGCGGGCGACAGCCTTGCCAACGGCGCAGTACGCGGATTGCAGGCGATGGGTTATGCCGTGCCGCAAGATGTCTCCGTCATGGGTATCGACGACCTGCCGCAGTCGGCCTTTCTTAATCCGCCACTGTCGACGGTGCATATCCCGATGCGCGAACTCGGCGCCACCGCCCTCGATCTGCTGCGCGACATGATGCTCGGCCTGGCCGCGCCGCGCCGCCGCGTCGAGCTTGCCTGCCACCTCGTCGAAAGGCGTAGCGTCGCAGCCGTGAGCCCAAATATCAGGCTTCGATGAAGCTCGCTTCGAACAGTTCGCGCGCATAGGCATCATGCGTGGTGCCGGCCTGCAGATCCTCCCTGCTCAGTTCGTCGACGAAACAACCGTTCTTCATGATCAACACCCGATCGCACATATGGGCGATGACCGCGAGGTCGTGGCTGACGAGCAAATAGGTCAGTCCCTTTTCCTCACGCTGATCGGCAAGCAGGTTGAGGATTTCGGCCTGGACCGAGACATCGAGCGCCGATGTCGGCTCATCGAGCAGCAGGATGGGCGGCGACAGGATCAGCGCTCGGGCGATCGCCACGCGCTGCCGCTGACCGCCGGAAAGCTCATGGGGAAATCGATTGGCGAAGCTCGCGGGCAGTCCCACCTGGATCAACGCCTTTTCGACCTTCGACCAGATATCGGAATGGCGCATGGCGCGCAGCGGCTCGGCGAGCGCGGTGCCGATGCGATGGCGCGGATGCAGGGATCCGTAAGGGTCCTGAAAGACCATCTGGGCAAACTTCAATTCCTCGCGGGAGCGCTGCTTGCCGATCGGTCTGCCGCCAAGCTCGATCTGCCCGGCCCAGCCGGACTCCATTCCGGCAAGGCAACGCAGCACCGTCGATTTGCCGCATCCGGATTCGCCGACAATGCCGAGCGTCTCTCCCTGGGCGACTTGAAAACTGATGCCCCTGACGACATGGTTGCTGGATTTGCCGGAGGCAAAGACGACATCGAGGTCGCGGACATTGATCATTGCGCCGTCTCCAGATCGAGTTTTGCCCTGTCGAGAACCGCCAGCCGGCGAACCGGGTTCTTCGGGTCGGGCAACGCGGCTATCAACCCGCGCGTATAGGGATGGCGGGCCGCTTCGAGACTGGTCAGCGTCTCGACGATGCGGCCGGCATACATGACGATGATGCGCTCGCAAAAGGCCGCCACCATGCGAATGTCGTGGCTGATCAACAGCAGGCCGGAATTGTTCTCGCGGACCAGTTCATCGAGCAACAGCAGCACGTCCTTGCGAACGCTGACATCGAGCGCCGAGGTCGGTTCGTCGGCGATAACAAGCTTCGGCCGCGCCAGCAGCATCATGGCGATCATGACGCGCTGGCCCATGCCGCCCGATATCTGGTGGGGATAAAGCGCCATGACCCGATCCGGATCGCTGATGCGCACGCGCTCCAGCATGGCGCGGGCGGCGTCAAGCGCCTGGGTCTTGCCAAGACCAAGATGAAGGCGGGCGGCTTCGGCGACCTGCTTGCCGATCGAGAGCACCGGATTCAGCGAATAACGCGGATCCTGCATGATCAGCGCGATATCCTTGCCGCGAAGCGCACCCATTTGCCGCTCGCTTTTGGAAAGCAACGGATCGCCACCGAGGTCCAGGCGTTCGGCGGTGACGACCGCTGCCGGCGGCAGAAGGCGCATGATGGCGCGGCCCGTCGTCGATTTGCCAGAACCGGATTCTCCGACGATGCCGACACGTTCGCGCCCGACGTCGAAACTGACATTGGAAACGGCGGGCACGGCGCCACGGCCGAAGCGAACGCTCAGTCCTTTGACGGACAGAACGGGTTGCAGATCATGGTCATTCATTTCACGATCGGACATGGCGGGGATCCAAAAGGTCGCGCAGAGCATCTCCGGCGATGTTGAAGGCGAGGCTGGTGAGGAGGATGGCGACACCCGGCATCACGGCGACCCACCAGTAATCCAGCATGAACTTGCGGCCGTTGGAGATCATCGCGCCCCATTCCGGCGCCGGCGGCTGCGCGCCGAGGCCGAGGAAGCCGAGCGACGCCGCCGTCAGGATAATGCCGGCCATGTTGAGTGTCAGGCGAACGATGACCGATGGAACGCACATCGGCGCGATGTAGAGGAGAAGGATGCGCAACGGCGAGGCGCCGTAGAGGCGGGCGGCGACCACATAGTCGGCGTTTCTGACGACCAGCGCCTCGGCGCGCGCAAGCCGGGCAATCGGCGGCCAGGCGGTCAGCGAGATCGCAATGATTGCCGTGGTCAGGCCGGCGCCGAGCGCTGCCGCAAAAGCCAGCGCCAGGATCAGCGACGGGAAGGACAGAACGATATCGGTCGCCCGCATCAGCAGCGCATCGGTGCGCCCACCGAAGAAGCCGGCGACGACCCCGATCAGCAGGCCGATCGGCCCGACGATCAGGGAGATCGAAAGCACGGTCTGAATGGTGATGCGCGTGCCGAAGATCAGGCGGCTTAGGATGTCGCGGCCGAATTCGTCGGTGCCGGCCCAATGCGCGAGGCTCGGGGCCTGCAAGGCATCGCCAAGCGACTGCACGACCGGATCATAAGGCGCCAGAAGCGGCGCAAAGATCGCAATCAGGCACAGTAGGCCGAGGATGATGAAACCGGCAAGGCCAAGCGGCTCGGCAGCCAATTTGCGGCCGGCGCGCGCAAACGACGCCGCGATGCGGGTCGACACGCTTGGCGGGCGGATATGAATGTCAGTGCGGATGGCGTCACTCATCGGGCTGCCTCCCGCATGCGCGGATCGAAGACGGCGTAAGCGACGTCGGCGAGGAAGTTTAACAGCATGAAGATGAATCCCACGATGATGGTGCCAGCCACGATGGCGTTCATGTCGCCGATCATGAGGGCGTTCGTCATGTACTGGCCGATGCCCGGCCAGGAGAAGACGATTTCGGTCACGACAGCGCCTTCGAGCAGCCCGCCATAGGAAATGGCCAGGATGGTAATCAGCTGCACGGCAATGTTCGGCAGGACGTGGCGCCAGATCGTGCCGAAGGGGCTCACACCCTTTGCGCGGGCTGCGATGACATAATCCTGGCTCAACTGCTCCAGGGTGAAGCTGCGTGTCATGCGGGTGATATAGGCCATCGCCGCATAGGCGAGGATGATGGCAGGCAGAATGATGTGGCCGAGCGCATTCCAGAAGATTTCCGTCTCGCCCTGCAGCAGGCTGTCGATCAGCAGCAGGCCGGTCCTCGGCGTGACGAGGCCTTCATAAAACACATCGATCCTGCCCGGCCCGCCGACCCAGTTGAGGCCGGCATAGAAGATGACGAGCCCGACGATGCCGAACCAGAAGACCGGGATCGAATGCCCGACGAGCGCCACCACCCGGGCTATCTTGTCGATGAAGCTGTCGCGAAACAAAGCTGCGACCAGGCCGAGCGGCACGCCGACGAATGTCGAAATGATCACCGCCAGAGTCGCCAGTTCGAATGTTGCCGGAAACGCTTGGGCGAGGTCTGAGGAGACGGGATTGCCGGTGAGCACGGCAGTGCCGAAGTCACCATGCGCCAGCCCGTTCAGATAGAGGAAAAACTGCTGGTAGATCGGCAGATCGAGCCCCAGGCGGGCCCGCATCGCCGCGTAGGCGGCGGGATCGGCGAGCTCGCCGACAATCGCGCCGACCGGATCGTTGGGCAAGACGCGGCCGATCACGAAGGTCACACAGAGGAGAATGAACAGGCTGACCAGCAAATGCGCCAGGCGTCGGCCAAATTCGGCTACGGAGAGTTCCTTCATGATCGGCTGTCCTGGGAGTCTTTACTGGGTTTCTACCTTGGTCACGTTCTCGAGACGCGTTAACTGCGACGGATGCCCGACATATCCCTGAACCTTGCTGGTCAGGACGATCGGCTCAAAGCGCTCGAAAAGCGGAAGCACGGCCGGCTTCTGCTCGATGAACATCTTCTGCATCTGAACGTAGAGTTCGCCGCGCTTCTTGGCGTCCGGCTCCATCGATGCCTTCGCCGTCAGGGCCGTCAGTTCGGGAATGTCCCAGGCCGAGCGCCAGACGAAATTGCCGGCATTGTTGGCCTCTTTCGAGTTGTCGGGGTTGGAGGAAAACTGCTCCATCGAACCGAGCACGTTCGGCATGTAGGCGCTGGTCTGCGGGATCAGCAGATCGAAATCCCTGGCGCGATGGGCGGCAATGATTTCCGAGCCGTTGCCCTGCTGGATGTCGATCTTGATGCCGACCTGGGCAAGCGATGCCTGGATGGCGGTGGCAAGATCGATGCGCGGCGTTTGCGCAATGGTCTTCAGCGTCAGCGAGAAGCCGTCCTTGAAACCTGCCTCGCTCAGCAACTGCTTGGACTTTTCGACGTCGAGATGCCAATCCGGGCTCGGGATCGCATATTCGAAGTTCTCCGGAACGGGAACGGTTCTTGCCCGTCCGTAAGGCCCCATGATCGTCTTCTCGATGCCCTTGTAGTCGATGCCGTAAGCAATGGCCTCGCGGACCTTGGGATTGGCGAGGTACTGGTTGCCGGCATTCATCGACAGCACGTAGAAGCCGCCAGTCGGAATACGCTGAATGGCGAAGCCCTGCTTGGCCTGGAAGGTCGCAAGATCGGAGGCCGTGAGCGCACTGGCAATATCGATATCGCCGCGCTCCAGCATCAGCCGCTCGACCTGGCTTTCCGGCACATGGCGGACGATGACGCGCTTCATCTTCGGAGCGCCGGCGACATAACCCTTGTTGGCGTCGAGAATGACAAGCTCGTTCGGAGACCAGCGGTTGAGGGTGAACGGGCCGGAGCCGGCCGAATGCGTCCGCATCCAGGCGTTGCCGTAGTCATTGTCGACGGCGTGGCTCTCGACCTCGACGCTGTCGACCACGCTGGTGGTGGTCGTCGTCAGCCGGTAGAGCAGAAGCTCCGCGGTCACCTGGTCGGAGAGATCGATGCGCACAGTCTGGTCGTCGACCGCCTTGACGAGCTTTTCGACATTGTTCTTGTCGTAACCGACGCGCTTGAGGTTGGCGGCAGCGGCCTGATCCATCTTCAAGAGCCGTGCCAGCGAATAGACGACGTCCTTCGAGGTGACCGGGTTGCCGGAGGCGAAATTGGCCTTGCGCAGCGTAAATGTGATGCCCTTGTCGTCAACCTTCCAGCTTTCCGCCAGCTGCGGAAGGATCTTGCCGTCCGCCGTGCTGGCGACCAGCCGGTCGTAAAGATTCGACATGATCTCGACCGCTTTGCCTTCGGTCGCCTGCTGCGGATCGAGGGACAGAACCTGGGCCAGCGATGTTCCGATCACCAGCTGGTCCTGCGGCGTGGCGGCCTGCAGCTGCGGTGCGGCGATCGTCAGGGCGCCGAAAACGGCGCCGACGAACAAGCCTTTAGAAAAATGCTTCATTGTCACTCCTCCCTGGATTACTGTAGGAGACATATTATGTCGCCCGTATGTCGTATTATGATCTAGCGAAGTCTGATACGGTTGACAAGGCCCGAGCGGGAGACTTGAGTGCAAAGGGATTGGGGAACGGAAAATGACGACACTCGGCCGTGGACGAGAAAGACTGGCGCAACAGGTCATCGATCAGCTGCGGGCGCAGATCGAGACGGGGAAGCTGCGGGTCGGCGACCAACTGCCGACCGAGCCGCAGCTTGAAGCGACGTTCGGCGTCAGCCGCACCGTGGTGCGCGAGGCGATTGCCGATCTCAGGTCGGCGGGCTTCGTCAAGCCGATCCAGGGCAAAGGGGTGTTTGTCGCAGATCCGAAGGCAAATTCTGTCCTGTCATTGACGCCGGTGGAAATCAAAAGCATTCCGGAGACCCTGGAATTGCTGGAGTTTCGTATGGCGGCAGAGGGTGAAGCGGCGGCGATTGCCGCCTATCGCCGCACCGCCGAGCAGGAGGCGGCCATTCGTGATGCCAATCGCAGAATGGCAAACCTGATCGAAACAGGGCAGCAGACGGTGGAGGCGGATTACGCCTTCCACATGGCGATTGCCGCCGCCACGAACAACCGATTCTATGTCGATGTCCTGCGCCAATTCGGCCCCAAGGCCATCCCCCGCGGCCAGTTTCCGACGCTGCCCGAGGCCAATGACCGCGACTATCTTCAAAAGGTTTATGCCGAACATGTCGAAATCCTGTCGGCCATCGCCGATCAGGATCCGGATCGCGCCCGCCAGGCGATGCGCGCCCATATGATGGCCAGTCAACGTCGCTATCGGATGCTCTCCGAGCAGCAATAGGGCTCGACTCTCTCAGAAATTCATATTATGTCATATGACATTGTGTAATTTCGAAAGAGACTCAAATGTATCTGGGAACACAGGTCGCAGCGCGGGACGACGACGATTATCGTATCTTCGCGCAACTGGGTGTGAAGCATATCAACGCCGACCCGCCGGGAAAACCCAGCAGTTGGACGCTTTCCGATCTCGAGCGTCATCGCGACAAGGTCGAAAGCTTCGGCCTGATCCTCGACATGATCCAATTGCCGCTGCCTTCGCAGCCGATCGAGAAGGCGTCCTATCCCGATATATTGCTTGCCGGCCCCGATCGCGACAGGCAGATCGACGCCGTCTGCAAGCTGATCGAGAATACCGCGGCGGCCGGCATTCCGGCGGTGAAATATAACCTCAATCTGATCGGCATTCCCCGCACACCCGATGAACCGGGACGCGGCGGGTCGATGAATGCCAGCTTCCGCTGGGACAAGACGGATCAGCAGGCCGAACCCGGCCTTGCCGGCGTGCTGTCCGAAGACGAAAACTGGGAACGGATCGACTATTTCCTCGAGCGCGTCGTGCCTGTCGCTGCCAGCAATCGCGTCCGGCTCGCCTGCCATCCGCACGACCCCTATACCCCGCCCGGCTATCGCGGCGTCACGCGGGTGCTCGGCACCGTCGAAGGCCTGAAGAAATTCGTGCTGATGCGGGAAAGCCCTTATCACGGCCTCAATTTCTGCCAGGGCTCGATCGGCGAGATGCTCGAAAATCCCGGCAAGGAGATCGACGATGTCATTCGCTGGTTCGGCCAGCGCGGCAAGATCTTCAATGTTCACTTCCGCAACATTCGCGGCGGCAAGCTTTCCTTCATGGAGACCTTCCCCGACGAAGGCGACATGGACATGGTCCGCTCGGTCAGGATCTACAAGGAAGTCGGCTTCAAATACATGCTGATGCCCGACCACGTGCCGACCGTCAGCGGCACGGATCCTTCCGCCACCGCATTTGCTTACTGCTACGGCTATATCGCGGCCCTTCTGCAGGCGCTCGAAAGCGCCTGAACGGTCAACATTCAACACGTAAAGAACAGGACTTGATGATGAACCCGAATGAATTGAAGAAGGCCGTCGGTAGCGGTCTCCTGTCGTTTCCGGTGACGCATTTCGACGATCAGCTGAAATTCGACGAGGCGAAGTACCGCCGCCATGTCGAGTGGCTTGCGGGCTACGATGCGGCTGCACTATTTGCCGCCGGCGGCACGGGAGAGTTCTTCTCCCTCAATCCCGCCGAGATTCCGCAGGTTATCAGGGCCGCCAAGGCGTCGGCCGGCAAGACGCCGATCATCTCGGGAACCGGCTACGGCACGTCGCTCGCCATCGAGATCGCACAGGCGGCCGAGAAGGCAGGCGCGGACGGATTGCTGCTGCTGCCGCCCTATCTGATGTTTGCGGAACAGGCCGGCCTCGTCGCCCATGTCAAGGCGATCTGCCAATCGGTCGGCATCGGCGTCATCGTCTATAATCGCGACAACGCCGTGTTGACGGCCGAAAGCATCGCGCGGCTTGCCGAGGAATGCCCGAACCTGATCGGTTTCAAGGACGGCGTCGGCGATGTCGACAAGGTCATCGAGATCACGACCCTGCTTGGCGACCGTCTCGTCTATGTCGGCGGCATGCCGACCCATGAAGTCTATGCCCAGGCCTATTTCGCCGCCGGCGTGACGACCTATTCCTCGGCCGTCTTCAACTTCGTGCCCGCCCTCGCCCAGCGCTTTTACGGCGCCTTGCGCACCGGCGACCAGGCGACCGTCGACGAGATCCTGAAGAGCTTCTTCTTCCCGTTCGTCGCCTTGCGCAACCGCAAGAAGGGCTATGCCGTCTCGATCATCAAGGCCGGCCTTCGCGTCCTTGGGCAGAACCCGGGCCCGGTGCGCCCGCCATTGACGGATCTCACTCAGGAAGAGCTAGCGCTGCTCGACAAGATCGTCCAGGCCAACGGCGTCTCGCGGATCGCGGCGGAATAGTCTCTGGCTGTCTTTATCAGCAGTCACGACCGCCGGGCTTGCTCGGCGGTTTTGTCGTTGTCAGGCATCCGTTAAATCACGCCTACGGCATGTCGCGCAAAGTGCGCAGCAATTTTGCGATACCTACATGCGATCCACTTCAGAGCGCCACGCCGCTGTTGCGGTCGAAGACGTGCACCTGATCGCTGGCAATGCTTGCCTCGAACACCGCGCCGTAGCGGACGGGGTATTCGCCGTCGACGATGGCGGTCACCTGCTGTCCGGCAAGGTCGAAAACCACATGGGTCTGGGCGCCGGTGGGTTCGACCAGCATGGTGCGGCCGGCAAGCGGCGTGCCGGCTGATATGCCGGGAATGAGATGTTCGGGGCGCAGGCCGATGGTGACGGCCTGGCCGCGCCTGACCTTGCGGTCGGGCGCGATGCGGATTGCCGTGCCGTCGGTCAGGCGGGCGGCGGGTTCGCCATTTTCGCCGTCGACGGTGCCGTCGAGCATGTTCATCGCCGGCGATCCGATGAAGGCGGCGACGAAGAGATTGGCGGGCTTCCGGTAGAGTTCGAGCGGCGTGCCCTGCTGCTCCACCCTGCCCTGATTGAGCACGACGATGCGGTCGGCGAGCGTCATCGCTTCGATCTGGTCGTGGGTGACATAGATCGAGGTCGTCTTCACCTTCTGGTGCAGCGTCTTGATTTCCGAGCGCATCTGCACGCGGAGTTTCGCATCGAGGTTGGACAGCGGCTCGTCGAACAGGAACACGGCCGGATTGCGCACGACGGCGCGGCCCATGGCGACGCGCTGGCGCTGGCCGCCGGAAAGCTGGGCCGGCTTGCGGTCGAGCAGTTCGGCGAGATCGAGCATACGGGCGGCCTCGGCAACGCGGGCCTCGATCTGCGGCTTGGCAACGCCGGCGAGCTTCAGATTGAAGCCCATGTTTTCAGCCACGGTCATGTGCGGATAGAGCGCGTAGGACTGGAAGACCATGGCGATGTTGCGTTCGCGCGGGGTCATGGCGTTGACGACCTTGCCGCCGATGGAGATGTCGCCATCGGTGATTTCCTCAAGGCCGGCAATCATCCGCAGCAGCGTCGATTTTCCACAGCCGGAAGGCCCGACCAGGGCGACGAATTCCCCATCCTGAATATCCAGCGAGATGCCGTGGATGACATCGACGGCGCCATAGGTCTTGCGAATATCGTTCAATTCAACGGATGCCATAAATGCACCTCCAAGGGTTCGGCTCAGGACTTCACGGCGCCCGCGGTCAGGCCGGCGATGATGTGTCTCTGGGCGACGAAAAAGACGATGATTGTGGGAAGGATGGTCAGCGTGATGAAGGCCAGCACCAGCTGCCATTCCGTGCCGTATTCGCCGCGATAGACCATGATGCCGAGCGGCCAGGGATATTTCGATTCGGAGTTCAACATGATCAGCGGCAGGATGTAGCTGTTCCAGCTGCCGACGAAGGAGATGATGCTGACGGTGGCGACGATCGGCCGGGAAAGCGGCAGCGAGATATGCCAGAAGAATCTGAGATAGCCGCAGCCGTCGACGAAGGCCGCCTGAAACAATTCTTCCGGAAGGTTGCGGAAATAGTTTCGGAACAAAAGGATGCTCATGCCGAGGCCGAAGGCCACCTGCGGCAGCACCACGCCCCAATAGGTATCGAGCAGGCCGAGATCGCGGATGCGGATGAAGAGCGGCAGGATTGCGGTTGCCGCCGGAAACATCAGGCCGAGCAGGAAATAATTGAGCAGGAAGGAGGAGCCGAAGAAGCGGACATGGGCAAAGGCGAAGGCGGCCATCGACGAAACGATCAGCGTCAAGAGCACGGTGAGCGCGGCGATAACCAGCGAATTGCCGATCTGCAGCCAGTAGCGCTCGCCGAACAGAATGTCGGTATAGTTTGCCCATTGCCACTCTATCGGCAGGCCGAAGGGATTGGTGCGCAGGTCGCCCAACGTCTTGAAGCCGCCGAGCGCCGTCGTCAGCAGCGGCACGAGTACGATCGCGGCAATCAGGCTCAGCGACACGTAGAGATAGACGCGGGTCGAGGTGCGCATGCGGATGGAAGAACTCATATCAGTCATGGCGCATGAAGATCCTTTTGTAACCGAAGGCGAGCGTGACGCAGATGATGAACAGCACCACGCCGACGGCGCTGCCGAGGCCGACCTGCATGCGCATGACGCCGTAGGTGTAGAGGAAGGTGACCATCGTCTGCGTTGAGTTGGATGGCCCGCCGCCGGTCAGCGGCATGATCATGTCGAAGAGCTGCAGCGAGCCGACGACGGCAAAGAAGATCGAGAGGCGCAAGGTCGAGCCGAGCAGCGGCAGCGTGACATAGCGGAATTTCTGCCAGCCGGTGGCGCCGTCGATCTCGGCTGCCTCCAGCACGCTCTTGTCGACCGATTGCAGGCCGGCGATGAACAGCATCATGTGGAAACCGAAATATTTCCAGACGATGACGCCGAGCACGGCATAGATCGCCAGGTCCTTATCGGCGAGCACATAAGGGTTGGCGAAACCGAAGAAATTGGAAACAGCGGCAAACAGACCGTAATCGCCATCATAGACGAAGCGCCAGATCAGGCCGGCGGCAACGTCGGCCAGCACATAGGGCAGGAAGAAGATCAGGCGGTAGGCGACGACGCCGGGAATGCGGTGGGCCAGCATGGTGGCAAGCCAGATGGCCAGCGGCACCTGGATGCAGATCGAGATCACGATGATCAGGCCGTTATTAAGCAGCGCCTGGGTGAAAGCCGCATTTCGAAACAGAACCTGGAAATTGCGCAGGGCGATGAACTCGGTCGGCGTCCCGTAGCCGTTCCACTTGTAGAGGCTGTACCAGGCCGCCTCGCCCATCGGCATGATGACGAAAAGCGTGAACAGCAAGAGCGCCGGCGGCAGAAAGATCAGCAGCACCGTCAGCCGGTCATGGGCGACCGAGCTCCTGGCGTTTGCGGCTTTCCGTGCCGGCCGTGCGGCTGATGTCATCGATGGGACTGAAATATTGGCCATGGGTCCTGCTTTCGCATGTCGTCGGCAGCAATGCCGGCGCTCCCGCTCTTTAGCTGGGAGCGCCGGGAAGGGTCTGCTGGCGCTGGTTATTGTTCCAGTTCGAAAGCGTCCTGGATCATCTGGGCGCCGTCCTTGGAATTCATCTGCCCGGAAACGATTTCCACCGAGACGTCGTTGACGACACGGCCGACGGCAGCACCGAGATCCTGGTCGAAGAAGTTCTGATGCCAGGTCGAACCCGCAAGCTGTTTGGCCGATTCGGCCAGCAGCGGATTGACGACGCCATCGTCGGCGCCGACGGCAACGGGCAGAAGCATGCCGGCCTTGGCCATCACCCGCTCGTTCTCCGCGCTCGTCAGGAAAGCGAGGAAATCGATCGCTTCCTTGGAGGCCTTCTTGGTAACGGCCCAGCCGTTCAGACCGCCGAGCGTATCCGTCGGCTTGCCGGCGCCGCCATCGACCGTCGGGAAGACGAAACGGCCGATATTGTCAGGTGCTAGGCCCTTGCCGTCGCCGGCATTCTTGCGCTGATTGGCTTCGGTTGCTTCAAAGCCGAGGATGATCGCCGCCTTGCCGTCACCGAAGACGCCGAGCGTCTGCGGCCAGGTCGCGCCGAGATAGCCGGGCTGGAAAGGTTCGAGTTTGCCGAGTTCGGCGAGATCGTCGCCGGCCTTGATGATGGCGGGATCAAGGAAACCTTCGCCCTCGCCCTTCTTGGCCGCGTCGAAAACCTTCTGGCCGCCTTCGCGCATGACGAGATAGCTCCAGTAGAAATGGATCGGCCATTTCTCACCGCCGCCGCCGGCGATCGGCACAATGCCGGCCGCCTTAATCTTCTTCACCGTGGCGAGAAAATCGGCCCAGCTCTTGATGTCCTCGGCTTTGACGCCGGCCTTGGCAAACAGCGCCTTGTTGTAGAAAAAGCTGACCAGACCGACCTTATAGGGGATGGCCCAGGTCTTGCCGTCAAAGGTCAGGCCGTTGACCGAGGCCGGGGTATAGGCGTTGCGCAGTTTGCCGCCATCAGCATCGAGGGCTGCCGTCACATCCTGCAGCGCGCCGGTCTCGGACTGCTGCTTCAAGACGCCGCCGCCCCAGCTGAAGAAGAAATCCGGCACGTCGTCGGATTGCAGCAGAGTGGGAAGCTTGGCCTTGAAGGCTTCGTTTTCGAGGAACTGCATCTGGATATCGACGTCGGGATGCTGGGCTTCGTATTTCTTGACGATGTCTTCCCAGGCCGCGACGTTTTTCGGGTCGAGCTCGAGATGCAGCCACTTGACCACCGTCGTCGCGGAGGCGGCGCCTGCCCCCAACAGCAACAGGCCGGCTGCCGCGGCCACGGATGCGATGCGCCTGCCGCCGAGAGCGGCGCTTTTGTGCATAAAATTCATGATTTTTCCTCCCAGGGGTCTATCCTCACAATTTTTCCCCTATGCGGATTAATTCACCGGAGCTTTCATCCAATGTCAACCCAATGCCGCTATTTTTATCAAATGCGCTTGACAGGGCCACGAAATTGCCGGCTATTTATTTCGTAACCCGTTATAAATATTTGGGTTCCGCCCAACGAAACGCTTGCCTGGCTAGTTCTCATGAAGACCGCAGATCCCGAATTAATGCGCGCGATCAATCGCTTGAACGTGCTCGATACCGTCCGACGCCATGGGCCGATCTCGCGGATCGAGATCAGCGAGCGCACCGAACTCTCCACCACCACGGTTTCGGCCATCACCGCCTCGTTGCTCGACGACGGGCTGATCCTGCCGCGTCACGAAGGCGATATCCGCAATGAGGCGGTGCGCGGCAGGCCGCGGGTGATGTTGGAACTCAATCCCGATGCGGCGCGTGTGGTCGGCGGCAAGATCGCCGCCAACCGGATGGTGTTCGTCGTCACCAATTTCCGCGGCGACGTGCTGTCGAAGCTGGCTTTGCCGATCCGCCTCGACCGGCAGCCGATCGGCGTCATTGCCGATCTGGTCGAGGATGGCGTCAGGCGCTGTGTCGTCGATGCCGGGCTGTCGCTTGAAGACGTCGACAGCGTCTGCCTCGGTTTTCCCGGCGTCATCGAGCACCGCACCGGCTATATCCGCAGCAGCCCGATCTTTCGCGACACCAATGTCGATTTCGCCGCCGAGATGTCGACGCGGCTTTCGACACCGACCATCGTCGAAAGCGACGCCCACGCCATCACGCTTGGCCATCACTGGTTCGGGAAGGCGCGCGATCTCGAGGATATGGTGCTGATTTCGCTGGAACAGACGCTGGGGCTCGGCGTGCTGCACGGCAACAGCCTGTTCCGCGGCGCCGGTGGCCTCAGCCACAATCTCGGCGACCTCGTGCTCGGCACAGGACCGAATGGCGTCGTGCGGCTGTTCAGCCAGGCCGGCGAAAGCGCAATCCTCGGCGAACAGCTGGCCGATGGGCGTTTTGCCGAAGCGATCCGACTCGGGCGCGGCATGAACCATGCCCAGGCGCTGATCAAGGCCGATGACGACCGGCTGATTGGTGCTGCCATCCGCGCCGGCGAAGCGGTGGGATTGACCGTTGCCAACATCGTCACGCTGTTTGCGCCGCCACGGGTCATTCTGGTGGGATCGAGCCTGGCGCTCGGCGAGCCGTTTTTGAACAGCCTGCGCGATGCCTATGCGCTCGCCATTCCGCCGTCGCTGCGCGGCGTCAGCGAACTCGTCTTCGACGATTCGACCGATGATTTCTGGGCCCAGGGTGCGGCTGCGGTGGCGCTCTACGAACTCTACGAATCGCCCTGGAGCACGACGGGGCCGGCGCTCTGACGAGCAGCACAATCATAATGAATGGAGGACTTCATGGATAAAGTCGGTATCGGCATCATCGGATGCGGCAATATTTCGGGCGCCTATCTCAAGGCGATGGCATCCTTTCCCATTCTCGATATCCGCGGCGTCGCCGATCTCAACCGGGAACTGGCAGAGGCAAAGGCTATCGAATTCAACGTTCCGGCAAAGACCGTCGAGGAACTTTTCGCCGACCCCAAGGTTGAGATCATCGTCAATCTGACGATCCCGAAAGCCCATGTCGCTGTTGCGCTGCAGGCCCTCGAAGCCGGCAAACATACCTATTCGGAAAAGCCCCTCGGGATTAATTTCGCAGAAGGGAAAAAATTGGCCGACGCCGCCAAAGCGCGGAATCTTCGCATCGGTGCGGCCCCCGATACTTTCCTCGGCGGCGGCCACCAGACGGCCCGCATCCTGATCGACCAGGGCGTCATCGGCCAGCCGGTCGGCGGCTCGGCAAGCTTCATGTGCCCGGGCCATGAGCGCTGGCATCCGAACCCCGCCTTCTATTACGAAGTCGGCGGCGGGCCGATGCTCGATATGGGGCCCTATTACATCACCGATCTCGTCAATCTGCTCGGGCCGGTGTCTGAGGTTGTCGGCTTTGCGTCGACGCCGCGTACAGAGCGGCTGGTGACCAGCGAGCCGCGCAACGGCGAACATATTCCCGTGCATGTGCCGACGCATGTCGCCGGCATGATGCGTTTTGAGAACGGCGCCGTCGTGCAGATCGCCATGAGCTTCGATGTCGCCGGCCACAAGCATGTGCCGCTCGAAATCTACGGAACCGAGGGCACGCTTATAGTCCCCGATCCCAACAAATTCGGCGGCCCGGTGGAATATCTGAAGAAGGGCGGCGAATTCGAGGACCAGCCACTCACAGCACCCTATGCCGACGGCAATTATCGCTCGCTCGGCGTTGCCGACATGGCGCATGCGATCCGCTCCAACCGGCCGCATCGGGCCAATGGCGATCTGGCGCTGCATGTGCTCGAAGTCATGGAAGCGTTCCACACCGCGTCTGCGACCGGGCGCACGGTGGCGATCACCACGGCGGTGGTGCGCCCCGCCCCCTTGTCCGATTCCATCGTCGACGGACGGCTGGCGAAATAAATTCAGGAGGAAAGACTATGCGTGAAGCACTGATCGTCTGGGGCGGCTGGAGCGGCCACGAGCCGCAGGAATGCGCCGAAGTCATCAAGACCATGCTCGAGGAGGACGGCTTCAAGGTCTATCTCGAACACGGCACCGAGGCGCTTGCCGACCCTTCGGTCCACGATCTCAGCCTCGTCGTGCCGATCATGACGATGTCGAAGATCGAGAAGGAGGAGGTCAAGAACCTCGCCGCCGCCATCGAGAGCGGCGTCGGCATCGCCGGTTATCACGGCGGCGCGGGCGATGCCTTCCGCGACTCGGTCGATTACCAGTTCATCATCGGCGGCCAATGGGTGGCGCACCCCGGCAACATCATCGACTATACCGTCAACATCACCCGGCCCGACGATCCGCTGATGGAGGGCATTGCCGATTTCCCCTACACGTCGGAGCAATATTACATGCATGTCGACCCCTCGAACGAGGTTCTGGCGACGACCAAATTCACCGGCAACCACGCCTACTGGATCGACGGCGTCGTCATGCCCGTCGTCTGGAAGCGGAAATACGGCAAGGGCCGGGTCTTCTATTCTTCACTCGGCCACCAGGCCAAGGAATTCGACGTGCCCGAGATGAAGACCATCTTCCGCCGCGGCGCCAACTGGGCGGCGCGGTAGGGCGAGGTTCGCGCGGACGGCGGCCCCTCATCCGGCTGCCGCCACCTTCTCCCCGTAAACGGGGCGAAGGGGACAAGCCGCGACCTCTCCGTTCCCCGCTAGCTCTCGCACGGCACGTCCCCTCTCCCCGTTTTTTACGGCGGTCCGAAGGACGGGTCGAGACGAGTGGCTCGACCCCGGTTGGCTGGGTGAGGGGCAGGCCTCAGTCTCAGCGAATGATCAGCGCCGTGCCGTAGAGCCCGAGCGCAAAAACCGTATGCGCGAGCAAATTGAAGCACCGCACCTTGTTCGGCGTCGGATGTTTCGATGCGGCCCAGCCGATGCCGAGGCCGGGCTGCAGCAGGAACCACCCTGCTCCGACGGTGAGAATACCGAAGATCCAGGCGGGGAGAAATGTCGGTGCCGCCAGCCACGCCTGCCCCATGATGAGCGCAAAGATCAAGCCATAGAGAATGCCGACGGCGTAGTGGCTGATCCAGCCGAGCGCCAGTTCATGCGTATAGGGCTCGGCATCGGCGATGCTGTCGTGAAAGACCTTGCCGCGGCGAAGGTGCCAGAACCAGCGGCCGACCGGGGCCCAATTGGGCGCCGTCTGGCCGAAAACCTTGGTGAGCACGATCGCCCAGAGGTCCATGAGGATGGTTGCGCCAGCACCGATCGCCAGGCCGCGCCACAGAATATCGAACATTGGGAATCACCGGAGAGCGTTGAATTGCAGAGGCGCTAGAAAACCATTGCAGGCGCGCCGGCGCAATGGCTCCAGTGAGTTCCCAGCCGCATCCAGGGCTTATGCAATGGTTACCGCCTGCCCCCGCTCTCTGCCCTCTGCGCGGCCCTCGTTGCTGTATCATCCGCAAAAAGGCATCGGTGCGGGCGCAAATTGATGCTTTTCGCGTGCAGCGATATTTCCTACTCACTGTCGAAACGGCAATGAGAGGCGCGGCGATGGCAATGCCATTTTACTGGAACGAACTGAACAGCTCCGATTTCGCCGGACTTTCGGCCAATACGACCATTGCCATCCTGCCGATCGCCTCGACGGAACAGCACGGCCCGCACCTGCCGATCGCGACCGATGTGGCGATCGCCAACGGCATGCTGGCCGAACTGCGAAAGCAGAAGCCTGACGATCTCGATTTCCTGGTTCTGCCGACGCAAGAGATCGGCAAGGCGAACGAACATATCTACGGACCGGGAACGCTGTCGCTCGGCGCTGAGCTGCTCATTCCAGTCTGGACGGCGATCGGCGCCAAGGTTGCCGAAGCCGGCATCCGCAAGATGGTCATCGTCAATTCGCATGGCGGCAATGTCGACATCATGAGTATCGTCGCGCGCGAGCTGCGCGTCCGCTACCAGATGGCCGTCATCTCGACGCAATGGGGCCGCTTCGGCCATCCCGAAGGCATGATCAGCGAGCACGAGTTGAAATACGGCATCCATGGCGGCGAGGTCGAGACCTCGCTGATGCTCCATTTCCGCCCCGATCTGGTGCGGATGGACAAGGCGCAGAATTTTGCGTCCAAGGCCGAATGGATGCGCGAGCAATCGAAATACATCCAGCCGCTGCCGCCCCATTCGCTCGCCTGGATCGCCCACGACCTCAATCCGAACGGCGTCGTCGGCGACGCCTCGCTCGGAACCGTCAAAAAAGGCGAAGCGATCTGCCGCCATCAAGTCAGGGGCTTCATCGAGTTGCTTTACGACCTGACGCGCTATCCGCTTTCCAACCTTTATTCACAATAGCGCCGGCCAGGGCGACCTACTGGGTGATCGGCTTTTCCATCGCGATATGGCCCTTGGCCTGCAGTTCCTGCACGAGGCCGGCAAGTTCGGCCAGCAGATATTCAACGAACAGGCTGGTGGCGGAATCGAGCGGCGCACGGGCGCGGGCAAAAAGCTTCATCGGCTGCTGGCGCGCGTGCGGTTCAGCAATCGCCCGGAAGACGAGCTCGCCCTGCCGGCATTCGGTAATGACGTCGAGCGGGTTCAGCATCGTCAGCCCCGCCCCTGACTTGACCAGCTTCTTCAGCATCTCCGACGCATTGGTTTCAAGCACCGGCTCGACATGCACATCGAGACGCGCCAGCGCCAGGTTGATCACTTCACGCAGGCTGGTGCCTTGCTGGGCCAGCACCAGGCGTTCCTGGACGATATCGGCTAGGTTGATCGGACCCGAACCGATCAGGTGATGGCCGGGCGGCAGCACCACGCCGATCGGAATATCGAAACTGCCGAGCGTTCGAATGCCGGGTGTCGCCGGGATATTGAAGCCGAGGCCGATATCCACCTCGCCCGACAGCACCGGATTGACCGTTGTCGTGCCGGCATCATTGCGCAGTTGCATGAAGACGCGCGGATGTTCCGACTGGAACCGGGCGATGATCTCCGGCAGCGGCCCAGCGGCAAGGCCGACCGTGGTGACCAGGCGGATCTTGCCCGCCTGCTGCATCTTCAGGCTGCGGATGCGCCCCTCCAGCCGCTCGTAATTCTTCAGCACCTCGCGAATATGTTCGATGCAGAGTTCACCGGCCGCCGTCAGGCGCAGGCCGCGCGGCAGGCGCTCGAAGAGCGGAGCGCCCATTTCCTCCTCCAGCGCCAGAATCTGCCGGTTGATCGCCGATGACGCCACGTTCAGCCGCGCTGCGGCTTTGCGGATCGAGCCGGAGCGCGCGATCTCATTGATGTAGATAAGCTTTCTGGAGTGCAGCATCGCAACCTCGTTGCATAAAATTAAAGCAGACAGCACAAATTAGGCACAGGCTTCTGATGAGATGCCGAAAAGGCATCATTGCGCACGAAATTTGATGCTTTTCAAAGAGCAAAGCAATCGCTCCAATGAAGAAAATCGGGCGTCGCAATGGGCGTTCCGAACTCAGAAGGGGAACGCTGATCATGCCCAATGCACTGAAGAATACGGTCTTTTCCGCGCTCATCGGCCTTGGCGGCGCGCTCGCCGCTGCTGTCTCGGCGCATGCGGCCGATAAGGTAAGCTACGGCACGAACTGGCTGGCGCAGGCCGAGCACGGCGGCTTCTACCAGGCGGTCGCCGACGGCACCTATGCGAAACACGGCCTCGACGTCACCATCGTCCAGGGTGGCCCGAACGCGGCCAACAGCGCGCTGCTGATCTCCGGCAAGATCGATTTCTACATGGGTGGGCCGCAGGGCGAGATATCGGCTGTCGAACAGGGCATCCCGCTGGTCGACGTCGCAGCGATCTTCCAGAAGGATCCGCAGGTCCTGATCGCCCATCCGGACATGGGTATCGACAAATTCGCGGACCTCGCCAAGCTCAAGACCTTGTTTCTCGGCAAGGACGGTTACCTCACCTATTTCGAATGGATGAAGGCGAACTACAAGGGCTTCAAGGACGAGCAGTACAAGCCCTACAATTTCAGCCCCGCGCCATTCCTTGCCGACAAGGAATCCGCCCAGCAGGGTTACCTCACCTCCGAGCCCTACGAGATCCAGAAGCAGGCCGGCTTCGAACCGAAGGTCTTCCTGCTCGCCGATAACGGCTATTCGCCCTATTCGACGATGATCACCACCACGCAGACGATGGTCGACAGCAAACCGGATGTCGTCCAGCGTTTCGTCGATGCTTCGATCGAGGGCTGGTACAACTACCTCTACGGCGACAACAGCAAGGCGAACGAGCTGATCAAGAAGGACAATCCTGAAATGACGGATGGCCAGATCGCCTACTCCATCGCCAAAATGAAGGAATACGGCATCATCGAATCCGGTGACAGCCTGGACAAGGGCATCGGCTGCATCACCGACGCGCATTACAAGGCGTTCTTCGACGAGATGGTGGCGATCAAGGTGTTCAAGCCGGAGACCGACTACACCAAGGCCTTCACGACGAAATTCGTCTGCAAGAGCACCGGAATGGCGATGAAGAAGTAAGCCCTCCGACGTCGGCCGATGGTCCGCCTGAGGTGGCGGACCCCATCCTCCCCTGGTGAATGAGACAGGCATGCCCTTAGCAGAAGCCCAGGCCCGATCCCCGCAAGAGACGCGCAAGCGGCCGCTGGTCGCGATGCAGTCGGTCTCGAAGGTCTTTTCCAGCGGCACCGTTGCCCTTTCCGACATGTCGCTCACTGTCGAAAGCGGCGAGTTCGTCAGCCTGCTCGGCCCTTCCGGCTGCGGTAAGTCGACGGCGCTGCGCATCATCGCCGGCCTTGGCGACGTGACGTCGGGAACGATCGGCTGGCCGAGTTCGCGCATCAATTCGAAGGGCCTGCCGGAGGGCGATATCGGCTTCGTCTTCCAGGAGCCGACGCTGATGCCGTGGAAGAACGTGTTCGACAATGTCCACCTGCCGCTGAGGTTGAGGCGGATTTCGAAGGCGTCAGCGCATGCAGAAATCATGCAGGTGCTGACCACCGTCGGCCTCCAGGATTTCGCCAAAGCCTATCCACGCGAACTTTCCGGCGGCATGAAGATGCGCGTCTCTATCGCCCGCGCGCTGGTGACGAAACCGAAGCTGCTTTTGATGGACGAGCCCTTCGCGGCGCTTGACGAAATCACTCGGCAGAGGCTGAACGACGACGTGCTGCGGCTCTGGAAGGCGACCGGCATCACCGTCATCTTCGTCACCCATTCGGTCTTCGAGTCCGCCTATCTCTCGAACCGCATCGTTGTGATGAAGGCAAGGCCCGGACGCGTGCATGCCGATGTTCCTCTGACCACCAGCCTGGAACGCGACGAGCATTACCGCACCTCGGAAGAATACCGGAAGGCGTGTGAGACGGTCTCCCTTTCGCTGATCGGGGCAATCAACGCGGCGGGAGAGCATTGATGCGTGACCAAACTGATACGCCGCCGCAGCTCCCTCACCTTGCTGCAAATGCCATTCCCCATGTCGCAGGCGCAAGGCGCCGCGATCTCGCCCTGCGCATCACCATCCCCTTCCTCGTTATCGGCCTGCTGATCCTGATCTGGTACGCCTATGTGAAGCTCTCGGGCGTGCCGCCCTATATCCTGCCGGGTCCGGCCGCAGTGGCAAACGCTTTCGTGACGGACTGGGGTACGCTTGCCCCTGCCCTCTGGGTGACCACCAAGATCACCTTCCTGTCGCTGATGCTGGCCCTTGTCGGCGGCGTCGGCTTTGCGATCTTCCTGGTGCAGTCGCGCTGGATCGAGCTTGCCTTCTATCCGCTTGCCGTCATCCTGCAGGTGACGCCTGTCGTGGCGATCTCGCCGCTGATCCTGATCTATGCGCCGTCGACCCAGGTGGCGCTGCTGATCTGCGCCTTCCTCGTCGCCTTCTTCCCGATCCTTTCGAACATGGTCCAGGGGCTGAAGAGCGTCGACCACAATCTCATCAACCTCTTCGAGCTTTACGGCGCCTCGCGCTGGCAGACGCTGCTCTTTCTGAAACTGCCCGCCGCCCAACCCTATTTCATGACGGGCCTCAGGATCGGCGGCGGTCTGGCGCTGATCGCCGCCGTCGTCGCAGAATTCGCGGCAGGCTCGGCTGGCGCCGGCTCCGGCCTCGCCTTCCGGCTGCTCGAAGCACAATATCGGCTCAACATTCCGCGCCTCTTCGCCGCGCTGCTGATGCTCTCCCTGCTTGGCGTGGCGATCTTCGCCGTCACCTCCTTCATTTCCTGGCTCGCCCTGCACCGTTGGCATGAGAGCAGCCTGAAACGAGAAAACTGATGACCTATTCCTTCCTTTCGCCGCCCAATGCCGGCCGCTTCGTGCTGAGCAATGCGACGCTGCCTGCCGTCGCCGTCGAGGGATTTGACGCGCCGGCGATCGACGGGCTGGTCAAGGCGGATATCGTCATCGCCGATGGCGTCATCTCCGCGCTGCTGCCGGCGGGCGCAGCGCCGGTGGAATTACCACGATCCGATCTGAAGGACGGCATGGTCTGGCCCTGCTTCACCGACATGCACACCCATCTCGACAAGGGGCATATCTGGCCGCGCAACGCCAATCCCGACGGCACCTTCATCGGCGCCCTGGACGCGGTGCGGACGGACCGGGAGGCGCACTGGTCGGCGGCTGATGTCAGCAAGCGCATGGAATTCTCGCTGCGTTCGGCCTATGCGCACGGCACCAGCCTGATCCGCACGCATCTCGATTCGCTGGCGCCGCAGCACCGTATTTCCTTCGAGGTTTTTGCCGAGATGCGCGAGGCCTGGAAAGACAGGATTACGCTGCAGGCGGTGGCGCTCTTCCCGCTGGAAAATATGGTGGACGCGACCTATTTCGCCGACCTGGTCACCGTCGTCCGCGAAAAAGGCGGGCTGATCGGCGGCGTCACCCGGATGACCGCCGATCTCGACAGCCAACTCGATGTGCTTTTCAGGGCTGCCGCCGATAACGGCCTCGACGTCGATCTTCATGTCGACGAGAGCGACGATCCTGCCGCCGAGACGCTGAAGGCGATCGCACAAGCCGTGCTGCGCAATCGGTTCGACGGCAAGGTGACATCAGGCCATTGCTGCTCGCTCGCCAGGCAGGACGAGGAGACGGCAAAACGCACGGTCGAGCTCGTCGCAAAAGCCGGCCTTTCCATCGTCTCGCTGCCGATGTGCAACCTCTATCTGCAGGACCGCTACCCCGGCCGGACGCCTCGCTGGCGCGGCGTCACCCTGTTCAAGGAACTGGCGGCGGCCGGCGTTGCGACGGCAGTGGCCTCCGACAATACGCGTGATCCCTTCTATGCGTATGGTGATCTCGACCCGGTCGAGGTGTTGCGCGAGGCGGTGCGCATTCTGCATCTCGATCATCCGCTAGACACGGCCGCGCGCGTCGTCACCACCTCGCCTGCGGATATTCTCGGCCGGCCCGACAAGGGGCGCATCGCCGCTGGCGCCTTGGCCGATCTCGTGCTCTTCAGCGCCCGGCGCTGGAGCGAATTTCTTTCCCGTCCGCAGTCTGACCGCGTCGTGCTTCGCCGCGGCAAGGTGATCGACCGCAGCCTGCCGGACTACCGTGAACTCGACAGCGTCGTTGGAGCCTGACATGCCGGATTATCAGACGATCAAAAAGCAACTCGAAGGCATCGCCGTCGAGGACAATCCGGCGCTGGTGCGTCAGAAAAGCCGCGATTTCTACTGGTATTCGCCGATCCTGAAGGCGCAGCTCGACAATGTCACGGCCGATCTCGTCGTCACGCCGAAAAACGAAGAAGAGGTCATCCGGGCGCTGAAGGTCGCTTTCGCGCACGGCGTGCCGGTAACGCCGCGCGGTGCCGGCACCGGCAATTACGGCCAGGCCATGCCACTTTCCGGCGGCATTGTGCTCAACCTTGCCGCCATGGACAAAATCAAGGAAATCCATCCCGGCCGGGTTGTCTGCGAACCGGGCATCGTCATTGCCCAGCTCGACAAGCAGACCAAAGCGCATTCCGGCCAGGAGCTGCGCTTCCACCCGTCGACGGCGCAGACGGCGACGGTCGGCGGCTTTATCGCCGGCGGCTCCGGCGGCGTCGGGTCGATCACCTGGGGCGGTCTGCGCGATCTCGGCAATATCCTGCGTCTGCGCGTCGTCACCATGGAGGCCGAGCCGCGCGTGCTCGACCTGACTGGCTGGGACCTGCAGAAGGTCAGCCATGCCTACGGCACCAACGGGATCATCACCGAAATCGAAATGCCGCTCGCCCCTGCCTATGATTGGGTCGACGTGCTTGTCGGCTATGACGACTTCATGGCATCGGTGCGCTTCTCGGATGCGCTGGCCAAATGCAACGGCATCCTCGTCAAGGAAATCGCGCCGATCGCGGCACCGATCCCGCACGACTATTTCACCCGCCACAGGCCCTATATCCGCAAGGGCCAGTCAGTGGTGGTGCTGATGATCGCGCCGCATTCGATGGACGCTTTCCTCGCCTTTGCCGCCGCCAACAAGGGCGAGATCATCTTCCGCTCCGACACGGTCGAAAGCATGAAAGGTATTCCGCATGCCTATGAGCTTGCCTGGAACCACACGACGCTGCGTGCGCTGAAGGTCGATCCCGGCTTCACCTATCTGCAGGTTCAGTATCCAGGCCCGGATCACGTCGCCAAGGTTGCCAAGATGGTCGAGATCTTCGGCGACGAAGTGCCTGGACATCTCGAATTCATCAGGTTCGACGGGCAGATCCAATGCTCCGGCCTGCCGCTGGTGCGCTATACCACGGAGGAGCGCCTCGAGGAGATCATCAAGATCCACCAGGATCACGGCTGCCCGATCTTCAATCCGCATCGCTATACGCTAGAGGAAGGCGGCATGAAGCGCACCGACAAAGTACAGCTCGCCTTCAAGCAGGAAACGGACCCGAGAGGGCTATTGAACCCCGGCAAGATGATCGCCTGGGAGAATCCCGATTTCGATTTCAATGCCGGCAAGAATTATCTCTTCCCCGGGCTTGCGAGCGTCATGGAGGCCTAATGAGAGTTCTCGTGCTTCATTCGCATCCGGTCGAGGAAAGCTACGGCAAGGCGCTCTACAAACAGACGCTGGAAAGCCTGCGAGAGGCCGGTCACGAGGTGGATGCGTGCGATCTCTATGCCGAGAATTTCGATCCGGTGCTCTCCCGCCACGACCGGCTCGCCTATCACGATTATCCCGGCAATACCGCGCTGGTGAAATCCTATGTCGAGCGGCTGAAGCAGGCCGAAGCGCTGGTGCTGGTGACGCCGATCTGGAATTTCGGTTTTCCGGCGATCCTGAAGGGTTATTTTGACCGCGTCTGGCTTCCTGGCGTCTCCTTCGAGTTGGTCGACGGCAAGGTGGAATCGCGGCTGCGCCACATCAGGAAACTCGCGGCCGTGCTGACATACGGCGCGACGCCGTTTCGCGCCTTCGCCGCCGGCAACCCGCCGAAGAAGATCGTCAAGCGTGTGCTGAGGGCGCAGATCAATCCGCTGCGGCCGGTCACCTTTCTTGCCCATTACGACATGAACAACTGCACGCCGGAAACCCGGGCCAGGTTTTTGGAGAAGGTAAAGATGGCGATGGAGCGGTTTTAAGACCCGACCGGGTGGTTGGTCGTGGTAGCATCCTCATTGAAGCAAGGAATGCCCATGAAGAAGATTTTCAATCCGGCGTCTGTCCGTCGTCCATTCGGAAATTACAATCACGGGCTGCTGGTGCCGGCCGGGGCCTCGCTGCTCGTGACCTCGGGGCAGCTCGGGATCGGTCTCGACGAGAAAGTGCCGGAAGATATCGGCGCACAGGCAGAACTTTGCTTCGAGGCCATCAAAGCAATTCTCGCCGAGGCGGAAATGAGTTTTGCCGACGTCATCCGCATCTCAGGCTTCGTGACGAAGCGTGAGGATTTCCCTGCCTATATGGCCATGCGCGATCGCTATACACTCGATCCGAAGCCGGCCTCGACGCTGATCATCATCAGCGGCTTCACCCGCCCCGAATTCCTCGTGGAAGTCGAAGTCACGGCCGCCAAAGTGCTTTGACATTGCCTCTCGGGTCGTCCGCCGGTCAGCCGCCTTCTGTCTGCGGCTCCTCGGCGCCATTGCCGATATTGCCACTAATATCACGGGCGAACTTCCGCATCAGCCGCACCAGTTCATTGAAGTCGTGCTCGTCCCAGCGCTCGAAGATGGCGCGGCCCATGCGCTCGCGCGCGGCGTCGATGCGATCGGTCATCGCCTTGCCCTTCGGGCTAATGACCGCCTCGCGCACGCGCCGATCCGCAGTACTGCCGCGGCGCTCCACCAGATCAAGACTTTCAAGCTTGGCGACCTGGCGGCTGACGGTGGTGTAGTCACGCCCGGCGCGATCGGCAAGTTCGACCACCCCGATCGGACCAAGCCGTTCCACCGTGACCAGCAGCGGAAACAGGGCGCGATCGAGCGAAATACCGGCCTCGCGGACCATCTGCTCATCGCGCTGGGGCCGGTTCATGACGCTGACGATCTCGATCAATGCCCTATGCAACTCGCGCAACCTTTCGGAAATATGTGTATTTTGCACGTTTTTTGTTGACGCCATATCCATTCTCCTATTATGTGCATAATACACATATGGAGATCGCAATGACACAGAATTCTTCAGTCGACGTGCTGATATCAGGCGCCGGCGCGGCCGGGCTGACGCTGGCGATCGAGCTGGCGCGGCGCGGCGTATCCTTCCGCCTGATCGAGAAATTGAACGACCCGTTCCGCGGCTCCCGCGGCAAGGGAATTCAGCCAAGAACGCAGGAGGTCTTCGAGGATCTCGGCATTCTCGACCAGATCGTCGCGCTCGGCGGCGCCTATCCCCTGCAGCGAGAATATCGCGACGACGGAATCTTCAGCGAATCCGAAGCCGTGCTGCGTGGGGAGCCGACGCCCGCCGAGCCCTACCATCTTCCGCTGATGGTGCCGCAGTTCCTGACCGAAGGCGTGATGCGCGAGCGCCTGCTCGAACTGGGGCACCAGCCGGAGTTCGGATGCGAACTCATCGGCTTCGAACAGCACGAGGCAAGCGTGACGGCGCGGCTCACGGGACCATTTGGCGAAGAGACTATTCAGGCGCGATGGCTCATCGGCGCGGATGGCGGGCGCAGCTTCGTACGCCACGCGCTTGATATCGGTTTTCCCGGCAAGACGCTCGGCGTGCGCGCCATCGTCGCCGATGTCATGCTGACGGGGTTGGAGCGCGACGCCTGGCATCGCTTCGGCGAAGGCGACATGCGGCGACAGATCGCACTTTGCCCGCTCGCGGGAACGGAACTGTTCCAGATCCAGGGACCCATTCCGCTCGAAGGCGAGATCGACCTTTCCGCTTCATGGTTGACCGCCTTGGTCGCGGAGCGCACCGGCCGCGACGATATTCACGTCCACTCGGTCTCCTGGGCTTCGGCCTTCACCATGAACGCCCGGCTTGCCGATCGCTACCGGCTCGGCCGCGTGTTCCTGGTCGGCGATGCTGCCCATACGCATCCGCCGACCGGCGGACAGGGCCTCAATACCAGCGTTCAGGACGCCTATAATCTCGGATGGAAGCTGGCTGCAGTCGTCGCCGGCGGCCCTGATGCACTGCTCGACAGCTATGAGGAAGAGCGTCGCCCGGTCGCCGCGGCGATGTTGGGTCTTGCCACAGATCTTCTCGACCAACTCAAGCGGGGCGAGATGCGGCGCGGCCGCGAGGTCCATCAGTTGGATATCGGCTATCCCGAATCCTCCATCGCGCTGGAAAAGCCGGAGCGCCGCGGCGGCCTGCTGGCGGGCGACCGCGCGCCGGATGCGCCGCTCACGGGTGCGGCCGGCCAGCCGAGACGGCTGTTCGAACTGTTCAGCGGCGCGCACTGGACGCTGCTCGGCTACGAGGTCGAGCAAGTCACTGTGCCGCCGCGCAGCGGATTGCACATCCACAGGATCGGCCGGCGCGGCGATATCCTTGATAAAGCCGGGCACTTCCGTGACGCCTACGCTCTGACCCCAGGTGACTGGGCGCTCGTGCGCCCGGACGGCTATGTCGGCGCCATCGTCGGATCGTCTGATGCCTTGGCGCTGGATGCCTATCTGGCAAATGTCGGCCTTGGAACATGATGCCTGAGCCGCTTGGAGCAGAATTCTATTTGAGGCGGACCCGGCCTGAAACCATCCCGTTCCAGGCTGCCGGTCGCCCCGCCGCCAGGCGGATCGCCGATCCCCAATGGCGCGCAGCGCAGATGTTTCAGAGGGCGTCGCGCTCGTATCGCGGCGTCCAACCGCGGGTCATTCCCCGGCTGATCGCTCTCTCCGCCAGCGCCAGTTGCTGGCGCAGATGTTTGCAGTCGTCGAGCAGCGAGCGGATCGCCGCCTTGGCATCGTCGTCATGCCAGGCAAGCACGGCTTCGACTTCCCACGCCGGATCTGGCCAAGCTGTATCGGGCCAAGCCGGATCGGGCCGCGCTGAATCGGGCCAAGCCGGCTCGGGTTGCAAGATCTTTGCCGGCTGCATCAGTTTAGCGCCAGTGGCAATTGAACCGGGCGTGGCAAGGGCGGCAGCGGCCGGCTGAGTTCGACCTTTCTCTGCCAGGCGGCGCGCCGCAGCTGATCCCGCTCGCGCGCCGCGCGGGACGCTTCGACAAGAGCTAGGGCGTTGGCGATCACCTGTTCCGTATGCGTCATGACCATCTCCGATGTTCCTGATTTGTTCTAAAATAGAACCTCGGCCGGAAAAGTCAAGTCGGGAGGGATTTGGGTGTTCAACGGGATCAGGCCGGAGCCTGGGGTAGAAACACGGCGGGCGTTCAGTCCGCAGCTTCGATGACGGCGATGCCGGCTTCCTGCGCAGCCCTGATGAAGGATGCCCGCACCTCATCCGGCGGGAGATCGCCGATGATCGCATCCAGGCAGGATTTCACGGCTTCGAAATATTCTTCGCCGTCGTCTACTGGCCAATCGTGCAGCAGCGTGCGCGCGGCATCCCACACAGAGTTAATAACGGCATAATGGCCGAGCCCTATTGAGGCCAAGCCGACCGGTCGAAAATGTGCCGTCTGTCTCACTTTGCTACAGCTTTTCCCAATTTCGGTGAGCGTACCAGTAACGATGCAATTTGCGTGCCGTTGGCGGGCCGCTCGCCTGCGGGGCAACTATGTCTCCTCGTCCCTCCAGCCAGGCGCTTTGAGAACATGCAACCTTTGAACCGTCCCGATCGGCGCAGAGAACCCGGCGATCAGTTATCAAACGACAGATTATGGTAAATATCAGGCTTTCCCTCCCGAACCTACTCATTAAAATCAATCTCTTCCCTAGTATTCTATAGAACTGACAGGATTTCATTGGCATTTCTGGAAGCAACAGGCCGAAATGATCGGATATTGATTGTCCCAAAGGTGGACGCAGCCGCATCCAGATCGTACAATGCCATCCCTTCTGGGAGGACGCGCGATGCCTATCTTCATGGACCGGCACTTTCTCGAGGGAACGTCGGCGGCCGACGTTGCCCGGGCGCACCGCATGGATCTCGACATTCAGGATCGCTACGACGTCAAATTTCTCACCTATTGGTTCGACCAGCAGCGCGGGACCGTCTTCTGTCTCGTCGATGCGCCTGACATGGAGACCGCCCAATGTGTGCATCGCGATGCGCACGGTTTCGTCGCCAACGAGATCGTCGAGGTCGCGTTGTCTGCGGTCGAGGCTTTTCTCGGCCGAATTCATGACCTCGAGCCGGCGGCTGGCCAATCCTCGGCGCAGGTGGATCCCGGCCACCGGGCAATCCTCTTCACCGATATCGTCGGATCGACCGAGATGACGGCGCGGCTCGGCGACCGCATAGGGACCGAAATGGTGAGAGCCCATGACGCGATCGTGCGCCGATGCCTTGGCCAAACGTCAGGCCGGGAAGTGAAACACACCGGCGACGGCATCATGGCCGCCTTTTCCGCCACATCAGCCGCCGTCGAATGCGCCATGACGATCCAGCAGGAATTCAAGCGTTACAACGGCGGAAACGCCGAGCCGATCCACATCCGCATCGGGCTTGATTGCGGCGAGCCGGTCGAGGACAGCAATGACCTCTTCGGATCGACGGTGCAGCTTGCGGCGCGCCTTTGTGCGGTTGCCGCCAGCGACCAGATTCTCGTCTCGGAGAATATTTTTCGGGAGTATGGTGCCGCCGATCTCTTCGGCCACGCCACGCGCCGTCGGCTCAAGGGGTTTTCGAAGCCTATGATGGTCTTCCGATGCGAATGGGCGAATGGCGGGCATGCTTGACGTGACGCTTTGTGGCGAGGGCGGGGCAGCCGACATCGAACGCAAGACGCGCCGCACATGATGTGACGGCGCGCCCCTGCCTACTCAGTATCATCAGGCATTGCCGATATTTCGATCGCCCATCAGCTGTTCGAATTTGGGGGCGCCCTCGACCTTGGCCAGCACACCCGACATCTTCAGAAACCGCCGGAAATTCTCGCGCGCAGCACTCAGCGGGAAACGGCCGCTGGCCGTGTCTCTGCACGCCTTCAACAGCGTGTCATATGCCAGACCTCGCTTGTCCTCCGGCCATTCACCGAGAATATCGAAGATTTCATCGAGACACGTGATCTCAGCGATGAAATGCTGACGATGAAGCAAAACCGGATCGAACCGAGTTTCATTCATAGTATTCCTCCCATTTATATTACTTTTTTATGGGATAATATTACTGAAAAACCATAATTTATTCAAGACAAAAACGGCTGTTTTTCGCTGAAACCATCGGCAACTACTTCCATAATGACAGAATAGCTCGATCAGATTATCTTGAGTGAATTGATCAGCGATCTAGCTTCAAGGCTCCACAAGCTAACGTGACGGCATGGTAGATTGTGACCAGGATCAACCTCGCAAGGAGACGTTCAATGAATCGATTTCTCACATTGGTGGCTGCCGGAATGCTGATCGGTGTGTCTGCGATCACGTCTTCCTGCACCTCGCCCAGCAAGCACGATCGCGAAGATTTTCAGTATCAACGGGATACATCGGTAAACCCGGCATGCGCGGGTGGCTTCAGGCCCGGTAACGCGCGCTCGTGCAGTTATTGATGGCGCTGGCGCCCGACATTCGTTCAGCGCTTCGCTGAGATTGCCGGGCCGCCGAAGTGCGAGATGCTGCTGAACCCCGCTTCCCAGGAGAGCAGCCGCGGTATCACCGCGTCGTGAGGCGCGCTGCAGCAACGGGAATGGTTAGGGAACCGCAAGCCCCGCCCGCAGTTAGGTCAACGGGTCACGGTTGGCTCAATTCAAACAGGAGAACGGTTCCCAATGAACAATTTGATCTGGCTTGTCGGCGCTGTCGTTATCGTGCTCGCGATTTTGAGTTTCTTCGGCTTTCGCTGAGTAAGACGTCACTGACGGAAGTTGTGGCGGCTCGACCGGTTTGTCCTCGCGGCGACAGCCGGACGAATCTGGCCGCGGCTCCGATAATTATGATCGCGTGAGGGTTGGCTGGATGTTACGATGCGATATGACAAAAGAAACGAAATCAGGTCGGCCTGCTGAATCCGGTCGATTTGTCACACGTCCGATCGGTGAAAAGAAGGCGGCGAAATTTGCCGAGGTCGAAGGTTTGAAGCTGAGTGCCGGTTCCAAGGCGCTGTCGCAGAAACTGACGTCCGGCGACCTTAAGGGGGACGCTTACCGCCGAGAGATAGTCAAAGCTTTCAAGAAAGTCTGACGGGTGGTCCGCTACAATGCCGTCGAGGACCCGCTCTGTTATCCGGGCACTCACGTCCTGGTCAATAAAGCCGATATCGAAGATCAGGATCAGCTTGACCAATTCGAGCAGCTCATGTTCGACTCTCGTGCCACGGAATCCCTCCCGAACGGCAACTTGGATTTCGCGCATTATGGCGCGCTACACTACCATTTTTTCCAGGATGTATACGGCTGGGCCGGGAATATTCGTACCATCCGCACAGGCAAGGGTGACAACTGGTTCGGTTTTCCCGAATACATCGAGGCGGAGGCCAAACGACTGTTTGCTCAATTGGCAAGCCGCGGATATCTCGCAACGGCCGAAACAAAGGACGCCTTTGCCGAAGGTTCCGCATGGTTTTTGGGGGAAATCAACGCGATCCATCCATTCCGTGAGGGCAATGGACGTATCCAGCTGGTCTTCCTCACGATGCTGGCGCGCAATGCAGGATATGAGGTCGATGAAGGCGAACTACGCCCTGGGCCGTTTCTACAAGCGATGATCAAAAGCTTCCACCGCGAGCTGGCACCTCTTGTCAACGAAATCCGGCGAATGATTTAGGCTTACTGCCCGACAAAAGGACCGCAGCGGGCGTTGGCGACGTGTCGCGATGGGTGGGTTGAAGGCGGCGGTTCGTGAATTGCCCGCCTGAGTTCGGAACGCGGCTATTCGATCGCGACTAACTCCTCGCGACAAACAAGCAATCTCGCACGCCCTTCGAAAAACCATGGTGAAGCATCGGGGTCGCACCGGGATTCATGCCCGTTTTGTTGACGATCCACCGAATGATGTGTGGATCACCCCCCTCGACGTCCTTTACAGTCAAGCGTTTCGGCCTCCCGGAGCCGATCGTGAGGGAAATCGATGGATCGTCCTACTGCCGCAGATGACGCGACTCAATCCAGGAAGCGGGCTGCAAAATCCGATCAGCCGGATGGGTTTGCCCGGGAAGTTTCAGCCATCAAAGTTGGCGACTGCCTGCTGGGTTACAAGGCCGTGCAGCGCCGCGCGCGGGGCGGCCGCTGGAACCACTTCCGCGGCCGGATGCGCGAGATCGAGAAATTGATAAGGCATCGCCATGGCGACATCGTGCCCGAGGCGGATGACGCATTGATCTATGTCGAGGTGATCGCCAGCCTCGCCCTCGTGGAATTCAAGGAAGCGTTTGTCGACGTGGTTCTCGGCTGGGCGGCACGCTGGCTGCCTTGGGCTGGGAAAGCCGACATTGAGGACGTGATCTACGAGAGAACGAAGGTGCGGTTTTCCTCGCTGTCGGCCGACGCGCTCGGCCACGCTCTGCATTTGAGCTACTCGGAGCGCTGCGCCCTCGATATCCGCACGATCGGGGCCTTCGATGTGCCGAAAGGGAAAAGAGCAAAACTTCAAAAACAAAGGCGGCGGCAGCGGGACCGAAGCCGGAAAGAGCAGCAACGCCGTGCCGCAGGCGCGCTTCCCAGAGCCGATTATCTCGCCAATTCTTTTAGCCAAGCGCGCCCCTGGGAGGCTTTCGGCATCAGCCGCCGGACATGGGAGCGTCGCGGCAAACCGATGCCGGAGGCCGAGATGCTATCGGATTGCGTCTCGATCTCGCTTGCCGCCTAAAGCGCGTCGCGATCTTTCAGATTCGCTCCTCGCGCTTTAGGTCTTTGTTTTTACGCATGTCGTTGCGGCAAAAGCGCTTCGCGCTTTGCCTGGGAAAACCGCTGCACACTTTTGCGCGACATGCTTTAGCTTCTTGCGATTTTCAGCCTGGCGCTCCGAACCAGCTGTTCATCGCCTCGCGCAGACCATCCTGCGTCCCCTCACCGACCCACGCGACATAGCCATCGGGTCGGATCAAAATTGCAGTCGGTGCAGAGACCGCACCCAGCCCAGGCAGCTCCCACGCACCATCACAGCCGGCGTCAACCAGCTGGACGCGGTCTGACCACGGCGTGATGTCGAGACTGCCGGGCGTGCCGAGATTCACGAGCATCGGCCGCGCATTTTGGAGCAGCGTATAGACGCGCAAGGGGCCATCGAGCGTGGTGAGGTCGAGGTCGGGCATGCGGCGGCCGAGCAGCGGATGCCCGTCGCCAAGGTCGTAGTGGATGGCCAGGCCGGACATTTCGGCGGCGATCCTTTTGCGCGGCTCCTGCATGGCGAGCAGCTCCAAGACCACGTCCCGCAGGGCTTCGGTTCGGTCATCGGTCCGTTGCAAGGCGACCTGTGCCATCGTCGTCCGCAACACGCGGGCGGCCACTGGATGGCGCTCGGCGTGGTAGGTGTCGAGCAAGCTTTCCGGCGATATGCACTTCACCACCTGGGCCAGCTTCCAGCCCAGATTCACGGCATCCTGCACACCGGTATTGAGGCCCTGCCCGCCCACCGGAGAATGCACATGCGCGGCATCGCCAGCCAGGAGAACGCGGCCCTTGCGGTAGGCCGACGCCTGCCGCGACATGTCGGTGAACCTGGAAATCCAGGTCAGACCATGGATTCCGTAATCCGTTCCGCATGCGGCGATCAGGCCTTCTTTGAGATCGCCGAGCGTCGGTTCGCTCGTGGCGCTGGCATTCTTTTCCGTCACCATGACATTGATCGGACCTTCGCTGGCAAAGACGACCTTGCCGTCGCGAATTTCATATTCCTCCCGGCCAAAGGCATGCATGCCGAGCGCGGTGCGATGGACGCCAAGTGGCGGCTCCTCCTCCATCTCGGCCTCGGCGAGAATGTTGCTCGTCGTCGCATCCCATCCTGGAAATTCAATGCCGGCCATCTTGCGAACCAGACTGTGGCCGCCATCGCAGCCGACGAGATAACCTGCCCTCAACGAAGCCCCATCGGAGAGTTCGATGGTGACGCCGGTGTCGTCCTGCTGAAAGGACGTCAGTTCGCGGCCGCGATAGATCGGCACCGGCAACTCGCCGACCCATCCGGCCAGAATGCGCTCAATATGCTTCTGCCGCAGCGCCAGACCATAATTATGCCGGGTCGGAAAATCGCTGATATCCAGCCGCGTGACCGCAAATCCGGTGACCTGGGCGATCTGGCCCTCCGCCAGAAACCGCTCGACGATGCCGCGCTGGTCGAGAACCTCGAGCGTGCGCGCGCTCAGACCGCCGGCGCGCGAACCGACGATCTCCTGGTTCCGCCGGCGTTCGATGATCGCGACATCGACGCCCGCCAAGGCCAATTCGCCCGCCAGCATCAGGCCGGTCGGCCCCCCTCCGGCAATAACGACTGCATGCTCCATCGTCCGCTAACTCCTCTGTTCCGACTTCCGAGGGCGATATAGAGGCTCAATTGCTTCCGGGAAGCCAAATTGATGGGCTGGCCTGCTGTCGATCTTGCCTGCCGCAGGTTGTTCCCTATCAGGCTGGCTCGTGAGCCCGCTCACAAAGCCATGCGCAGAGCTGCCTGGGCGCGAGGCGGGAGTCGCCGGTGCGCATTAACGCGAAATGCCAGGCCGGCCCGGTCAGCACATATGGGAAGGGTGCGATCAGCACTCCCTTGTCCAAAAGCGGTCGAAACATGGACGGCGACAACAGCGCCACGCCGACGCCTGCCACCGCCGCACTGGCGTCCAATTCGTGCGTGGGATAATCGACCATCGCAAACCGCAGAGCCGGCGGCGTCTCGCATTGAGCGCCCTGGAACCAGGCATGCCAATCCGGATGCGGCAAAAGCTCGAAATCCGTCAGCTCATCCGGCCCGTGCAGGGTTCTCGTTCCAAGCAGTGAGGGCGCCAGCATCGGAGTTGCCTCAACCGGAGCGAGCCGATATTCGTCAAGCCCTTCCCATCCGCCACGCCCCGTCCGTATGGCGACGTCAAATGCGCTGGGATCGCGAATATCGGCGGAGACGTCGACCTCGATCGGTGATGTTCCCACTGAGTGATAGCGGGACAGCCGCGGTGCGAGCCAGCGCGAGGCGAATGTCGGAGGCGCCGTCAGCCGGAGCGGTGGCATGGCCGCCTGGAACTCATCAAGCGCGCCGGCGATGCCATCCAATGCAGCCCGAATTCGACCCGCCAGAACAGCGGCAGCAGCCGTCGGGACAACGCGGCGCCCGGCACGCTGGAACAGCGGCTGACCAAGTTCGGTCTCCAACGACCGGATACGCAGGCTGACTGCCGCTGGGGTGAGACATAAACGCTCGGCCGCACGGGCAAAGCTGCCGGCAGAAACGCACGCTTCCAGAATTCGCAAGGACTCCAACGGCGGCCGCATGATCTCTTCGCTTTTGATGAGTTTTTCTTGTGATGCTCACAAGCAAAGCGCGTTTTGGGGACAGCGCGCTTGTAGCTAGGGTTGAAGTCAACAATAGGCGATCTGACATGACCCTGCAATCTCGGCCCTTATTCAGACTTTTCATGACACTTCATCCGGCCCTGGAGCTCGGCCAGACGCCGGCCGGAGGCCGCCGCATATTTTCCGTTTCCGGTGGATATTTTGAGGGCGAGCGCCTGAAAGGCGAAGTGTCGCCGCTGATCGGCTCCGATCTGCTGCTTGCGCGTGCAGACGGCACGTTTCAGCAGGATGCCAGGCTCCTGCTCGTCGCCGATGACGATCTGATCTTGATGACCTATCGCGGCATCAGGCGCTCCACCTCGGCCGTTGACGAGCGTCTGGCACGCGGCGAAGCGGTCGACGCCTCCGAATACTATCTGCGGACAACGCCCTATTTCGAGACGGCCGCGCCACGGCATGCGTGGCTCAACCAAATCGTCGCGGTTGCGCAGGGCGGACGGTGTCCGGGCGGCGTTGAGTATGACGTATTTGAAATTCTCTAAAGCGCGTCGCGATCTTTCAGATTCGCTCCTCGCGCTTTAGGTCTTTGTTTTTACGCATGTCGTTGGCAAAAGCGCTTCGCGCTTTGCCTGGGAAAACCGCTGCACACTTTTGCGCGACATGCTTTAGATGCGCCATCGGCGTTGGGTAACATAATGCCGCAACGGCTTCGCTCAGCAGAGGCTGATTCCGTGTCGCAGGTTGTTCTCCCTATAAATAAAGGTCCCTGCTGGTTGGAACGACTTGCGACAGGAATTTCTGCCTTGCTTTCCAAAGCGATGTTGCTTGCCGCTTGCGGCTTTCTTGCCGTGGAACCCGGGCGCTTCAACACGACCTGACCGGGTGGGAAGCCGATGTGGCAAGTGCTTTCCCGGGTCACCGTTTCTTCTCGAAGGGTGATCAATAAATAGTTGGTGTGATGTGCTTTACTGCGGAGCCGTGGCTTTTTGCGGAATCGTCTCAGCCGCTGGTCGCTCAGACGGATCGGCGGGATGGCCATAGATTGTGTAGGCGGCGCCGGCCAGAACGCCCAGGACGAGAAGAGCGAGTAGGTACAACATCATTCCGCGGATCGCCGTTTTCGGTGTCTTGTCCATGGGATCTCCAGGATTGCTCAGCAGTCTTTCACGGAACGAACAGGTCCGAATCCGGTTTACCCAAAATCCCTGTTACTAGCGGAGGCCACCATGTGGGCAATCCTGATCGGTGCCGCTCTCATAATCGGCGGCTTTGTTTTTCTGTTTTCGTCGGCGCTTGGTCGAAGACCGAGCGATCCGCATCACATGCCGCAAGGCGGCAGCACGCTGGAACCACGGCGCCAAGGCCTCAGGTTCCTCGGGATATCCCAGAACTGGCCAGCTCTGGCCGTTATCGCCGTCGGCGCACTTCTCCTGGCTTTTGGGGGATATTCATGAACATCCGACCGACTTGATCGCTCCAAAGGAACCTCGCAGAGCTGGTTGCACCTCAGCTCCTTCGACGGCAAAAACCCGGCTTTCACCGGGCTTTTGTTGAGGTAATTACCAAGTCTGGCGGCCATACCAATCATCGACATCGTTTCTGACACGGTCCTTTTCGATGCCGTAGCGCTCCTGGATCTTGCCTTCCAGCTGATCCCGCTTGCCGGCGATCTGGTCGAGATCGTCGTCAGTGAGTTTGCCCCACTGCTCCTTGATTTTGCCCTTCGCCTGCTTCCAATTTCCTTCGACACGATTCCAATCCATGATCGATTTCTCCTATATGTTGGTGAGAAGAAAACGGACCGCAGTGGAAGTTGGTTCCTGTGACGAAGCTGATTTTTGAACCGTCGCGTGATTCTGCGTTTGGCTGTGATTGCCTTCCAGACCATACGTGCATGTGCGCGACAGCAGCGACGCCTTTGACTGCTGATCTCAGCTAGCGGCAGTCATATTGAAGATTAGAAATGGTGAGAGCGTCGGGGTTCGAACCCGAGACCTACTGATTAAAAGTCAGTTGCTCTACCAGCTGAGCTACGCTCTCCCGCTCCGCGGGTGTGAAGCACCCCGGCTGGAAGTGGGCGGAACATAGGCAGGCGACCCATTGCGGTCAACCGAAAAATTCGGCTTTTTCCGGCAGTCGGCACATTTCTTGCGCGAGCAATGCACATCTTGCGGGGCCAAGGGCCAAGGTAAATATCTTGCGGGGGCAAGGCACATATCCAGGCTGCAGCCTCAAAGGCGCGCGGCGGCGGATGCGAGCATCATCTCCAAAATCCTTGGCAAGGTTCTGCGACCCATGACAAAACCGCAAGATCGGTCGAGCGCGTCATGTCGGCATGCGCTTATCTCATGCTGCCACGGAGGACGGAACGATGAAGGCGGCGCTTCAAAACTACCATGACCGGATGCAGCGGGTGCTTGACTACATAGATCGGCATCTGGACGACGATCTGGACCTGGAAACGGTGAGCGGTGTTGCGGCGTTCTCGAAGTTTCATTTCCACCGGCAGTTCACGGCGACCTTCGGTCTATCCGTGTATCGTTATATCCAGCTTGCCCGGATGAAGCGCGCTTCGCACCGGCTGGCCTACAGGGATGCCCAAAGTGTCACCGATATAGCGATGGATGCCGGTTACGATGCACCTGATGCCTTCGCCCGCGCCTTTCGGCAACGGTTCGGGCAATCGCCTTCGTCGTTCCGGAAATCTCCCGACTGGGAGCCGTGGCTTGCGGCCTTCGGGCCCCTCGACAACGCAAGGAGCAAGCGCATGCAGAAGACTTTTACCACTGACGACGTGACGATTCGCAATGTGCCTCCGACACCGGTGGCGATTATCGAGCATCGGGGCGACCCGGCGACGCTCGGCGCCACCATCCAGCGGTTCATCGCCTGGCGCCAGGCCGCCGGCCTGCACCCCAAGACAAATCCGACCTTCAATGTCTGGCGGTCCGAGCGGCGCCCTGCCTCGCCTGCCGATTACAGCGTGGACCTCTGTGTCGGGACCGACCAACCGATCGAGCCGAACGGCGCGCAGGTCAAGGCCGGCGAAATCCCCGGCGGACGTTGCGCGGTGCTGCGCATCGTCGGCAACACCGACAATCTGGAGCCCGCCGCGCTCTATCTTTATCGCGACTGGCTTCCGGTGAGCGGCGAGGAAGCACGCGACTTCCCGATCTATTGCCAGCGGCTGAGCTTCTTTCCGGAGGTGGCGGAGCATGAGGCGGTCGCGGAACTGTTTTTGCCGCTGAAATAGCATTCTATGGCCGCGGCCTGTCGCTCCCGATCGCTGGGAAATCTACGGGCCATTATCCGCCCATTCTCCGTCTCTACCGGTTCGAGGCTAAGCAAAGCGCAAAAAGGTGATTGGCAATCCCGGCCTCGCAAAGCTAGGAACATCATGCAGATTGCAGCCGGAGAGAATGTGTGTCGATTGCCGATATTTCCCTGTGGAGCGCGCTGATTGCCGGGGCGCTTTCCTTTCTTTCGCCCTGCGTGCTTCCCCTCGTCCCACCCTATCTCTGCTATATGGCCGGCATTTCGGTCGAGCAGTTCCGTGGCGGCGGTGCGGTTGCCGTCGCGCCCGATGTCCGGCGCGGCGTGTTGTTCTCCGCCCTGCTCTTCACGCTCGGCTTTGCCACCGTCTTCGTGGCGCTCGGCGCCGGCGCTTCCAGTATCGGCATGGCGCTTCGCCAGCATCTCGACCTGCTCTCCAAGCTCGGCGGGCTGATCATCATCGTCATGGGGCTGAATTTCCTCGGCCTCTTCCGAATCGGCGTCCTTGCCCGCGAGGCGCGCTTCCAGGGCGGCGGCAAGCCGGCGACGCTGACCGGCGCCTATATCATGGGCCTTGCCTTCGCCTTTGGCTGGACGCCCTGCATCGGGCCGGTGCTCGGGGCGATTCTCGGTGTCGCCGCCTCGCGCGAGACGGTCGGCTCCGGCGCCGGGCTGCTTGCCGTCTATTCGCTCGGCCTTGCGATCCCCTTCTGGATCGCCGCCGGCTTTTCCGGCGCCTTCATGCGCTTCCTGTCGCGCTTCCGCCGGCATCTCGGCACGGTGGAAAAGGCAATGGGTGTCTTCCTCGTATTGACCGGTCTCGCCTTTCTGTTCGGATGGGTCAGCGATGTGGCCATCTGGTTTCAGCAGACCTTCCCGATCCTGATGCAGATCGGTTAGAGTCAGCGCTTCGACGCCCCGCAACCTGAATGACAGGACCTATGCGGTGGTATAGCTCGCCCTGTCCTTGGCCATACTCGCCCTTATCCCTCGACCCAATCGACCGAAAACAGGCCTCACTGTAGCGTCGTCGGTGCCGTGTTTAAGGCGGCGGTCAGAAGGAGACAAACATGAGCCTCGCGACAAATAAGAGCCTGGAAAACACGTCACATCCCGGTGCACCAGGGCCCGGCGAACTGGTGCCGTCGCGCTACGCGGTGCAGATCGGCGAGATTGAGGTGCTGGTGATCAGCGATGGGGTCCTGCCGCTCCCAACCACGATGTTGGCACACAACGCCGAGCCCGCGGTCCGGGAAGCCTGGCTGAACCACATGTTCCTGCCGCAAGACTCGCTGGATTGGCCGCTGAACGTGGTCGTAGCGCGCAGCGGCGGGCAAACCATACTTCTCGACGCTGGGCTGGGCCTGGACCCGGACTTGCACCTGCCGCGGGCCGGGCAATTGATCAGCCGACTGGACGCCGCCGGCGTCGATCTTGCATCCGTGACCGACGTGGTGCTGACTCACTTGCACATGGACCACATTGGCGGGCTTCTCGTCGACGGGGTGAAGGACCGGCTGCGTCCCGACCTGCGGATCCACCTGGCGGCCGCCGAAGTCAAGTTCTGGGAAGCGCCCGATTTCTCCCAGACCCGCATGCCGCCGGGCTTCCCGGATGCGCTTCGGGCGACCGCCAAGCGGTTCGTCAACGAGTACCGCAGCCACCTGCGGCTGTTCGATGACGAGTGCGAAGTGGCGCCAGGGGTCGTCGCCCGCCGCACCGGCGGCCACACCCCAGGACACAGCGTGATCCGCATGGCGTCCGGAGGCGACAGGCTGACATTTGCCGGCGACGCGGTGTTCGCGGTCGGGTTCGACCAACCTGACTGGCATAACGGCTTCGAGCATGACCCCGAGGAGGCGGCTCGCGTCCGGGTCGGTCTCCTGCGGGAGCTGGCGGCGACCGGCGAGCTGCTGGTCGCCACTCACCTGCCGTTCCCGTCCGTCTGCCATGTGGCGGTTGACGGCGATGCCTTCCGCTGGGTGCCGGTCTTCTGGGACTACTGACCGCTATCGGATCAGGCCCTGTTCTAAAGCGCCTCCCGTCTGTAGAGCGTTTCCGTCTTTCCTTGCATTGACGAAAACGCCCTATCGATTTGTTCTCATGCAATTCCGGAGGCTAAACCGCTACACAGTTTCGCTGGAATTGCGTAAGTCAGGTCCTGACCCGTCGATCCCCGCGCACTGGAAGACCTCTTGGCCGATATCGTCAGCCTGCTATTGCCGTTCTTCGGCCTGATCCTGATCGGTTACATCGCCGCCAAGGCGACGAAGCAGCCGGCCGAGGCGCTGGGATGGCTGAACACCTTCATCATCTATGCCGCCCTGCCCGCTCTGTTCTTCAAGCTCGTTTCGCGCACGCCGATCGAAGAGCTGACGCGCGTCGATTTCATCGTCACCGATATCGCCGCGACCTATGCGGTGTTCATTCTGCTTTTCGTCATCGGCCGCCTCGTGCGCGGCAATTCGCTCGCCGACTGCACCATCCAGTCCTTTGCCGGCGCCTATGGCAATATCGGCTATATGGGGCCGGGCCTGGCGCTGCTCGCGCTCGGCGAAGGCGCTGCCGTGCCGGTGGCGCTGATCATCTGCTTCGAGAATGCGCTGCATTTTATCGTGGCGCCGGCGCTGATGGCGGCGGCCGGCGACGATAAACGTTCGCCCAGTCGGCTTGCCGGCGATATCGCCCGGAAGGTGGCGCTGCATCCCTTCATTCTGTCGACGGCGGCGGGCTTTGCAGTCGCCGCCCTGCACATCGATCAACCGCTGGCATTCCAGCGCCTCGTCGATTACCTCGCCCAGGCCGCTGCTCCCTGCGCCCTCTTTGCCATGGGCGTGACGCTGGCGCTCCGGCCGCTGAAACGCGTCCCGGCTGAGATCGGCTATATCGTGCCGGCGAAGCTGATCCTGCATCCGATCGTGGTTTTCCTGGCGCTGACAGTTGTCGGCGGTTTCGAGCCGGTGTGGATCCACGCCGCCGTGCTGCTCGCCTGCCTGCCGACGGCGACCAATGTCTTCGTCATCGGCCAGCAATATGGCGTCTGGCAGGAGCGCGCCTCGGCAACGATCCTGATCACGACGGTGCTTTCGGTCGTCAGCGTTTCGCTCTGGCTGATCGCGATCCGCTCAGGCCTTCTTCCGCTTCAGCTTTTGCCGTAGCGCATCCGGAATATCGCGCAAGCCCCGGCCGGGCTCGATGCCCTCGCGCATGACGATGTTGCGCAACGGCGGAATGGAAGAGAGGATATGCAGGCCGGCCGCCCGCAGCATCTGCACCGGCAGGAAATCCGAAAGCAGCGAGCGGTTGAGAAGATCGACACTGGCCGTGCGCGTCATGATATCGGCGCGGCGCTTGCGGTCGAAGCTTTCGCCGGCATCGGCCGGCACCGGCAATTCCGCCCTGTCGCAGAGGATCTCGGTCAGCGCCATGATATCGCGCAGGCTGAGGTTCAGCCCCTGCGCCCCGATCGGCGGGAAGACATGGGCGGCCTCGCCGATCAGCGCGATGCGCCCCTTGCCGAAACGATGGGCGATCATGCCGGACAGCGGCCAGACCTGGACGCCCTCCTCCACATCGACCTTGCCGAGCATGGACTGCATGCGCGCCTCGACAAGGGCGCCGAGTTCGGCAAGCGGCAATTCCAGGCGCTTTGCTGCTTCAGCGGGGTCCTGTACCCAGACGAGGCTGGAGCGACCTTGGGGCAGCGGCACTTGGGTGAAGGGGCCATGTTTGGTATGGAATTCGGTCGAGATGTTCTGGTGCGGCAGCGAATGGGCGAAATTCAGCACCATCGCCGACTGCGGATAGGACCAGTTGCGCACGCCGATATCTGCCGTCTCGCGCAGCTTCGAGCCGCGGCCGTCGGCGCCGACGGCAAAATCGGCTGAAAGCATCTCGCCGCCCGCAAGCGTGATCGACACGGTCTCGGCGGAGATCGCGATCGATTCGGCCATATCGGTGAAGCGGGTGATATTGCCCTCGTCGGCGACGGCATTTTCGAGGACGTCGATCAGCGCCTTGTTGGGGAAATTATAGCCGAAGGCATCGAGGCCGACCTCAGCGGCGCGGAAGGTGGTCGTCGGCGCGCGCAGCAGCCGGTCAGTGCCGTCGACGATGCGCATGCTGGTGAGAGGCGTGGCTGCCGGGCGCAGCTTTTCCCAGAGCGCCAGCCGGTCGAAGAAGCGGATCGACTGATCCATCAGCGCTGTGGTGCGCCGGTCCTCTCTTGCCGCGACGGGCGCCATCAGCGCCACACTACGGCCACCGCGACCAAGCGCGATTGCGGCGATCATGCCGGCGAGACCGCCACCGATCACCGCCACTTCGAATGTCTTCATGCTACCGTTCCGCTCATCGTAAAAAGGCGGATCGGTCGCTTATGCGGCCGGCTTCGCCTGACGGCGCCAACTATAGCCCTTGCCGGCTTCGGCGTCACGCACCGCCGGCTGATAATGATGGGGAATGGCGGGAAGACGGTTTTCGGAAAGCCGCTTCAGCGCCGTGGCGTTGCTGACGGAAAAGCTGTCGATACCGACGCGCAGCATCAGCGGCACCTGGTCGATCAGCACGTCGCCGACGGCGCGCAGCTCGTTGGTGTAGCCGAGGCGCTGGCGCAGCAGCGAGGCATGGCTGAAGGCCCGCCCGTCGTTGAACGCCGGAAAGGCGACGGCAACGATTTCGAGGCGATAGAGATAGGGCTCCAGCCGGCGCACATCGTCGGCCGGCTTGATCAGCACCCCGAGGCCGACATCGTTGCTTACGTCGGCCTTGGCGATCAGCTCGTCGAGGCTGAGCAGCGGCTTCTGCTCGCCGGTCGCCTTCGCCTCGTCGGTCTCGATCACCCAGGGATCGCTTTCGACAAAACCGGTTTCTCTCCAGATCTTCGTCATCATCGCCTCCTTATGCCGCTTCGGCGGTTGAGCCGTAGAGCGCAGCCTTGAAAGGCTGCGGCCCGACGCGGCGATAGGTGGCAAGGAAGATCTCCGATGGATCGAGGCGCAGGCCGAGATAGGTGTCGACGATCGTCTCGATCGCGTCCGTCACCCGGTCGGGCTCAAAACCGCGGCCGATGATCTCGCCGATCGAGGTATGTTCGTCGCCGGAACCGCCGAGGGTGATCTGGTAGAGTTCGGCGCCCTTCTTCTCGACACCAAGCAGGCCGATATGGCCAACATGGTGGTGGCCGCAGGCATTGATGCAGCCGGAGATCTTGATCTTCAGCTCGCCGATCTCGGCCTGGCGTTCGGCGCTGCCGAAGCGGCGGGAGATTTCCTGCGCCAGCGGGATGGAGCGCGCATTGGCGAGCGCGCAGTAGTCGAGCCCCGGACAGGCAATGATATCGGTGATCAGGCCGGCATTGGCTTCGGCCAGATTGATGGCGACGAGGCCGCGATAGACGGCTTCGAGATCGGCCAGCGCCACATGCGGCAGGATCAGGTTCTGCTCATGGCTGACGCGGATTTCGTCGAAGGCATACTCCTCGGCGAGATCGGCGATCGCATCCATCTGCGCGTCGGTGGCATCGCCCGGAATGCCGCCGATCGGCTTCAGCGAGATCGTCACCATGCCGTAATCGGGGTTCTTGTGCGGCTGCACGTTCTGCTGCACCCAGCGGGCGAAATCCGGATCGGCCTTCTTCCAGCGGGCGAGGTTTTCCCAGCCTTCGGCGCGCTCGGACAAAGCCGGCAGTGCGAAATAGCTGGCGATCGCCTCGACGTCCTTTTCCGGCAGCTTCAGCTCGCTATCCTTCAGCGCGGCGAATTCCACTTCCACCTGGCGCGCCAGTTCCTCGGCGCCGGTCTCATGGACGAGGATCTTGATACGGGCCTTGTACTTGTTGTCGCGGCGGCCGTGCAGATTGTACACGCGCACGATTGCCGTGGTGTAGGAAAGCAGATCCTCCTCAGGCAGGAAGTCGCGGATCAACTTGGCGATCATCGGCGTGCGGCCCTGGCCACCGCCGACATAGACGGCAAAACCGATCTCGCCCTTGTCGTTCTTCTTCAGGTGCAGGCCGATATCATGGACCTGGATCGCGGCGCGGTCGCGCTCGGCGCCAGTGACGGCGATCTTGAACTTGCGCGGCAGGAAGGAGAATTCCGGGTGGACCGAAGACCACTGGCGCAGGATTTCGGCATAGGGACGCGGATCGGCGATCTCATCGGCGGCGGCACCGGCAAAGTGATCGGCCGTCACGTTTCTGATGCAGTTGCCCGAGGTCTGCAGGGCATGCATCTCGACGCTTGCGAGATCGGCGAGCGCATCGGGGATTTCCGACAGCTTCGGCCAGTTGAACTGCAGGTTCTGGCGCGTGGTGAAATGGCCATAGCCGCGGTCATAGGTGCGGGCAATATGGGCGAGCATGCGCAGCTGGCGGGCGCTCAGCGTGCCATAAGGAATGGCGATGCGCAGCATATAGGCGTGGAGCTGCAGGTAGACGCCGTTCATCAGGCGCAGCGGCTTGAACGCATCCTCGGCAAGTTCGCCGGAAAGGCGGCGCTGAACCTGGTCGCGAAACTGCTCGACGCGCTCGCTGACAAAGGCATGGTCAAATTCGTCGTAACGGTACATCGTCTTCCTCAGACTGCAATGAATTCGGGATCGGCCGGAGCGTAGCCCGGGGCATATTCCATGGTCGGACCCTGGGCGCGGATGCGCTCGCGAAGGCGAAGCGGCCAGAGACTGCCGTTAGTGTCCTGGACTTCGACGACGGCGACGTCAACGACTTCGTTATCGGCATAGGATTTCTTGCCGATGGCTTCCAGCGCTTCAACGGCTTCGTTATGGCGGGCGACTAGCGCCTCCTGCAGCGAGGTGGACCACGCGCCCTTCGCATCCAGCCAGACGGCAATGCCGTCCGTCAGCCGGTTGGCCGTCAGAACCTTGTCTACCATGTTTAGCTCCTTGCAAGTTCCTCGAGCCGGGCGTTCGCACGCACCAGCGGCTCGGACAGTTCGAAATTGGCGCCGGCGACCGCATCGCCGATAATGACCATGACCGGACCGGTCAGCTCGTCGCGGTGCTGCAGGTCGGGCAGATCGGCGAGCGTGCCATGCAGCAGGCGGCGCTCAGTGCGGCTGGCATTCTCGATGACGGCGACGGTGGTCTCGGCGGGAATGCCGGCCTGCATCAGCCGCTCGGCAACGGAGGCGGCAACCGTGCGGCCCATATAGACGGCGATCGTCGCGCCGGAGACGGCAAGGCTTGCCCAATCGGGCAGCACGTCGCCGGTCAAATCATGGCCGGTGGTGAAGACCAGCGAGGAGGCAACGCCGCGCAGCGTCAGCGGCAGCTCGAAATCGGCGGCGGCGGCGAAAGCCGAGGTGATGCCGGGCACCACCTCATAGGTGACGCCGGCAGCGCGCATTGCCGCCATCTCTTCGCCTGCCCGGCCATAGACCAGCGGATCGCCGGATTTCAGGCGGACGACACGCTTGCCCTGGCGACCGAGGTCGACCAGCAGGTCGTTGATCTCTTCCTGCGATTTCGAATGGCAGCCCTTGCGCTTGCCGACGGAAAGCCGCTCGGCGTCGCGGCGGCCCATATCGACGATCGCCTGCGGCACGAGCGCGTCATAGACGATGACGTCGGCTTCCATCATTACGCGCTGGGCGCGTAGCGTCAGAAGATCCTCGGCACCGGGACCGGCACCGACCAGCCAGACATGGCCGGCGACTTTGTCCATCGAGCCCAACAGCCGGTCGGCGGCGTGGCGGGCCTGCGGCAGGTTGCCGTTGGCGATCGCATCGGCCACGGCGCCGGAGAAAAAGCGGCGCCAGAAGACGCGGCGGGTGACGCCACGCGGAACGAGCTGGTCAACGGCCTTGCGGTAGCTCGTCGCCAGGCCGGCAAGCCGGCCGAGCGAGGGGGAGAGAAGCTGATCGATCTGCGCACGGATCATTTGCGCCAGAACCGGCCCCGCCCCTTCGGTGCCGATCGCAACGGCGACGGGGGCGCGATTGACCAGCGCCGGCGTGAAGAAATCGCAGTAATCGGGCTGATCGACGGCATTGGCCGGAATTCTGACAGTGCGGGCGGCATCGACAATCCGGCGGTCGTCAGCCTCATTGCCGGTGGCGGCGAAGACCAGCGCCGATCCCTCGACCTGCTCGGCGGAAAAGCCGGTGCGCACGGTCTCGATACGGTTGGCGATCAGGAAGGCGTGATAATCGGCTTGCGGCCGATCGGCATAGGCAACGATCCGCGCCCGTGTGTTCAAGAGCAGCCGCACCTTGGCGAACGCTTCGTCGCCATTGCCGAAGACAGCCGTCTTCTGGCCTTCCACGCGAAAGAAGGCTGGAAATACCGAAAGCTGCTCAGTCTTGGGAGACATCATCAATCCACTTCGAAGTTGCCAGACTATGCCCTTGATCGACAAGGGATTGAAGGAACAGAAATTCGAAAGCCCCAGCAAGCGGGTATTCTTTTGCTCGTCTCATTAGCGATTTGAGAAAAGTCACCCATGCTGACCAAAACAGCACAAGTGAGCGCATTTGCTGCAGCGCATTGTAAAGCCTGTGACAAAAGACGTCCACCGGCGTTTCGCGCATTTCACTTGCGCCGCCGAGGCGATAGACTGAGGGAAAACCGGAGAGATCAATGCCCGACAAAACCATCGCCGCCCGCCTGCTTTCCGTTGTCGAAGACGATATCCTGCCGCTGACCGAGCGCGGCGTTTCACTGGGGAATAAGGTGTTCGGCGCGGCGATCCTGCGCAAATCCGATCTTTCGCTCGTCGTCGCCGAGACCAACAACGAGCTCGACAATCCGCTCTGGCACGGCGAAGTGCATACGCTGAAGCGCTTCTACGAGCTTGGCGACAAGCCGGCGACCAAGGATTTGATCTTCCTGTCGACGCACGAACCCTGCACCATGTGCATGTCGGCGATCACCTGGGCGGGCTTCGACAATTTCTATTATTTTTTCAGCCACGAAGATTCCCGCGATGCCTTCGCCATTCCGCACGACCTGAAGATCCTGAAGGAGGTCTTCGGGCTTGAACCCGGCGGCTATCGCAGGCAGAACGCCTTCTGGAACAGCTTTGCCATCGCCGATCTCGTCGCGACCGAAGAGGCTCAGCTGAAGACCGCGCTGCAGTCCCAGACCGCCCGCATCAAGGCGCGCTACGACGCGCTTTCCACCACCTACCAGTCGTCGAAGAGCGCCAACGACATACCGCTCAACTGAGGCCGCTGAACCGAGGCACCATGGAACCTTCCACAGAGATTTTACGGCTGATCGAGATCATGGCGGCGCTGCGCCATCCCGAAACCGGCTGCCCCTGGGACATCGAGCAGAGCTTCGAGACGATCAGGCCCTATACGATCGAGGAGGCCTATGAGGTCTCCGATGCGATCGAGCGCGGCGATATGGACGATCTTTGCGACGAGTTGGGCGACCTGCTGCTGCAGGTGGTCTTCCATGCCCGCATGGCCGAGGAGGCCGGCGAATTCTCGTTCGGCGACGTGGTCAACGCCATCACCACCAAGATGATCCGCCGCCACCCACATGTCTTTGCCCGCTCGGCCGCCGATACGCCGGATGCGGTGAAGAAACAGTGGGACGAGATCAAGCAGGCGGAAAAACGCGAGCGTACAGAGCGCCGGTCCAGGCGGGGGATCACCGAGGATTTCAACGGCGGCTTTCTCGGCTCGGTGCAGCGCAGTTTTCCCGCTTTGACCGAAGCGTTGAAGCTGCAGGAACGCGCCGCGAAAGTCGGTTTCGACTGGTCGGCGCCGGAACCGATCCTCGACAAGATCGAAGAGGAGATCGGCGAATTGCGGGTAGCATTAAGCGAAGGCGATCGCGCGAAGGTCAGTGACGAACTCGGCGACCTGATCTTCGCGGTTGTCAATATCGGCCGGCATGTGAAGACCGATCCGGAACAGGCGCTGCGCGGGACGAACACGAAATTTCGGCGTAGGTTCAGCCATATAGAGAATGTTCTTGATAAAGGAGGCGAGACACTGGAAGCGGCCAGTCTCGAGCGAATGGAGGAGATCTGGCAAGCGGCCAAGGCGATTGAAAGAGCGCTCGTGGCTGGGTAGATCGGCCTAAGTTTGGCAAGAAGCCAACCCCACTCTCCGTCATGCTCGGCTCAAGGCGGTCAGGCTGAGTGAGCAGAGCGTTGCCACATCTCCCTTCTCCCCAGCGGGAAGAAGATGCCGGCAGGCAGATGAGGGGGTGAGCGACGCCAGGAGCGAGTGCGCTGAGCGCAAGCGAAGGGCAGCATGAAGGGTGTACCGTGCGGCCCCCTCATCCGACCCTTCGGGCCACCTTCTCCCCCCGCTGGGGAGAAGGGAGTGACTCACCGCTCCCAATCTTCCTTCGAAGACTTCGCGCCATTGCCGATGCGGCGTTCGAGTTCGGTGGCTTCGGTTTCGGAGAGGCGCAGGTCGAGCGTGATCGAGCCGTCCTCATTGTCCTCGCGGGCATCGACGATCGCGTGGTCGTAGAGCCAGGGCAACAGCGCTAGCTTGTCGACCGGAAGGCGGATGGTCGCTTCGGTCATCACGCCGGAGAGCCTGCGGCTGATCTCATCCATCAGCGTGTCGACGCCCTCGCCGCTGACGGCCGAGACCGCGACGACGTTGCTGGCGCCGGCCGATTTCTGCACCATGGTGTCGTGCACCTCGGGCTCCAGGCGGTCGATCTTGTTCCAGACCTCGATCAGCCGCTTCTCGGCTTCGGCCTCGTCGATGCCGAGATCACCAAGGATGCGCATGACGTCGGAGCTCTGGGCCTGGTTGTCGGCATCGGACATGTCGCGGACATGCAGGATGAGATCGGCTTCCAGCACTTCTTCGAGCGTCGCCCGAAAGGCGGCGACCAGATGGGTCGGCAGGTCGGAGATGAAGCCGACGGTGTCGGACAGGATGACGGTGCGGCCGTGCGGCAGCTTCATGCGCCGAAGCGTGGGATCGAGCGTGGCAAAGAGCATGTCTTCGGCCAGCACGCCGGCGCCGGTGATGCGGTTGAACAGCGTCGACTTGCCGGCATTGGTATAGCCGACCAGCGCCACGATCGGGTGCGGCACCTTGCGGCGCTTGGCGCGGTGGAGCTGGCGAGTGCGTACGACCTGCTCCAGTTCGCGTTCGAGCTTGATGATGCGGTCCTGCAGCATCCGCCGGTCGGCTTCAATCTGGGTTTCGCCCGGGCCGCCCATGAAGCCGCCGCCGCCGCGCTGACGTTCAAGGTGGGTCCAGCTTCGAACCAGCCTGCCCTTCTGGTAATTCAGGTGGGCGAGATCGACCTGCAGCGTGCCTTCCTTGGTGGAGGCGCGGCGGCCGAAGATTTCGAGGATGAGGCCCGTCCGGTCGATGACCTTGGCGTTCCATTCCTTTTCGAGATTGCGCTGCTGCACCGGCGTCAGCGGATGATCGACGATGACGAGACCGGAATCCCGCTCATTGAGCAGCGCCTTGATCTCCTCGATCTTGCCGGTGCCGAGCAATGTGGCCGGTCGCGGATCATTGACCGGGACGACCGAGCCGCTGACGACATCGAGGTCGATCGCCTGGGCAAGCCCCATCGCCTCTTCGAGCCGGCTTTCCGGCGTGCGGGTCGAGGCCGATTCGCTCTGGCCGCCGCGGCTACGCGATTTCAGAACCGGCACGACGACAGTCGCGCGCATGTCGTCCCTGTGCTTGGCGGCCTCAGGGATGATCGAATCGTTCTTGGTATCGCGTGTCGAAATGACGGCTGATCCTGTTAGGACGCTGCTTCTTCGCTCTCGAACATCTGCATGGGCTGGCCCGGCATGATCGTCGAGATCGCATGCTTATACACGAGCTGCGAATGGCCGTCACGGCGAAGAAGAACACAGAAATTGTCGAAAGACGTAACAACGCCCGTGAGTTTCACGCCGTTGATCAAAAAGATTGTCAGGGAAATCTTTTGTTTGCGAACAGTATTGAGAAATAAGTCCTGCAGATTCTGAGAACGTTCCGCCATCGCGCCGCTTCTTTCTTTATTGCCGACCTGATCCGGCCGGTAGAATATCAATCAACCTCACCCGCAAGACCGGCGCCTCATTCACCCGTCCAGCAAATCTTGGTATCAAATCGCAATCTTTTCCGCAACGTCGAAAAAGGCTTCGCGGACTTTCTGCGAGACGCTGCCCGGATGACCGTTGGCGATCGTCTGGCCATCGACGGAAACGACCGGAAAACAAATACTTGTGGCTGCGGTGAGGAAGACCTCGCGGGCTGCGAGCATCTCGGAAACCGAGAAGTTTCGCTCGGTGATCTGCAACCCGAGCTTGGCTGCGACGTCCATCAAGGTGGTGCGGGTAATGCCGCGCAGGATGCCGTGTTCGGCCGGCCGCGTCACCAGCATTCCCTCGGAATCGACGATCCAGACATTGGTCGCCGCCCCTTCCTTGACCATCCTGTCGCCGTCGACATAGATCGCTTCCTGGGCGCCGGCCTCCTTGGCCTGCTGGCGGGCCATCGCGTTCGGCAGCAGACCGACGGATTTGATGTCGACGCGGTCCCAGCGATTGTCGACAAGGGTGATCGCCCTGATGCCATTGGCATTCTTGGCGGCGATGATTTTGGGATCGGTGCTCTTGGCGGTGATAACAAGCGAGGGCGTCGTTCCCTCGGCCGGGAAGACATGATCACGGCGCGCCACTCCGCGCGTCACCTGCATGTAGAAAAGCCCGTTGCAGACGTGGTTGCGGCGCAGCGTCTCGCGAATGACCTGCGTCAGTGCCGCCCGGCTCATCGGCCAGGCGATGCGCAGCTCACCGAGCGAACGGTCGAGACGGTTCAGATGGCGGGTGAGATCGACGATGTAGCCATGGCGCACCTCGCAGACCTCATAGACGCCGTCGGCGAACTGATAACCGCGATCCTCGATATGCACGCTGGCATCGGAATGCTTGACGTAACGGCCATTCACATAGGCAATTCTCGGCATGGGAAACCTGGTCTTCCGGGAAGCAATACAAGGGGCACGGCGCGGCGTCGGCCGCGCCGAATGCAAATCAGACGCCGAGCGACTTCAGCTTGCGGTGCAGCGCCGAACGCTCCATGCCGACGAATTCCGCGGTGCGCGAGATATTGCCGCCGAAGCGGTTGATCTGGGCGATCAGATAATCCTTCTCGAACATCTCGCGGGCTTCGCGCAGCGGCAGCGTCATGATGTGATAGTCGTTCTTGGCGGAGACCTTCGGCAGCATGTCGCCGAGATCGGTCGGCAGCATGTCGGCGGTGATCGGCGCATCCGGCCCGTCGGTGCGGGCAAGGATCATCAGGCGCTCGATATTGTTGCGCAGCTGGCGGATATTGCCCGGCCAATCATGCGCCTGCAGCACGGCCATGGCGTCGTCGCCGATGCGGCGCGGACGAATGCCGGCCTGCTCGGAAATCTGCCGCATCAGCTGGTCGACGAGGAAAGGAATGTCTTCGCGCCGCTCGGCCAGGGCCGGCACTCGCACCGGCACGACGGCGAGGCGATGATAAAGATCCTCGCGGAACCATCCCTCAGCGATACGGTTCTCGAGATTATAGGCGGTCGAGGAGATGATGCGGACATCGACCTTGACGCGCTTGGAACCGCCTACCCGCTCGAACTGCTGGTCGACCAGCACGCGCAGGATCTTGTTCTGCGTCTCGCGCGGCATCTCGCCGACTTCGTCGAGATAGAGGATGCCGCGATGGGCTTCCTCGAGCGCGCCGATCTTGCGGGCCTGACCGGGCGTGCCCTCGGTGCCGAACAGCGCCACTTCCATGCGGTCGGGCGTGATGTTGGCAGCATTGATCGCCACAAAGGGGCCGTTGGCGCGGGCCGACTTCTTGTGGATCATCCGCGCCACCAGCTCCTTGCCGGAGCCGGATGCGCCGAGGATCATGATGCGGCTGTTGGTCGGTGAGACCTTCTCGATGGTCTGACGCAGCTGCGAAACGGCAACCGAGGTGCCGATCAGCTCCAATGCGTCGCCGGTGCGGCGCTTCAGCTCGGAGACCTCGCGCTTCAGCTTGGAATTCTCAAGCGCCCGTTCGGCGATCAGAATCAGCCGGTCGGCCTTGAAAGGCTTCTCGATGAAATCGAAGGCGCCGCGCTTGATCGCCGAGACGGCGGTCTCGATGTTGCCATGGCCGGAGATCATTACCACCGGCAATTCCGGATGGCGGGTCTTGATCTCGTCGAGCAGCGACAGACCGTCGAGCTTGCTGCCCTGCATCCAGATATCGAGGAAGATCAGCCGCGGCACCCGGTCGGAAATCGCCGCCAGCGCGCTGTCGCTGTCATGGGCCGTGCGCGTTTCGTGTCCCTCGTCGGAGAGAATGCCGGAAACGATCTCGCGAATATCGTGCTCGTCGTCGACGACAAGAATATCAGAGGCCATAAACGCTTTCCTTGTCATTGGCTGCGGGAGAGGCGGGCGTCGGATCCCGACGTGGCAGATGCACGCGGATCATGGCCCCTCTTCCCCGGTCAAAATCGGCGGGCGCATCATGCAGCTCAAGCTGCCCGCCATGTTCCTCGATGATCTTCTTGACGATGGCGAGACCGAGTCCAGTGCCCTTCTCACGCATCGTCATATAGGGTTCCAGAATGCTGTGGCGGTTCTCCACCGGCAGGCCGCGGCCATTGTCGATGACATCGACGGTGAAGCGGTCGCGGCCGGTGTCGAGGGCGGCTCGGACGAGTATCTTGCGTTCGTCGCGTTCGTCACTCGGAACGGCCTCGATCGCTTCGACGGCATTCTTGATCAGATTGCCGAAAGCCTGGCCGAGCATGCGGCTGTCGAACAGGCCCTCCAGCGGCTGCTCACCGAAATCCTGGGCAAAACTGACGTGATGATTGCCCATCTCGCGCAGGAAGATCGCGTCGCGCAAGATATCGCGCAGGTCGCTCGGCTCCTTGGTCGGCTTCGGCATGCGGGCGAAGGCAGAGAATTCGTCGACCATGCGGCCGATATCGCCGACCTGGCGGATGATCGTATCGGTGCACTGGTCGAAGACGGCCCGGTCGCCCGGGTCGATCTGCTTGCCGTAACGGCGCTGGATGCGCTCGGCGGAAAGCTGGATCGGCGTCAGCGGGTTCTTGATCTCATGGGCGATGCGTCTTGCGACGTCGCCCCAGGCGGTCGAGCGCTGGGCGATGACCAAGTCGGTGATGTCGTCGAGCGTGATCACATAGGATTCGCTCTGATCGCGCACTTCCTCGCGGGTGACCTGCACGCTCAGCGTCCTGACCGTGCCGCCGCGCACGAGCGCGATCTGCTTGCGGAAATCGCCGCGATGACGCGAAGCCGCCTCGGTCAGCACGTGATCGACCTCCGGCGCGATGTCGACCAGCTGCTTGCCGAGCATCTCATCGGCCGACAGCGACATCAGCGTTTCGACCGAACTGTTGACGATGGCGATGCGGCGATCCTGCTCGACGCCGATGACGGCGGCAGTGACGCCCGACAGCACCGCTTCGATAAAGCGGCGGCGATCGTCGACCTCGTCCTTGGCTTCGAGGATCTCGTCGCGCTGAGTGCGGATTTCCGAGATCATCTTGTTGAAGGTGCGCGACAGATTGGCGACGTCGCCGTCGACGGCATGCACCGGCACGACAATATCCATATTGCCCGATGCCACGCTGTCGGCAGCGGTGATCAACAGCCGGATCGGCCGGACGATGCGGTCGGCAACGGCGATCGCGGTCCAGATCGCCGCGAGCAGCACGATCAGCGCGAAGCCGATATAGAGCACGGCGAAGGCGATTTGCAGCGAGAAGCGGTTGGCTTCCATCGAGCGATATTCGGTGGCGTTCTCCTCCATCATGCGCATGGCGCCCATGACCTTGGGATCGACGGCGCGCACCGTATAGAGGAAGGTGCCCTGGATGGCATCGAGCTTGATGATGGCGCCGACAAGGTTGGTGACGCCGGGCGGAATCAGTGTCGGCTGGCCGGCCGCGGCCTTCTCAAGCGCGTCCTGCGGGATCGCCGGCAACGGCTTTTCGGTGGCGATGTCGGCCTGGACGATCACCGAACCGTCGCGCTCGACGAGGAAGGAGCCGAGCAGGCCGCGGCCCCTCGCCTGGCGCGTCATCAGGTCGGCAAAACCTGTCCGGTCGAGGCTGTAGAGCGCGCGGTTGCGCTCCAGGTCGTTGGCCATGGAAACCGTCTGCCCCTGCAGGTAGCTGGCGTTTTCCATCATGTAGGCCTGGCCGATATTGCGCGACGAACTGACGATCGACTGGGTGCGCAACGCAAACCAGCGGTCGAGACCGGCATTCAGGGTGATGCTGGCGAAGATGGCGACGAGGATTGCCGGCGTGATCGCGACGATCGAGAAGAGCACGACGATGCGGATATGCAGGCGAGCAGCCGCCCGCCCTCGGGTGCGGGCCTTGAGCAGCCTTGCCACCTCACGGGCGATCAGCGCCAGCAGCGTCAGGACAAAGAAGGAATTGACGATCACCGAGGTGATGACGACGTGCGAACTCGGGGCGATCGGGGTGAGGCCGAGCAGCACGAAAAGTGTCGCCGTGGCGCAGAGAAGCGCGCCGCCGGCAAGCACAAGGCCGGGCACGGCAAAAAGGGCGCGGCGATCGGTCACCGTGGTCACCGCCTCGCCCGCCGCCGCCGGCGATACCCCATCCTGCGTCATTCGGCCTCTCTTCAGGCGGCACCCGCCGCCCTCGCCAGCCGATCGAAACCAAAGAACGCCGGCTCAAGAAAGCCAGCGCTGCAACGACTCGATCGGGAGCGAAGTCCAAAACCCTTGCGTGACCTTTAAGCAACGCATTGTGGCGAAAATGCAACGCCGTCCGTCACATTGTCAAGCCGCGCAGGGCCTCGGCCCACATGCTCTTTAGAAACGACGTGGTTCTTCCGGTTTGTTTCCAACAATCGTGTCGATCCGGTCCAGCACGTCAGGCGTCATCTTGTGCCTGTGCGAAAGCGCCGCGAGATTGTCCTGCAACTGGCTGGCGCGCGAGGCGCCGAGAATGACGGTGGAGACGTTGCGATTGGCGAGGCACCACAACAAAGCGAGATGCGTGATCGACAGGCCGATCTCGTCCGCGAGCTTTGCAAGCTCACCAACTTGTTTGAGCTGAGCGCGGCCAGCATCGCTGGACCACTTTTCCTTCAGCCATTCGTATCCCGGCAGGTTCATGCGGCTGTCGGCTGGCACACCATTATTGTATTTGCCGGTCAGGACGCCCGAGGCGAGCGGCGACCAGATCGTGGTGCCGAGGCCGATGAGGTCATAGAGCGGCAGATAGTCGGACTCGACCTTCTGACGTTCGAAGATGTTGTATTGCGGCTGCTCCATTGTCGGCGGCGTGATGCGCAAGTCGCGAGCCACGGCGTAGGCTTCCGTCAATTGCTGCGCGGACCATTCCGACGTCCCCCAGTAGAGCACCTTGCCCTGGGCAACGAGATCGTGCATCGCCCGCACCGTTTCCTCGACCGGCGTATCGATATCCGGGCGATGGCAGAAATAGAGGTCGAGGTAGTCGACCTGAAGCCTCTTCAATGCGGCGTGACAGGCATCGGTCACATGCTTGCGCGACAGGCCGCGCTGCGTCGGCTTCTGGCCGCCCCAGAAGACCTTGCTCGAGACGACGAAGCTGTCGCGGCTCCAGCCAAGCGATTTGAGCGCCTCGCCCATGACGATTTCGGACTTGCCGCTTTCGTATCCTTCGGCATTGTCGAAGAAGTTCACCCCGTTGTCATAGGCAAGCTTCATGAGGTCGACGGCGTCGCCTCCATTGACCTGCTTGCCGAACGTCACCCATGAACCGAAGGAGAACTCGCTCACTTTCAGGCCTGACTTTCCCAAACGTCGATATTCCATCATGCAACTCCCGTAAATTATGAATATGTGCCGGCCTGTCACCGGGGACGGCGTCGCCCGATTGATCGACGACCGATTCGTGTAATCTATGGCATGCTCAACGAGATGCGAGGCTCAGCCCGCGAAGTTGACCAAAACACAATGTCGCAGTTCCCATCAGCCCCGACCGTAAAGAAAAAGGGCGCTCCACGACATTAGTCGGAGCGCCCGTGGCATGCGATCGACAACGTTTGCGGCGGAGGTCGACAGCAGCAATGGCAGATGATGAGATTCGGAACGGATAGGCAACATGCGATAGAAATCTGCGACATTATAGCCCGCTGATTGATCGTGTCGTCCACCGGATATCCACAGCTTATCCACAGGCATTGCGACGACGACCGCAGCAACTTCAATGACATTCGCCTGGCGTCAAATCACCCCTCACAAATGCTTATGTGACTGTTGAATGACACCGCAATTTTGTTTGTCTGCTTGGATACAAACCGCGACCTGGCTCGGATAGGCTCAGCTCTCCTCCCGACCGTGGCGGCGGACGCCGGGAGGGGTGGGCGGTGGGCAAACATGAGGGCCCGCCGCCTTCTTTTTATCGCGCCCCCGAACACACTCAGGCGGTGCGGGAACTCCTGTAGACCGAGACGCCAAGTTCCCTGATCTTCTTGCGCAAGGTGTTGCGGTTGAGACCGAGAAGACCGGCCGCCTCGATCTGGTTGCCGCACGTCGCCGCCAGTTTCCTGTCGATGATCCAGGCATCCGGGCGGCATCTTTGCACCATCGCTTGCGGTTGGCGCCGGTTTCGGCAGCACGGTCGGATCGCTGCTCGGCACCAGCATCGCGTTAGCGGCCATCCTCGCCATGGCAGGCTATTTCGCTGGCGTCGTGCAGGCGCTGACGACCGCCTTCGTCATCATCCTTGAAATGATCGGCGACCACCAGGCCGTCATCCCGATCATGGCCGTTTCGATGATCGGCTACATAACGTCGCGCATTCTGACGCGCGAACCGGTCTATCACGGGCTTTCGCGCGTGTTCATCGCCGCGGGGGTCAGTCGAAAAAGAAGCAGAACGGAGTGACTTCCTAGACTTAATCTCGGCGGCTGGACAACGACGATGCGCCGTCATCTCCCCGATCGGCATGGCATACAGATGGTTGGACAGCGCCGGCTTCGCGATTGGCACCTCGGCGGCCACCCGCTAAACACTCAGCCTCGGCGACCACACGGGTAGCTTTATTTCAACCTGCACACCTTCGTTCCTCTCGGGTCGCGGAGACACAATCGTCACATCGGCTCCAATGCGATCGGCGATGGCCGTGACGATAGCAAGCCCGACACCGCTTCCCCCGATCTCAACGTTCCCGCGCTCAAAGCGCCGCATCAGCCTGTCTACAGCGTCTGGGGGCAGTATCGGGCCGTCATTGGCAACACTCAGCAGGCCGCCAAGCTGAAGTGAAACCTCAACCTTTCCATCTTGCGCCCCGTGTTTCAGCGCGTTTTCAATCAGGTTGCGGCAGAGAATGCCGACTGCGTCCGGATCCAGCATCGAACGCACCGGCGCCGTCGGCAGTGCCAGCAAGACGCGCCCCTCTCCGGCCCGGGCAAAATCCTGAAGGACCATCTGCAGGACGGTTCTGAGATCGGACGGCTGGTCACTTTGTAGACGTCCGCCTTCAGCGCGAGCAAGCTGCATCAGCTTCTCAGATATGCGCATCAACCGCTTCAGCGTCGTTTCGATCTCCGTCGCCCGCTGGCTCGTCAGCTTTTCCTTGGTTTCGGAGCGAATGCGTTGCGCCTGCGCGATTGCGCCGGCCACCGGCGTACGAAGCTCGTGCGCGGCATTGGCCGCAAAGGCGCGCTCGGCGTGGAACGCTGCCGTCAGGCGGTCGAGAAGCTGGTTGACACCTGCCGAAATCGGGAGAAGTTCGGTCGGCAGGCCACTGTCGGTGACGGGCGACAAATCCTGCGCGCCGCGATTGGCCAGCTCGTGCCTAAGCGCGCGCACCGGCCGTAAGGAGCGGCGCACCGCGAGGTATATCGCGAGCAGGCTGAGAGGGATCACCACGATCAGCGGCAGCACGAGGCCCAACAGCATCTTGCGTGACAATTCCGTGCGATGGTCAAGCGGTTCGGCGACGGCAATCGTCAGGTTCCCGTCGAAGCTCGTATCGTAATAGAGCTGGTGCGTTGCGGTTCGAAGAAAGCCGCGTTTCGTGGACGGTGGGAAGCTCGAGGCATCCGCCCCCTTCGAACCGAGCAGAACCTGCCCGTTTTGGTCACGCACGATGAAGCTTACATCTTCGCCGTAGCGAGCCTCTCGGTCGATGCGTCCATCGCCGTCGTCGTCCTCACCATTGTCGTCGTAATCGGTCGCATCGCGGCCTTGATGGCCTTCTCGCAGGTCGTGCCGGGCAATCGGCAAAATGCGCTGCGCTGTTGCCTTCAGGCCATCATCGAACACCTCTTCCATCTGCCCGCCAAGGCGGTGCGCGGTCACCGCTGCCGCCACAAGCCATAGCAGAGTCACTGAAAGCCCGAGGGCGAGCGCCAGGCGCGTCTGGAGCGAAGCGCCGATCCTCATGGCCGTCCCAGACGATAGCCGAGCCCGCGCTCGGTCTCGATCACATGAGTACCGAGCTTCTTGCGCAACCGGCTGACATGGACCTCGATGGCGTTGCTGTCGATTTCCCTATCGAAGGAATAGAGCCGCTCTTCGAGCTGCGCCTTCGAAAGAAGCTGGCCCGGACGTTGCAGGAAGGCCTCAAACAGGACCCATTCTCGCGCCGTTAGAACCACGGCCTTGCCATTCAGCGTGATGCTTCTGGCGGCGAGATCGATGGCGAGCGGGCCAAGCGTGATGTTGGGATTGGGATTGCCGGCATAACGGCGCGCCACCGACCCGATCCGCGCCGAAAGCTCAGCAAGATCAAAGGGCTTCACCATGTAATCATCGGCGCCAGCGTTCAATCCGGCAATGCGGTCAGAGACCTGGTCGAGCGCTGTCAGGATCATGACCGGCGTCACGTCGCCGCGCCCACGCAACGCCTTCAGAAAGGGAATGCCAAGCCCATCGGGCAGCATCAGATCGAGCAGCACCAGATCGTAGGCAGCAGCAACGATCGCATCGCCCGCCTGGTCGAGGCGATTGACCCAATCGACGGAGTGACCGTCGGCAGCGATCTGGTCGCGAATGGCCGCGCCCAGCGCCGTATCGTCCTCGATCAGCAGAACCCGCATCGCAACCCTCCCTCTCTCTTTCGTCTCCTAGTCCACCGGCCAGCTTACGGGAAGCTGAAGCAATGTCGCGCGGTTTGTCAGATGCCGGTCAGCTTGGAACGCAATTGATCAGACCGAAATGAGAGGAAACAAGAATGAAAAACGGCACCTTGCCCATCTTGGCGCTCGCCGTCATCGCCGTGACATCCGCTCAGGCAAGAGACGACTGCGACGTTCCGATCAGCAATTGGAAGACGCATGCGGCGGTTCGCGCCATGGCCGGGCAACGGGGTTGGACGTTGAAGCGCATCAAGATCGATGACGGTTGTTACGAAATCCGGGGCACCGACAGGGACGGCCGTCGCTTCGAAGCGAAAATCGATCCGGTGACGCTTGAAGTCATCCAACTCGATAGACGCCGCGAAGATCGCTGAGCATCGCTCCCAATCCCCATAAAGATAGCCAACTGGAGGTCACTTATGACGTACCGCAAATTTTTTCTGGCCGCTTGCGCCGGCATCGGCTTTCTCGCTCCCCTCGGCAGTCTGGCCAGGCCGTCCCCCACACAGAAGAGTGCCGCCGCCGGGGCCGTACCAGCCGGCTATCAAGAAAGCGAGGACGATGAACACAAGGAGGAGCATCACCTCCGTCACGACGACACCGGCCGTCACGCCGCCGATGACTGCGAAAACTGGGATGACGATGCCTGCGGTCTAGGCGGCACCGTGCAGCAGCAGAACACCACCCCGCCCAGCAACGGCCTATTCACGCCTGGTTCCAAGCCGCGGGTCCAGACGAACTGAACCGTCAAATCAGCCAAGGAGAATATCGATGAGAATGAAATCCGTTATCGCCATGCTTGCAGTCACCACGGCTCTTACCGTTCCTGGCCTTGCCATGGCGCGTGAGGTGACCTTCACCACCAGCATGCGCAACTACGGCGGCGATGGTGCCTACCTTGCTTATTACGTCACCGATGCGCAGGGCAAATATGTCGGCAGCCTTTGGATGGCGGGCGGCAAGAGCAGGTATTACGAGCATCTCACCGGCTGGTCCCGCGCCACCGGTGGCGATACCGCCGAGATCAAAGGCATCACGGGTGCCAGTGTTGGTGCCGGCCGTTCACTCAAGGTCACGGTCGATCTTGCCGATACGCTGTTCGATGCCGGCTATCAGCTTCACATCGACTCCGCCGTGGAAGACATGCGCGACAGCCCAAACGAGATCGTGGTGCCGCTGGCATCGGCCGGCTTGGGGCAGAAGGTGAAGGGCATGCGCTACGTCGCCGCCTTCACCTATGCGCGTTGAGCGGGAAGGACGCTCGCCATGAACCGCTCGCTTCACCGCTGGTTTGGGCTGATCGCCACGGTGCTTCTCACCGTCGTCGCGCTGAGCGGCGCTGCACTGTCGATCTTCCCCGCCGCTGAGGCGCTCACCACGCCTGCCGCGCAGCACATCAGCGTTGCCGAACTCACCGCGCGAGTCCAGGCGGCAGAACCTACGGTGGAACAGATCAGACGCGCGCCGTCCGGGCGGATCACCGCCTATTACTACGAAGGCGACCAACCCGCCTCCTCTGTCATCGACCCTGCCACTGGCACGCCGGCCGGCAGCGCCGACACCTCGGATCTGGAGCGCTGGTTGACCAATCTCCATCGCTCGCTTTTCCTCGACGATACTGGACGTTTCATAACTGCGGGCGGTGCAGCGGTTATGCTTGCCCTCGCAATTTCCGGGCTGTTCCTGATGGCACGGCGCGCCGGCGGCTGGCTTTTCGTCCTGAAATCCGTTCGCGGTACCGGCGACGGACGCTTACACGCCGTCGTCTCGCGCCTAGCTCTGCCGGGCCTCTTCCTCTCCTCGCTCACTGCGCTCTGGATGACGGCTGCTGTTTTCGGCCTGCTGCCGGAAAGCGCGGGTGCGCCGGCCTTCCCGGCCGACGTCAGCGGCAAGACCGGGGTAGCGCTCACGTCTGTCGCTCTGCTTCAAGAGACGCCGGTCAATGACCTGCTCTCGCTGACTTTCCCTGCTACGGGCGACGCAACGGACGTTTTCACACTCAAGACAGCAGCAGGAGAAGCTTACATCGATCAGGGCAACGGCGCGCTGCTGGCCTGGTCGGACGCCGGCTGGGTCGACAGGGTCACGCTCCTCATCACCATGCTGCACACGGGGTGCGGCTTGGCCTGGCTCGGGCTCGTCCTCGGGTTCTCTGCGCTTGCTGTACCTGTTCTCGGCTGGACAGGCCTGCTTGTCTGGCTCAAGGGGCGCCGCGCCCCAAGAGCAACCTCGGCAGACGCTGGCGAGGCCGATACGATCCTGCTCGTCGGCAGTGAGAGCGGCACGACCCAAGGCTTTGCCAATACGCTGCAGGTTGCTCTTTCCGCAGAGGGTCTTTGCGTCCACGTCGGCCCGATGTCCGATTTCGAACCGGCCCGTTGGCCGAAGGCGCGGCGTGTTATGCTGCTCGCCGCCACCTATGGTGACGGCGCAGCGCCCGCCTCCGCCATGGGCTTCATCGAACGTTTCGAGCGTACGCCCGCAAAGCCCAGCCTGCCGCTCGCCGTGCTCGGTTTCGGCGATCGCAGCTTCCCGGCCTTCTGCGGTTTCGCCTCCGAGATCGCGACGATCGCCAAGGACAAGGGCTGGGCCTCCCTCATACCCTTCGACACGGTAGACCGCCAATCGCCTCAGGATTTCGCCCGCTGGGGACGGCTCCTGGCTGAGACGCTTGGCCTCGATTTCGAGCTGACGCACCAACCAACCGCTCCAAAGACCTGGAGATTGCCGCTGATATCCCGCCGCGATTATGGCGCAGGCGTACAGGCGACCACCGCCATCCTGCGCTTTGCCCTGCCGAACATCTCGCTCCGGCAGCGTCTGACAGGCAAGGGTTTCCCGCGGTTCGAGGCCGGAGACCTGATCGGCATCGTGCCGCAAGGCTCGGATCTGCCGCGCTTCTACTCACTTGCTTCCGGTACCACGGATGGCTTTCTCGAAATCTGCGTCCGCAAGCAAGTGGGATGGCTTTGCTCGACCCAACTCACCGCATTGAAACCGGGGGATACTGTTGCGGCCTTCGTGCGCCCAAACCCCTCCTTCCGCCCGGCCCGGGGAGGCAAGCCGGTCATTCTCATCGGCGCCGGCGCCGGTATCGGTCCGCTTGCCGGCTTCGCGCGTCGAAACCGGGCACGCCGCCCCATGCACCTCTATTTCGGAACTCGCCATCCAGCCAGCGACGCGCTTTACGCCGAGGAGCTTTCCTACTGGAAAAAGGACGGCCGGCTGACCTCGGTATCGACCGCCTTTTCGCGAACTGCAAGCCCGGCCTATGTGCAGGATATTCTGCGTAAGGACGCCGAGCGCATCGGCAAGCTCATTGCCGCAGGCGGTCAGGTTCTCATCTGCGGGAGTCGGGACATGGCGGCGGCCGTTGCCGCCGTGCTTGCCGACATTCTCGCGGCACAGGGCTTCAACCTCGCGCTCCTGAAAGCCACTGGCCGCTATGCCGAGGACATCTACTGACATGACGCGCTACGCGATGAACGGTCCGACCATGGGCACGCGCTGGTCCGCCCTCTTTCACATGCCATCGCATTTCGATGTCGCCCCCGCCCGCAAGGCGATGGCCGACGCCGTGACCGAAGTCGACAAACAAATGTCCACCTGGAGGCCTGAAAGCGATCTGAATCGCTTGAACGCCGCGCGACCCGGTGGATGGATTGCCCTGCCCGACCGGCTGCTTACCGTGCTGGGAGCGGGTCTTGCCATCGGCCGCACCTCGGGCGGCGCCTTCGATATCGGCGTGGGCGATGCCACCACCGCGTGGGGTTTCGGCATGTTGGACGCAAGCGAGGACATGATCAGGACCGCCCGTCTTGCGAAACGCAGCCCGGCCCATGATGTTCTCGAGCTGGACAAGTCCGCCGGACGCGCCCGCAAGCACTCCGAGATGTGCTTCGATCTCAATGGCATCGCCAAGGGTTATGGCGCCGATCAACTGGCGAAGGCTGCGCGCGAGCACGGAATCGAAGCCGGCCTCTTCGCCATCGACGGCGAACTGAAAGCACTCGGCACTCAGCCCGACGGTCGTGGCTGGACCGTCGCCGTCGAAACGCCAAATCTGGAAGTGCGTGCCGTGCATTCCATGCTCGAGCTGGATGATGCCGCCGTTGCGACGTCAGGCGACTATCGACACTGGATTGATGTCGGCGGCCATCGTCTCTCGCACACCATGGAGCCGCGCCTCGGCTTCCCGCTTAGAGATCCGCCCGCCTCGGCGACCGTGATCGCCTGCGATTGCATGAGCGCCGACGCCTGGGCGACGGCGATGATGGTTCTTGGCCAAGCACACGGTCTTGCGCTCGCGGAAAGGCTCGGTCTGTCTGTTCTCTTCCTCAGGCATGACCAGCCGAAAGGGATCGGATGCGGCCTGTTTGCGCGCTGACCAGACCTCGCAGAAGCCAGCTCGAAAGCTCATCCGTTACCGGCCCCGAGACGAGCTCATCGCACTCGGAAGTCACCTTGTTTCTTGCGTCGTCCGGCTCGATCCTCGGTATCGCTTCGGCCGCTATGACTCCTCGGAGATTCTGGTGGCTCGCATCGCAAGCATGACGCGGCGCAAAGTCGATCGGTCCCTCATCGACGACTCGAACCATGCAAGTGGTTTGATCCAGCGCAATGTTTGAACCCTGTGTGCGTCGTATCTTCAAAGGACGCTCCAACTCGTGGAGGACAACACTCAAAGAGGAGAGTCAGGATGTCCATGTTCAGACTGCCAACGATCACTCTGCTGGCCTTGCTCGGTGCCGTCGGTGCCATGGGCATCGCCTCCGCCCAGACGAAAAGTCCAGACCCGGCCCAGTCTGAGGCTAAACCCGAGGCGGACGGATCGGAAATGATGCCAGGCATGATGGGCCGCAACATGATGCCATCTGGCATGTCCCCAGGAATGCGCATGATGGGGCCAATGAGCGGTCATATGGTGAAGATCATGTTTGCCATCGCTGATAGTGATGGGGACGGCGCAATTTCTTTCGAAGAGTTGACCGCGATCCATAAACGCGTCTTCGACGCGGTTGACGCAAGCAATGACGGCAAGGTTACGCCTGAGGAAATGCAGGCGTTTATGCAGGACAGGTGATTGGAGGCCCGGCATTTGACGGCCGTTGCATGGGAGCCACCGCCCAAAGGAGACTTCTCATGACCTACACGTTCGATAGAACCCTGTTGGCGACCCGTTTCGAAGATGCGGTCGGCAGGACGAAATCCGCTCTCATCGGCACTCGCGGATCGAAAGCTACCTTGATTCGGATCAATCCGACGGACGCCCTACACGCCTAGCTTTGCCGCTTCCCGTCAGGGGCGAAATTCCCAGTAAAACACGGTGTCGGTCGCGAACAAAAGGCCGGCTGGAGAGCGATCATGCAGAAGCAGTCCTCCTCGCAAACGAGGCAGCATATCGAAAAGTACAAGGCGATCCTTGACCAACGCCGGCGCGAGCTGGAAACCCGCCTGCAAGCGATCGAGCATGATTTCGAAGAGCCTCGGAATCCTGACGATAATGATCGTGCCACAGAGCGAAATAACGATGAAGTCCTGGAAGAACTCGGCGAGGCTGGACAAAAGGAGCTCCTCGCCGTCCAAGCGGCGTTGGACCGGATTGAAGCCGGAACTTTTGGCACATGTGTGAAATGCAGCATGCCGGTCGGCGAGAAGAGGCTTGGCGCAGTCCCCCACACACCTTTCTGTCAGTCTTGCGCTCAGTCGTTTGAGGCCTGAGTTGCAAGGTCACCATGTTCATGAAGCGATATCTGATACCGGGCCAGCTCAGCCGGCGCGTGCGCCGATGAGCCATTCATGAGCGTCATCGCGACCGGGAGGATGCGTTCGACATCCCTCCGTAGTACCGTGCAAGCCCGAACACGCTCAGGCGGTGCGGGAACTTCTGTAGACCGAGACACCCAGCTCCCTGATCTTCTTGCGCAAGGTATTGCGGTTGAGACCGAGAAGATCGGCTGCTTTGATCTGGTTGCCGCGCGTTGCCGTGAGCGCGGCGAGGATCAGCGGATATTCCATTTCCGTCAGCACGCGGTCATAGAGGCCGGGCGGCGGCAGGTTTTCACCGAAGCCTGAGAAATAGGTGCGCATGTTCTCCTCGACGGCCTGGGCGATCGTCATCGAGCCGTTGCGGATCGGACCCTTGTCGATCGGGCTGTCGGGCACATCGGAGCGCAACTCGGCGTCGATGATCTCGCGGGTGATGACATCCTGCGGATAGAGCGCCACCAGACGGCGGATGAGATTTTCCAGTTCGCGGACATTGCCCGGCCAGGCATAGGCCTTCATCAGTTCCAGCGCTTCCTGATCGAAACGCTTGGAGCCAAGACCTTCCTTTTCGGCCTGCTGGATGAAATGGCGCACGAGATCGGGAATGTCCTCGGCGCGATCGCGCAGCGGCGGCAGGCGCAGCGGCACGACATTGAGGCGGTAATAGAGGTCCTCGCGGAACAGGCCCTGATTAATCGCCTGCTTCAGGTCCTTATTGGTGGCGGCGACGATGCGCACGTCGGTGCGGATCGGCGTGCGGCCGCCGACGGTGGTGTATTCGCCCTGCTGCAGCACGCGCAGAAGCCGCGTCTGGGCGTCCATCGGCATGTCACCGATTTCGTCGAGGAAGAGCGTGCCACCTTCGGCCTGCTCGAAGCGGCCGGTCGAGCGGGTCTGCGCACCGGTGAAGGCGCCCTTCTCATGGCCGAACAGTTCCGATTCGATCAGGTCACGCGGGATCGCCGCCATGTTGATCGCCACGAACGGGCCGTTGCGGCGCTTGCCGTAGTCATGCAGGGCGCGGGCGACGAGCTCCTTGCCGGTGCCGGATTCGCCGGTGATCATCAGCGTCAGGTCCGTCTGCATCAGGCGGGCGAGAACGCGATAGATTTCCTGCATCGCCGCCGAACGGCCGACGAGCGGCATGCCGTCCTGCATATCGTCTTCGAGCTTGGCCGGCTTGCGCTTCGGCTCGGAGAGCGCACGGCCGATGATGCCGATCAGCTCGGTGAGATCGAAGGGCTTCGGCAGATAGTCGTAAGCGCCCTTTTCCGAGGCCTTGATGGCGGTCATGAAGGTGTTCTGCGCGCTCATGACAAGAACGGGCAGGTCGGGACGCGCCTTCTTGATGCGCGGCAGCAGGTCGAAGGCGTTTTCGTCCGGCATCACCACATCGGTGACGACCAGATCGCCCTCACCCGCCGAAATCCAGCGCCAGAGGGTAGCGGCGTTGGAGGTGATGCGGACGTCATAGCCGGCGCGGCTCAAAGCCTGGTTGAGCACGGTCCGGATGGCCGCATCATCATCTGCAACGAGGATCGTAGCTGTCATCGAGAAGGTCCTGTCGAGCTTGCTATAGAGGCGTCCTCGAGCGAAGCGTCCTTGGACGCCGGCATGAGAACGCGGAATGTCGTGCGGCTGTTCTGGCTGTCGCATTCGATGATGCCGCCATGATTGCCGATGATCTTGGCGACGAGCGCTAAGCCGAGGCCGCTGCCGTTCGGCTTGGTGGTGATGAAGGGATCGAAGAGATGCGGCAACAGATCGGCAGGAACGCCGGGGCCATTGTCGTGAACGCAGAATTCCAGCGGCAGCGAGATCTTTTCGCGCGTGCCGGCAACCGAGAGACGGATGCCGGGCCGATAGGCCGTCGTCAACATGATCTCGCCTTCCGGCCGATCACCGACCGCTTCGGCGGCGTTCTTGACGAGATTGAGGAAGACTTGGACGAGCTGGTCGCGATTGGCATAGACCGCCGGCAGCGACGGGTCGTAGCTCTCGGTGACGCGGATGTTGCGGGCAAAACCGGCCTTGGCAACGGCCTTCACATGATCGAGCACGGAATGGATGTTGACCGGCATGCGGTCGACGGGGCGTTCGTCGGAAAAGACTTCCATGCGATCGACCAGCGAGACGATGCGGTCGGTCTCGTCGCAGATCAGCCGGGTCAGCGCCCGGTCTTCGTCGACCGCAGACTGTTCGAGCAGCTGGGCAGCACCACGAATACCGGAGAGCGGATTCTTGATTTCATGCGCCAGCATCGAGGCGAGACCGGTCACCGATCGAGCAGCGGCGCGATGCGTCAGCTGCCGGTCGATCTTGTCGGCCATTGAGCGTTCCTGAAAGACGATGACGACGGCGCCGGGTTCGCTGAGCACCGGGGCGACATAGAGATCGACGAGCTTGTCCTGGCCGAGGCGCGGCGAACTCAGGTCGACGCGATATTCGTTGACCGGGGCCTTGCGCTCGCGCACCTGGTCAATCAGGGCAAGCAGCGGGCTGCCGAAGGGAATGAAGGTCGAGATGCGGTAACGCGCCAGATGCGGGGCGCTGGCACCGAAGAAGGCCTCCGCCTCCCAATTGGCGAAAACGACGAAACCGGATTCGTCGACCATGACGACGGGGTTCTGGATGGCGTTGAGCACGGCCATGGCGACGGTCCCGCCGGCGTGATCGGGCGGAGAAGTCATATCCTTCGTCATGCCGCCTCCCGGCTGTCGACAACAGTTGATGCCAGCGCCTCGTAAAGGCGCGCGGCCACCTCGCGCGGATCTCGTGAGGTCATGATCGCTGCCTTTTCGCCACCGGTGAGATCAGCGGCGAAACGCTGGAGATACCAGCCGAGATGCTTGCGGGCATGGCGGATCCCCACCGCCTCGCCGTAGAAATCGAGCATCATCGCGTAATGTTCGACGGCGACATCGGCGATCTCCTGCCGGTGCGGCTCGGCGCCACCGGCGATAACGCCGGCATGCCACGGCCTGCCTTGACAGCCCCTGCCGATCATGACGGCATCGGCACCGGAGCGGCGCAATATTTCCTGCGCGTCCTCTGCAGTTTCGACATCGCCATTGGCGATCAGCGGAATGGAGATCGCCTCGCGGACGGCGCGGATCGCATCCCAATCAGCACGGCCTTCATAAAATTGCATGCGGGTGCGCCCATGAATGGTCACCAGCCGGATGCCGGCCGCCTCGGCGCGGCGCGCGATGTCGGGCGCGTTGATGGAATTTTCATCCCAGCCGAGGCGCATCTTCAGCGTCACCGGAATGTCGACGGCCCTAACCGTCGCCTCGATGAGGCCGAGCGCATGATCGGGATCGCGCATCAGCGCCGAGCCGGAATAACCGCCGATCACCTTCTTCGCCGGGCAGCCCATGTTGATGTCGATGATATCGGCGCCGTGATCGGCAGCGATCTTCGCCGCCTCAGCCATCCAGTGCGCTTCGCGGCCAGCGAGCTGCACCATATGCGGCCGGAAGCCCGTGGCCCGCAGCCGCGACCAGGATTCGGCGGTGTCGTTGACCAGTTCGCGGCTTGCCACCATTTCGGTGACGACGAGGCCGGCACCGAAGCGCCAGGCGAGCTCGCGGAAGGGCATGTCCGTGACGCCGGACATCGGCGCCAGCACGACGCGGTTCCGCACGGAGACGGGTCCTACTCGGAAAGGCGCTGCGAGGTCCTTGGAAATCAAATGATTATCTTTCGGGCATGCTGTGGAACTGCATGATTTTTAGCCATTGTTCCCCGGCTTGCCAAGGGGGCTGGGATCGAAATCGATATTTTTCGGGCAGATGCTGGAAAAGGCCAAAGCAAGACGTTAGAGCACTCGGGTCAATTCCGCATATTTTAGGGGATTTATGCTGCAAATGCCTTCTAAGCAACCGATATCGGCTGGAATTGTCATCGTTGCCGCCGGCCGCGGCGAGCGTGCAGGCTCCTCAAAGGAAGGCCCCAAGCAATATCGCATGATCGGCGGCAAGCCGGTTATCGTGCATACGCTTGAAAACTTCATGACATGGGAAGCGGCGACCGAGATCGTCGTCGTCATTCATCCCGATGACGAGGCGCTGTTTGCCAGAGCCTTTCGCCACATCATCTCGGCAACACCGATCGAAACGGTGCATGGCGGCGCGACCCGGCAGCAATCCGTGCTGGCCGGTCTCAGATATCTCAAGGACAAGCAAATCAGCCATGTGCTGATCCACGATGCCGTGCGGCCGTTCTTCGACCACGTGCTTCTCGACCGCATTACCGAGAGCCTCGGCGACGGCGCGCAGGCGGTGCTGCCGGCGATCCCGGTCACCGACACGCTGAAACGCGCCGACAGCGCCGGCACCGTGCTGACGACCGTTTCGCGCGAGCACCTCTACGCGGCGCAGACGCCGCAGTCCTTCGCCTTCGAAACGATCCTTGACGCGCATGAACAGGCGGCGGCGAGCGGGCGAAGCGATTTCACCGACGATGCCTCAATCGCCGAATGGCTGGGCATTCCGGTGACGATCGTCGAGGGCACGCCCGATAACGTCAAGCTGACGGTGAAGAAGGATATCGCCATGGCCGACGACAAGCTGTCGACGTCACCGCTTCCCGATGTGCGCACCGGCAATGGGTACGACGTGCACCAGCTTGAAGCAGGCGATGGCGTGACGCTCTGCGGTGTGTTCATTCCGCATGACCAGAAGCTCAAAGGACATTCCGATGCCGACGTCGCGCTGCATGCGCTGACGGACGCGCTGCTTGCCACCTGCGGCGCCGGCGATATCGGCGATCATTTCCCGCCATCGGACCCGCGATGGAAGGGCGCGGCGTCGCGGATCTTCATCGAGCATGCCGCCCGGATCGTGCGCGATCACGGCGGCACGATCATGAATGCCGACGTCTCGCTGATCGCCGAGGCGCCGAAGGTCGGCCCGCATCGCCAAGCCATGCGGGCGAAACTGTCGGATTATCTCGGTATCGATATCGAGCGCTGCTCGGTCAAGGCGACCACCAACGAGACGATCGGCTTCGTCGGCCGGCGCGAAGGCATCGCGGCGATCGCCACGGCGACCGTCGTCTATCGCGGGAGGAAATGATGAGCCTTTTTCCTCAGGATATTCTGTCGGCGGCGGAGACGATCATCCGTGACTTCACCACCGCCGGGCTGGTGATCTCGACCGCCGAATCCTGCACCGGCGGATTGATCGCCGGCGCGCTGACCGAGATATCGGGCTCCTCGGCCGTCGTCGACCGCGGCTTCGTGACCTATACCAATACCGCGAAGATCGAATTGCTCGGCGTGCAAGCGGAAACGCTGCTGCGCTTCGGGGCGGTGTCGGAGGAAACGGCGCGGCAGATGATGCATGGCGCCCTCTTCCGCTCGCGCGCCGCAATCGCCATTGCCGTCACCGGCATTGCCGGCCCCGGCGGCGGATCGCCCGAAAAACCCGTCGGCCTCGTGCATCTCGCCGCCAAGTCACGCGCCGGCGCGCTCATCCATCGAAAGATGCTCTATGGCGATATCGGCCGCAGCGAGGTTCGGCTGGCAACCGTCCGGACGGCGCTGGAAATGGTGCACTCGCTCCTCGCCGGCTGACGACACCTTCGGCAGTCGCCGCGTCAGGCCGTCGTGTAGATCCGGTTTGCCCTGGTCTCGAAGGCTTCGGTGAACATGCGGAAGGCGCGGTCGAACATCGAGCCCATCAACGCCCCGAGGATGCGGCTCTTGAACTCGTAGTCGATGAAGAAATCGACGGTGCAGCCGCCGGTCGGCGTCTCGGCGAAATGCCAGCGATTGTCGAGATATCTGAACGGACCATCGATATATTTGACCTCGATAACGTGCTCGGCCCGGTTCAGCAGCACCTGGGTCGTGAAGGTCTCGCGGATCGCCTTGTAGCCGACCGTCATATCGGCGACGAGCAGGATCTTGCCGTCGCGCTCCTTGCGGCTCCTGATGGCCAGGGCCTCGCAGAGCGGCAGAAATTCCGGATAGCGCTCGACATCGGCAACGAGGTCAAACATCTGCTCGGGTGTGTGCGGGACGGGACGATGGGTTTCGAATTGCGGCATAGGCGGCAATTAAGCGGGCCGGCCGAGAAGATCAAGAAGCTCGCGCATCTGACGACGGGATTTTAGCTGAAGAATTGGCATGCCAGCGGTGCGACTTTCTCGTCGCAAGCGCGGTTCCGGGATGCCTAGTTTCGTTCTCAGCGCCCATACCACATGCGCCAGAGCAACCCGTCGCTGCGGATGAACTGATGGAATAGTGCCGCCCCAACATGGGTGAAGAGCAGCGCGAGCAGTAGATTGGCCCCAAGCCCATGTGGCAGGCGCGGTGAAAAGAGGTGGAAGTCCGGCAATTCCGTGCCAGCTCCGAATATGGCTTGCACCGCGCCGCTCAGCGCGATCATGCCGAAACCGCTCGCGATCATGCCGAGGATGACGACATAGAGGACAAGATGAACAACGCGCGCCAACCGCTCTTGCCACGAGGGTGCCCCCTTCGCTGGCAGCGGTTTCTTATCGAAAAGCGACCACCAGGCGATGCGACACACGGTCAGCAAAAGAACCATGATCGCTGCTGGGATATGCACGCGGAGAAGCGCCGCCTTTGCGAGCGGCTCGACGGCATTTCCGGTTCGGAAACCGGAGACAAGGGCAACGAGCAAGACTATCGCGGTCAGCCAATGCATGGTGACGGCGATTGTGCCGTAACGATCAGTCGTGCTTTTCCGCATCGATTTCTCCTTCGAGACTGTGCCGCAGCGTCATCATAACGCGATGCGCGGTTTGGATTTCGGCAAGTGAAAGTCCTCCGGCCATGGCGTTGACGCGCGGATTGTAGGCAGCGATCGCGGCATCGTAAGCTTGCTGTCCTTTCCCGGTCAGCACGACGAGTTGCGCTCGCCGGTGATGCGGGTTGGGTTCGAATTCGACCAGCCCTTCTCCGTACAGATCATTGACGATGCGCTGCACGTTCTGGCGGTTGGCACCGAGGTCCCGGGCGAGCCATGCCACCGGCTGCGGCCGATCGGCATGCACGATCGCCCCCAATATCTGCCAGCGTGCGCTGGTCAGCCCGTAGGGCGCAACTAGTCGGTCTCCCCAGATCAAGGTCAAGTTGTTCACCCGAAACATCGAAAGGATCAGATCCGTCAAGGCCTCGCCTATCGGGGTTCGTGTCGCTTCATCCATCTGTCACCATATGTCGTTATTGACATCATCATGTCAAGTTAATATGTATGCATCACACCAGATTGACATCATTATACCAATATGAAGGAGTCTTAAATGACGCATATGCAACCACTTGACGAGAATTTTCCGATCCAGCGCCAGCTCGATGTCGATGCAACCCCGGTCGTGCTGATCAATCTCTTCACGCTCGACCGCGCTGATGAGTCGCGCTTCCTCGAAGTCTGGAGCCGTGACGCTGATTTTATGAAGCGACAGCCCGGCTTCATCTCGACGCAGCTCCATCGAGCGCTCGGCCAAAGCATGGCTTATCTGAACTATGCGGTGTGGCAATCGAATGAAGCATTCCGCGCTGCGTTCAATCATCCCGACTTCCGCGCCCAGGTCGCCGCGTATCCGGCATCCGCGGTTGCAAGACCGCACCTGTTTCAGAAGATCGCCGTAGCCGGCATCTGCACAGCTTGAGCATCATTAGAAGGAAGCAACCACATGTCACTGCTGTTCAAAATCATGGCAATCGCCGGTCCTGCGGGGTTCGGGGGCGTCATGCTCGCCATCGGAATCATCCTTGGCGGACACTGGAAGAGCCTGCCTCCCGCCGATTTCCTTGACTCGTTCGGCAGGTATGGCGGCTTTATCCAACGCGCCATTCCACTCGTCGTGATCCCAACGCTGATCGGGGTGGCCGGCATGCTCTGGATCGACTGGAGCAATGCGGCAACGCGCAATCTCTGGCTTGCCGAGGCGGGCTGTATCGCCGCTATTCTCGTGCTGACGATGGCCTATTTTGTGCCTAGCAACGACGCTTTCGGCGCAAAGGCGGTGGCAGCCGACCAGGTTTCGGCGAAGCTCGACACCTGGCTGTTCGTTCACAACTTCCGCATCGCCCTCGCCTTTGCTGCCTCTTCGCTCGGAGTGTGGGCCATCAGCCGGCGAAAGGAAACGCTCATGCGGTCACGTTCCTAAGCACTAGTAGCGGCGAGCCGGCTAGCTGCTGCGCGTGATGTTATGACGACAGTGGAATTTGCAAGCCCATAGTCCCGAAGGGCGGCCTCGATCAAGGGGACCGCATCCCGCTCGAAATTCCAGATATAGGCGAGAGCATCCAGCGAGGGGCCTTCAGGGCATCCGGCGGGCAGTTCGGGACGGTCGCGCCCAAAATAACGAAACGCTCTTGAGACGATACCGTAGAGGCATGCATATCTTGGCGGGCGAAGCCAAATGACCGCATCGGCGCGTGGCAGGCGGAGATGGAAGGAGCTGAGGCCGGTCCCATCCATGATCCAGCGTTCCGCCGCCGCGGCAGTGGCGATCAGGCGGTCGATCTCGTCGCGCGGCCTCTTTCTCCAGCCGGGCAGCCAATAGAAGTCGCGGTCCATGGAGATGTAGCCAAGGTCGAGGGCTCGCGAAAGCCGCTTTGCGAGCGTGCTCTTGCCGCTGCCGGGGCAGCCGATCACCAGGATACGGTCGGCGCTTCTGACGATTTCCGCCGGACGAACCGGGTCAACGACATGGATTGGCATGGATTTCGATGTCTGTTCCACCGGGTGATTGCCCTGACGATCCTTAATCTTACCGATATAGTATAGTTATGGCACATTCCAATAAGATTGCTTGCCAGACCGGACTACTGAACCTATATGTGGGGCACCCAATTATGGGTGGTGGCGCACATGAGCTTTTTGACAGAACATTTCATCACAAATGCAAAAGATATACTTTTTGCCGGGAGCACACCTCTAGACTATAAATTTCTACAGTCCGAATTTTTGTTCGACCACCGATTGAAGAGCAGACAATTCCTCTGTGATTTGCTTCCTAAGGGTGGTGTCGGCGCTGAGCTTGGCGTGTTCACCGGATTGTTCTCGACCATTCTGCTCGACCGGGCCAGACCGAAGTCCGCCTATTTCGTCGACCCTTGGTGGTTGATTTTCGGAAATCGCTATCCGGACTGGGGCATTTATACCGCCAATGGCCGGTTATCGACTAGGCGCGCCCACGATGTGGCTTCGCGACGTATCAAAAAGAATGCGCATGGCGCAAGCGTATCGGTGCATGTGGCCTATTCAGTACCCTTCCTTGAGCAGCTTCCCGACGACCATCTTGACTGGGTCTATCTGGATTCTTCGCATTCCTATGCTGGCACGGCCGAGGAGCTCAAAGTGCTGAGGCGTAAGGTAAAACCGGGCGGTATTGTCGCCGGTGACGATTGGCACGACACTCTCGGGCATACCCACAGTGGCGTAGCTGTCGCCATTCGCGAGGCAGTCGAGGTTGGCGCGTTCCAGATGATCGGCAGCTACCCCGCGCTGCAATGGGCGATACGCCGACCCTGAGGCCGGCTCTTACTCGACGGCGATCAGCAGCTTCTTTTCGCGCGCCGCTCTCAGCCGGGCGAAATCGTCGCCGGCATGGTGGGAGGAGCGGGTCAGCGGGCTGGAGGCGACCATCAGGAAGCCCTTGCTGTAGGCGACGGTCTCATAAGACTTGAACTCGTCTGGAGTGACGAAGCTTTCGACCCTGTGATGTTTGCGGGTCGGCTGCAGGTACTGGCCGATCGTCAGGAAATCGACGTCGGCGGTGCGCAGATCGTCCATCAGCTGCAGCACCTCGTTGCGCTCCTCGCCGAGGCCGACCATGATGCCCGATTTGGTGAACATGGTGGGATCGAGTTCCTTCACCCGCTGCAGCAGGCGGACCGAATGGAAATAGCGCGCGCCGGGGCGAACCGTCAGATAGTTGCCGGGCACCGTTTCCATATTGTGGTTGAAAACGTCAGGCTTGGCGGCGACAACGCGTTCCAGCGCACCAGGCTTCTTCAGGAAATCCGGCGTCAGGATCTCGATCGTCGTCATCGGCGAGGCTGCGCGGATCGCCCAGATCACCTTTTCGAAGTGTTCGGCGCCGCCGTCCTCCAGGTCGTCACGGTCGACCGAGGTGATGACGACGTGGGATAGGCCCATCTCCTTGACCGCCTTGGCGACATTCTCCGGCTCGGCCATATCGAGCGCGTTCGGCTTGCCGGTGGCGACGTTGCAGAAGGCGCAGGCGCGAGTACAGATCTCGCCCATGATCATGAAAGTGGCGTGCTTCTTGTCCCAGCACTCGCCGATATTCGGGCAGCCGGCCTCTTCGCAGACGGTGACGAGCTTGTGCTCCTTCACGATCGCGCGCGTCTCGGCATACCCCTTGGAGGTCGGCGCCTTGACGCGGATCCAGTCCGGCTTGCGCATGACTTCCGTATCGGGCCGATGCGCCTTTTCGGGATGGCGCACGCGCTTGGCGTCAGGATTGATCGTGTCGAGAATGGTCACCATTGCAGTATCAGCTTTCTACCGCTCCTTGCGGCAAATCATCCGGATCTAGCGCCGCACGAGCCGCGCCAGGAATATCAGCAGGCAGGCGCCGAGGAAACCCGTCACGAAGTAACCGAGCCGCCCACCGACCACTTCGACATGAAACTGCGCGAGCACGGCGCTGGCGACGACCGAACCGACGATGCCGAGCACGATGTTCAGGAAAATCCCGTATCGCGCTTCCATCAGCTTACCGGCGAGCCAGCCCGCAAGTCCGCCGATGATGATTGCCGAAATCCAGCCGACACTTTCCATTCTGCCCTGCCCTTCAGTTGCGCCTCAAGCGACCGCTCTGGCGATCAGCACCACGATGATGGCGCCGACGGTGGCGTGGATGATCTGTACCACCAGCGCATTTTCAATGCCCAGCGAAATACCGAGCGCGCTGAACAGATAACCGCCGACGAAGGCGCCGATGATGCCGCTCAGCAGGCACCTTATCAAGCCGCCGCCACCGACGACCAGACTTGCGAGAAAGCCTGCGACCAGGCCGATCAGCAAAAACACCAGCAACGCCTGTGTCTCCATAGACATGATGATTTCCTTTCGTTTTTTCCACCCCGGAGGAATAAGCCACGACGGGAATGGTTTTGGCCAACCCGGGGGATGGCTTACGCCACCCGGGCGGGACGGCTTTGCCGCCCTGAGATAAAGTGCGGCCTTGGAAATTATCAAGCGTTCAGCACACGGCCGTAAGCATCGAGAACCGCTTCCTTCATCGTTTCGGAAACGGTGGGATGCGGGAAGATGGTGTGCATCAGTTCTTCCTCGGTCGTTTCGAGGTTCATCGCGACGACGAAGCCCTGGATGAGCTCGGTGACTTCAGCGCCGACCATGTGGGCGCCGAGCAGCTCACCGGTCTTGTTGTCGAAGATCACCTTCACCATGCCCTGGTCTTCGCCGAGCGCGATCGCCTTGCCGTTCGCCGCGAAGGAGAAGCGGCCGACGCGGATGTCGCGGCCCTGTTCCTTGGCCTTGGCTTCGGTGATGCCGACTGAGGCGACCTGCGGATTGCAATAGGTGCAGCCCGGGACCTTGCCCTTATCAGTGGGATGAACGTTCGCCAGGCCGGCGATCTTTTCGACGCAGACCACGCCCTCATGCTCGGCCTTGTGCGCCAGCATCGGCGGGCCGGCGACATCGCCGATCGCATAGATGCCGGCGACACTGGTCTTGCCGTAACCGTCGATGACGACGCAGCCGCGGTCGGTCTTGACGCCGAGCGCCTCGAGGCCGAGGTTTTCGATGTTGCCCTGAACGCCGACGGCCGAAATCAGCCGGTCGGCAGTGATCTGCTGGACCTTGCCGTCTGCGGTCTCGACATGCGCGGTGATGCTGCCCGCACCTTTCTCGACCTTGGTGACCTTGGCGCTGGTGAAGATCTTGAGGCCGCGCTTTTCAAGCTGTTTGCGGGCGATGGCGGTAATCTCGGCATCCTCGACCGGCATGATGGTCGGCATGACTTCGACAACGGTCACGTCGACGCCCATCGAGCGATAGAAGCTTGCGAATTCGATACCGATCGCGCCCGAACCCATGACGATCAGCGACTTCGGCAGTGCATCCGGCTTCAGCGCCTCGAAATAGGTCCAGATCAGTTTACCATCAGGCTCGATGCCGGGCAGCGCGCGCGGGCGGGCGCCGGTGGCGATGATGATATGCTTGGCGGTATAGGTGCCCTCGCCCTTGACGTTCTTCGGCAGCGGGTGCTGCGGCTCGACGGCGGGCTTTGACGACTTGCCGACGACGATCTCGCCAGGCTTGGTTATCTTGCCCTCGCCCCAGATGATGTCGATCTTGTTCTTTTTCATCAGGAAGCCGACGCCGGCATTGAGACGGGCGGAGACGGCGCGCGAGCGGCCGACGACGGCCTTGGCATCCGGCTTGACCGTGCCTTCGAGAACGAGACCGTAATCCTTGAAGTGATTAGCATGGTCGAGCACCTCGGCCGAGCGCAGCAGCGCCTTTGTGGGTATGCAGCCCCAGTTCAGGCAGATGCCGCCCATATGCTCGCGCTCGACAATCGCGGTCTTGAGGCCGAGCTGGCTGGCGCGAATGGCGGCGACATAGCCGCCGGGGCCGGAGCCGATGATGATGACGTCGTAGGATTCAGCCATGTGTTTCCTGCCTTTGTTACGCTGCGCTGCGGGTCATGAGCACCCACGCGTGTCTTTTGCTGTTTTCGAAGAGCGGCACGGCATCGGCGCGCGCAGCCTCCAGGAATCCGTTTCTTCCATAAAGCGACAGAGCCGCTTCGTTATCACTTGCGGTAATGAGACTGACGGGGCGGCGATCGGCCCTGTCGATCTGATCCTCCAGCAGCCTGCGTCCGATGCCGATGCCGCGCAGATGGCGATAGACGCCGAGACTGCCGACGAACCAGCTTCCGACTACCGTTTTCTGCAAGGCGAGCATCGGCTCGGTCGCTGGAATCGTCGCCTCGATATCGCCTATGCCTTCCTGCAGCGCATGGCCGATCGCCACACCCGCGACCTCGCCATAGGCCTCGGCGATGACGGCATCCTGCCAGCCGCCGACAACTTCCTCTTCGCTCATCTTCAGCCGGCCCCGCTCTAAGGGCGTGTCGCTGATGCCGTTCGCCACATCGGCGAACCAGAGCCGGGAAGCAAAACCGTGCGAGGCAATATCCGCCAAGATCGCCAGCTCCGAGGCATCCCGCCGTGAGGCCTGCCGCAGGGCGATGAAGGCGGTCATGGTCAGATCCCCAGCATCATCCGTACGATCGATTCCAGCCCACGCCCGAGCGCACGCGTATTTTCCGCATCGAGGTGAATGCCGTCGATCGGTGTGGTCCTGGCGACGGAATTGCCGTCGAAAAAGCCGCAGCCGAGTTCGTCGGCAAGATCACGATAAAGGGTTGCAAGCTTTGCCGATTCGTCGATGCCGCCGGGAAAGGATGCGGCGAAAGGCACATTGCCGGTCGCGCAGATCGCCGGCGGCGCCACGATCAGGATCTCCGGCCCGTCGAATTCGAAGGGCCAGGCATGATTGCGGATCAGCCGTACGAGCCGGCTGATGCCCTGGCAGGCGGCAAAAGCCGAGCCGGCCACGACCGGCTTCATGTCGTTGGTGCCGAGCAGAAGGATGACGAGGTCGAGCGGCGCGTGCGTCTGCAGGATCGTCGGCAGAATGCGCGCACCGTTGCGGTCGCAGTCGGCCAGGTGATCGTCGAAAGCGGTCGTGCGACCATTCAGGCCTTCGGCAATGACACGCGCCTCACTGCCGAGCGCTGCCTGAAGCACGCTCGTCCAGCGATTCTTGTAGTCATGACGGCCGATCGTCTCGGCGTCATAACCCCAGGTCAGCGAGTCGCCATAACAAAGAACGGCCTTGGTCATTTCCGCCTCCGCCCAGTTGTCAGACCAGCATGCCCATCGGGTTTTCGATATAGCCCTTGAAGGCCTGGAGCAGCTCGGCGCCGAGCGCGCCATCGACGCAGCGATGGTCGGTCGACAGCGTGACCGACATCACGGTGGCGATAGCCATTTCGCCCTTCTTGACGACGACCCGCTGTTCGCCGGCGCCGACCGCAAGGATGGTCGCATGCGGCGGGTTGACGACGGCGGCGAAGTTCTTCACGCCCATCATCCCCATGTTCGAGACCGAGCTGGTGCCGCCCTGATATTCCTCGGGCTTCAGCTTGCGGTCCTTGGCCCGCTTGCCGAGATCGCGCATCTCGTTGGAGATCGCCGACAGCGTCTTCTGCTCGGCCTTGCGGATGATCGGGGTGATCAGGCCGCCGGGGATCGAGACGGCGACGCCGACATCGGCGTACTTGTGCTTGACCATGTTGTTGTCGGTCCAGGAGACGTTGGCATCCGGAACGTCGCGCAGCGACAGCGCCATGGCCTTGATGACCATGTCGTTGACCGAGAGCTTGTAGGCGGGAGCGCCATCCTTGCGCGGGGCTGCATCGTTCAGCTGGGCGCGCAACGCCATCAGAGCATCGAGCTCGCAATCGACGCTGACGTAGAAATGCGGGATCGTCTGCTTGGATTCGACCAGGCGTCTGGCGATCGTCTTGCGCATGCCGTCATGCGGCACGAGCTCGTAGGAACCCGGTTCGAACAGCTTGAGCACGGCCTCCTCGGAAGCGCCCTTCGGCGCTGCAGCGGCCGGAGCCGGAGCCGCAGCAGCTTGCGGAGCGGTAGCTGCGGGTGTGGCGGCCTTGGCGCCACCACCGGCAACGGCGGCTTCGACGTCGTTCTTGACGACGCGGCCATGCGGGCCGGAGCCCGCGACAGCCGAAAGGTCGATACCGGCCTCCTTGGCGAGCCTGCGGGCAAGCGGCGAAGAGAAGGTGCGACTGCCGTCTGGTGAAACCGATGCAGGTGCAGCGGCAGGTGCCGGTGCTGCAGCCGGAGCGGACTGGGCCGGTGCAGCCTCCGCTTTTGCGGCCGGTGCGGCTTCGGCCTTCTGCGCCGGAGCGGGCGAGCCCGCGCCGCTTGCGGCAGCGGCGACATCCTCGCCATCGGCGGCGAGAACGGCGATCAGCGCATTGACCTTGACGCCTTCGGTGCCGGCGGCAACGACGAGCTTGGCGACCGTGCCTTCATCGACGGCTTCGACTTCCATCGTCGCCTTGTCGGTCTCGATCTCGGCGATCACATCGCCAGACTTGACCGTGTCGCCTTCCTTGACCAGCCATTTGGAAAGATTGCCTTCTTCCATGGTCGGAGAGAGGGCGGGCATCGTGATATTGATCGGCATCGAGATACCCTCCCCTTATTTGTAACAAACAGCCTTCACCGCATCGACGACTTCGCCGACGTTCGGAAGCGCCAGCTTTTCGAGATTGGCGGCGTAGGGCATCGGCACATCCTTGCCGGCAATCGTCAGAATCGGCGCATCGAGATAATCGAAGGCCTGCTGCATGACGCGGGTGGCGATTTCGGTGCCGACGGATGATTGCGGATAGCCTTCCTCGACGGTGACCAGGCGACCGGTCTTCTTCACCGATTCGATCACGGTCGGCAGATCCATCGGGCGGATGGTGCGAAGGTCGATCAGTTCGACGTCGATGCCGATCTTTTCGAGTTCGGCGACAGCCTTCGTCGCATAGGTCATGCCGATGCCGAAGGAGACCACGGTTACGTCCTTGCCCGGACGATGGATGCGAGCCTTGCCGATCGGCAGGACGAAATTGTCGAGCTTCGGCACATCGAAGTGCTGGCCGTAGAGAATTTCGTTCTCGAGGAAGATGACCGGATTCGGATCGCGGATCGCAGCCTTGAGCAGGCCCTTGGCGTCGGATGCCGTGTAGGGCATGACGACCTTCAGGCCGGGGATTGCGCTGTACCAGGCAGCATAGTCCTGGCTGTGCTGGGCGCCGACACGGGCGGCGGCGCCATTCGGGCCGCGAAACACGATCGGCGCGCCCATCTGGCCGCCGGACATATAGAGCGTCTTGGCGGCGGAGTTGATGATATGGTCGATCGCCTGCATGGCGAAGTTGAAGGTCATAAATTCGACGATCGGGCGAAGGCCGGCCATTGCGGCGCCGACACCGACGCCGGCAAAACCGTGCTCGGTGATAGGCGTATCGATGACACGACGAGGGCCGAATTCCTGCAGCAGGCCCTGTGTGACCTTGTAGGCGCCCTGATATTCGGCGACTTCCTCGCCCATGACGAAGACATCTTCGCTGGCGCGCATTTCCTCGGCCATGGCGTCGCGGAGCGCTTCGCGCACGGTGGTCGACACCATTTCGGTGCCGGCCGGAATTTCCGGGTCATTCGGCACGACGCCCTTCGGCTCGGCCGGAAGCGGCGCTGCAGCAGAACCGGTATTGGTCGGCTTTTGTTCCTGGGCAACCGCTGGGGCGGCAGCGGCGGCCGGTTTGGCGGCGGAGATATCCGCGGCGGATTCGCCGTCCTGCAACAGCACGGCGATCTTGGTGTTGACCTTGACGCCTTCGGTGCCGGCGTCGACGAGCAGCTTGCCGATGACGCCTTCGTCGATGGCTTCGACTTCCATCGTCGCCTTGTCGGTTTCGATTTCGGCAATCACGTCGCCGGAGGTGACCTTGTCACCTTCCTGTTTCAGCCATTTGGACAGCGTGCCTTCTTCCATCGTCGGAGAGAGGGCGGGCATGAGGATATCGATAGGCATGGGTTCCCTCCCCGATTAGAGCAGAATGTCGGTGTAGAGCTCGGATGCATCCGGCTCCGGATCGGCCTGGGCGAAGTCGGCGCTGTCGGCGACGATGTCGCGGACATCCTTGTCGATCGCCTTCAGATCGTCTTCGGAAGCCCAGCCCTTTTCGACGAGGCGTGCTTTCACCTGTTCGATCGGGTCATGTTCGGAGCGCATCTTCTGCACTTCGTCCTTGGAGCGATACTTCGCCGGGTCGGACATGGAGTGACCGCGATAACGATAGGTCAGCATTTCGAGAATGATCGGACCCTTGCCGGAGCGGCAATGTTCGAGCGCCTCGTCGGCCGCCGCCTTGACGGCGCGAACGTCCATGCCATCGACCTGAATGCCGGGGATGCCGAAGCCGGAACCGCGCAGCGAGTAGTTCGACTGGGCGGTGGCGCGCGCCGTCGACGTGCCCATGGCGTAGCGGTTGTTCTCGACGATATAGACGATCGGCAGCTTCCAGAGGGCCGCCATGTTGAAGCTCTCGTAGACCTGGCCCTGGTTGGCGGCGCCGTCGCCGAAATAGGCGATCGAGACATTGCCGTTGCCGCGGTAATGGTTGGCAAAGGCAAGACCGGTTCCGAGTGAAACCTGGGCACCGACGATGCCGTGACCGCCGTAGAAATGCTTTTCTTTCGAGAACATGTGCATCGAGCCGCCCTTCCCGTGGGAATAGCCGCTGCGGCGCCCGGTCAGTTCCGCCATGACGCCGCGCGCTTCCATGCCGGTTGCCAGCATGTGGCCGTGGTCGCGATAGGCGGTGATGACCTGGTCGCCTTCCTTCTGCGCCATCTGCATGCCGACGACGACAGCTTCCTGACCGATGTAGAGGTGGCAAAAGCCGCCGATGAAGCCCATGCCGTAAAGTTGGCCGGCCTTCTCCTCGAAGCGGCGGATCATCAGCATCTCGCGATAGGCCTTGAGCTCTTCATCGCGATCGAAGTCGGCTACCGGGCCTCCATTCGATGCTTTGGCTGCCGGTTTTGCTGCAGTTTTGCGGCTGGAAACGGTCGCGGTCTTTCGCGGCGCCATTCAACCCTCCCTATGGGTTTGTCGGTTCTTGGTGGCGCGTACCATAGGGAAGAAAGATGACCACAGCAATGCCATAATTGCATGGCTCATATTCAGCACTAAACAGTTGATTACATTTCGGAAATACCAATTAACCTGATTTCAGTTAATTGGAATAATGGTTGAATATGACGATCTCGTCCGCGCGCGACATGTTGAGCTGATAGCGCGCTTTTTCGTCCAGCATATCCTTGTCGAGCGAGCCGTCACTCAGCAGCGCGACCTGATTTTCCAGATGTTCGCGCTTCGCCTTCAAGATCGCAAGCTCTTTTTCACGCGCGACACGCTGATGCTCGAACGTCTCTGTTGCGCGCAGGCCGTAATCGCCATGAATGCAATGATAACCGAAATAGGAAAGGAAGGCGACCGTCATGGCCGGAATGACGAAGCGGCCGAACTTTCTCTTCTTATGATGCTTTGTCCACATACACGCATGCTCTTGAACGCATTACCAATTCGTTCAGCATAACGCGCAGAGATTAACCGTTCATTGACCGTAAAGACGGGCAACAAAAAACCCGCGCCGGAGAGGCGCGGGCTCAAGCCGTTTGAAAATCAGATTCGATCAGGCGCGGATGATCGAGCGGCCGGCATACTGAGCCTGCGGGCCCAGGCCCTCCTCGATGCGGATCAGCTGGTTGTACTTGGCGAGGCGGTCGGAACGCGACAGTGAGCCGGTCTTGATCTGGCCGCAGTTGGTGGCGACCGCGAGGTCGGCGATGGTCGAATCTTCGGTTTCGCCGGAGCGGTGGGACATGACGGCGGTATAGGCTGCCTTGTGCGCCGTGTTGACGGCGTCGAGCGTTTCCGTCAGCGAGCCGATCTGGTTGACCTTGACGAGGATCGAATTGGCGACGCCCATGCGAATGCCGTCGCGAAGACGAGCGGAGTTGGTGACGAAGAGATCGTCGCCGACGAGCTGGGTCTTCTTGCCGGCCAAGTCGGTCAGCGTCTTCCAGCCGTCCCAGTCGTCTTCGGCCATGCCGTCCTCGATCGAGATGATCGGGTACTTAGCAGCGAGTTCGGCCAGATATTCGGCCATGGCGCCCGATTCGAGCGTGCGGCCCTCGCCTTCAAGAACGTACTTGCCGTCCTTGAAGAATTCCGTCGAGGCGCAGTCAAGGCCGAGGCACATGTCGTCGCCCGGTGTATAGCCGGCTTTCTCGATCGACTTCATGATGAAGTCGAGAGCCTCGGGCGCGCTCTTCAGGCCGGGTGCAAAACCGCCTTCGTCGCCGACATTGGTGTTGTGGCCCTGCGCGGCCAGTTCCTTGCGGAGCGTATGGAAGACTTCCGAACCCATGCGTACGGCTTCAGCGATCGTATCGGCGCCGACCGGCAGGATCATGAATTCCTGGAAATCGATAGGATTGTCGGCATGGGCGCCGCCGTTGATGATGTTCATCATCGGAACCGGAAGCAGGCACGCGGACGCGCCGCCGACATAACGGTAGAGCGGCAGGCCGGAGGCCTGGGCGGCAGCCTTGGCGACGGCCAGCGATACGCCGAGAATGGCGTTGGCGCCGAGGCGCGACTTGTTCGGCGTGCCGTCGAGCTCGATCATGATGTTGTCGATCTGGATCTGGTTTTCGGCATCGATGCCGCCGATCGCGTCGAAGATCTCGGTGTTGGCGGCATCGACCGCCTTTTGCACACCCTTGCCGAGGTAGCGCTTGCCGCCGTCGCGCAGCTCGACCGCCTCATGCGCGCCGGTCGAAGCGCCCGAGGGAACGGCCGCGCGGCCCATGCTGCCGTCTTCGAGATAGACATCAACTTCGACGGTGGGGTTGCCACGGCTATCGAGAATCTCGCGGGCGATGATATCGGTGATTGCAGTCATGGGTTCTTCCTGCTCGGTGGGTGATCAATCGTTCGAAGCCTGTCATAATCGAAGGCGTGCAAATTACAATGGCGCATTGCGACACCCTCGACCTGCATGTCTGAACGTCGCTATAGCACGAACATGTCAGGCTTTTGACTGTCAGCCCTTGGCGACAGCATCGAAGGCGAGCAGCTTTTCCAAAAGCCGCGGCATGTCTTTGAGATAGACCATGTTCGGGCCGTCGGACGGTGCGTTGTCGGGGTCCTGATGGGTTTCGACGAACACGCCGGCGATACCGGTCGCCACCGCTGCGCGCGCCAGCGTTTCCACAAATTCCCGCTGACCACCGGAGGAATCGCCCTGCCCGCCCGGCTGCGCCACGGAATGCGTTGCATCGAAAACAACCGGCGCGCCCATCGACGCCATGATCGGCAGCGAGCGCATGTCGGAGACCAAAGTGTTATAACCGAAGGAGGCGCCGCGTTCGCACAGCAGCACGTTCGGATTGCCGCTGGCATTGAGCTTCTTCAGGACGTTTTTCATATCCCAGGGAGCGAGGAACTGGCCCTTCTTGACATTGACGGCGCGGCCGGTCTCGGCGGCGGCGATCAGAAGGTCGGTCTGGCGGCAGAGGAAAGCCGGGATCTGCAGGACATCGACCACTTTTGCCACCGCGGCGCATTGCTCGGCGGTGTGGACGTCGGTCAGGACGGGAAAACCGAACTCCTTCTTCAGGTCGGCGAAGATCTGCATGCCCTTTTCAAGCCCGATGCCGCGTTCGGCAGAGAGCGAGGTGCGGTTTGCCTTATCGAAGGAGCTCTTGTAGACGAGACCGATGCCGAGTTTGGCGCAAAGCTCCTTCAGTGTGCCGGCAACCATGAAGGCGTGGTCGCGGCTCTCCATCTGGCAAGGGCCGGCAATCAGCGACAGGCGGCCGGTATTGGAAAATGTGACCTGGCCTGCGCCCTCGCCGATCCTGACTTCGGAATTCGTATCAGTGCTCATCGTGTTTCCTCGAAGGCGAAGAGCGTGCCCTGCCCGGGCGCGGGCTTCACCAGAATGCGATTGTTCTTGCGCGTGTAGGTCACTCCGTTAGCAGCCAAATGCGCTTCTGTCACGGCAAGATCGGTGACGGCAAAGAGGATAGCCCGGCCGCGCAGGCCGCGGTCGGCGGATGCGACGGCGATCTCGAAATAGGCCTCCAGCCCTTCCGGCGTCATCAGGCTGATTTTCGCATTCGGCGCCGCGATATTAACGCCGAAACCGGTTTTCTCGACGGCCGATTGCGCCGTTGCAAGGCTGACGAAGGCGGCGAATGCAGAGGGGTCCGGCGCGCAAAGCGCGATCTCGGCAATGCCGGTGACGCCATTGGCATGCGTCTCTAGCGCACCGCGATCGGCCGGCAGAGGATTGATGCGCTCAACACAGAAGAGGAAGAAATCCGGCGCGCGCAACTCAGCGGCAAAGGCCAGCTTGAAGCCGGCCATGGTCTCGGAACCGTCCGGCATTTTCATCGGCCGGCTGAACTGCAGCATGTCGCCGGCGCTCGATCCGCTGCCGACGAAGCTCCGATGAGCGCGGCCGGCATCCCCGGTGCCGAACGCCACCGCCGAAAGCCCCTCCTCGCCACAGCGGAAGCGGAAGGCCCGATTGCGGGCGGTGAAGACATTGCCTTGCCGCGCCGATGCCTCGCTCTCCTCGCGGCTGGCGATACCGAGCGGCTCCAGATAGGTCTTGTCGGCAAAGAAGACGCAGGCATTCTCCGTTCCGAAGGGATGGCGGGCATCGGCGGCAACGGTGAAGCCAAGCTTGCCGAGCCTTTCGCGCGCCAGGTCGATATTGACAACGGGCAGCACGACATGATCCAGCGGGTGCGGTTTGGCCGAGTGCTCGTTCATGATATCCCTCCCTGAAACGCAAGAGGGTGCGACAGCGCCACCTTCAATGCAAGACATGTGCGCCAATCCGGCGAATGAAAATAAAAAACTCAACGAGTTGGCGGCAAGTTTTACGGAAATTTAGCTACTTGCGGAACACATATGGAACATATAGTGTTCTGTTCTGGATTTGTTTCAATCAAGGGGTCACACGTCGATGCTCACGCGCAAACAACAGGAGCTCCTGCTTTTCATTCATGAGCGCATGAAGGAATCCGGCATTCCGCCCTCTTTCGACGAAATGAAGGATGCCCTGGATCTGGCCTCGAAATCCGGCATTCATCGTTTGATCACAGCGCTTGAAGAGCGTGGCTTCATTCGCCGCCTACCGAACCGCGCCCGGGCGCTCGAGGTCATCAAGCTTCCGGAGGCCTACAGCCCGAGCATCCAGCCCCGGCGCGGCTTTTCGCCAAGCGTCATCGAGGGCAGCCTCGGCAAGCCGCAGCCGGTCGCCGCCCCCGCTCCTGCAAAACCGGTCGCCGATAACGGCAACTCCGTCTCCGTGCCGGTCATGGGCCGGATCGCTGCCGGCGTTCCGATCTCGGCGATCCAGAATAACACCCACGACATCGTCGTTCCCGCAGACATGCTCGGCTCCGGCGAACATTATGCGCTGGAGGTCAAGGGCGATTCGATGATCGACGCCGGCATCTTCGACGGCGACACGGTAATCATCCGCAACGGCAGCACCGCAAGTCCCGGCGACATTGTCGTTGCCCTGGTCGATGACGAAGAAGCGACGCTCAAACGTTTCCGCCGCAAGGGCGCCTCGATCGCGCTGGAGGCTGCCAATCCGGCTTATGAGACCCGGATTTTCGGGCCGGACCGCGTCAAGGTGCAGGGCAAGCTCGTCGGCCTCATTCGCCGCTATCACTGACATTGGAGAGGCCGGATTCGGCAAAACTGTTGCTGCGCCAGTCATAGGCGCGATGGCGCTTCCATGGGCGCGACAGGGTTTCGAATGCGGTCACGACCTCCAGGCCGGCATCGGCGAAGCGCAGCTCGACGGAGCCAGTCCTGCGCAGCGTCTCACCGGTAAAGAGCGTCGCTCCTGATCGGCAGCTGTTGAACCGCAGGCGGACCGACGTCACGACGATATCCGCCGCGTCGCAAGCCGGACCGAGATAGGCAGCGTTGTCGATGACGGCAACCACATGACCATTGCCGAGCCTTGATGTGCACCAGGCCTTTTTGACGCAGGAAAAGCGGTTTGCTTCACCACCGGCGACAGCCGCCCGCATCGCCGCCCTCGCTTCATTCTGCTGATCGCGGGAAAGCCTGACGCGGCGGTCGTCTCCCTCCGGCGGGACAGCGGGACCATCCAGCATTTTCGGCGGGAAATGCGTCGGCAGGACAAGTGCTCTCTGCCACTGATCGAAGATGAAATCCGGCGGGTTTTCGCGGTTGGAAGCGATTGCCGCAGCCGCGACCACTGCGACGAGACTGCCATCCTCCGAAATCACCAGATCCGGCGCCCGGGGAAGCGGCAGAAGCAGCACGCCGAGCGTAGAGACGGCGATAATCGATGTGCCGATATGGCGCAGCCGGGTGCGCAGCAGCGTCAGCAGCAGAAAGCCGGCCACGGCGACAGCGAAATACCAAGCCGGCAAGCGGCCGATGCCGATATCACCGCCCCAACCGGACACCGTTTTGGCGACCGCAATCACCAGGTCGAGGCCGAGGCCGACCACCTTCCAGAGCGGAACGTCCAGACCGAACGGCATGAGCAACATCGCCAGCAGCCCGGCCGGCATGACGATGAAGGAGATGATCGGCATCGTCGCGAGATTTGCCGGCAGCCCGTAAGCGGTCAGGCGATGAAAATGTTCGATCGAAAACAGCGCCGTGGAAAAACCGCCGATCAGCGAGGTCAGGAAGACGCCGCCGAAGAAGCCGGCGACGGCAACGACCGGTCGGAAGACCGGCAGTTTCAGCAAGGCGTTTTCGCGGACGCGCCGGTCCTTCCACAGTTGATAACCCGATACGAGTGCCAATGTCGCGGCAAAGGACATCTGGAAGCTCGGGCCCAAGACTTCGGACGGCGAAATGGCGATGATGACGAGCGCCGAGAGAACGACATTGCGCAGGCTGATCGACGGCCGGTCGAAGAAGACGGCGACCAGCATGATCGCCATCATGATGAAGGCACGTTCGGCCGAGACCCCGAAGCCGGAAATCAGGTAGTAGGCGGTGACGGCGCTGAGCGCGCCGGCGGCGGCGATCTTCTTTGTCGGATAGGCCTGAGCGACGCCCGGAAAAAGGCTGAGCAGCATCCGGAAGCCGACGAAGAAGATGCCGGCCGACAGCGCCATGTTGAGGCCGGAGATCGCGACAATATGAGCAAGGCCGGACTGGCGCAGCGCCTCCGTCGTCGCATTCGAGATGGCGCGTCGCTCGTCGGTCACCAAAGCAGCGGCAAAAGCGCCGGTGTCGCCGGGCAGGATCGATCGTATGCGGTCGCCAATGCTACTGCGCAGGCGGTAAAGCCATTCCAGCAGAGCTGCCGATGTCGATCTGGCAGCCTGCGGACCCGCCTCCAGATCCTTCTCTGGCGCACCGTAGAAGAAGCCGTTGGCGCCGATGCCATCGAAATAGGCACCGAAGGAGAAGTCGTTGAGCTCGGGAAGTGCGGGGCCTGCCGGCGGCGTCAGTCGTGCCCTGCCGGTGATGAGGTCGCCGATGTCGAAAGGCATGTCGGCGCCGCGGACGATCGCGGTTATGCGTCCCGGCGGCCGCTTCAACTCCGGCGCCTCCGTGCCGGTGACGGCAAGAATGTAGCGCCAGCGCCCACGGCCGTCGCCTTCTCGCCGCTCGACTCGGCCGGTCACTGTCGTCGTCACCGAGGAATCGAGGATCACCGTCGAAGCCCGCCAGCTCTCGAATTGTGCGCAGAGCATGCCGCCGGCCACGAGTGCAGGCGCCAGCAGCGTCGCCCGCAATGCCGCCCGGCTGCGGCCGACGATGAGAACCGCGATCGTCAGCACCAACAGAGAGAGCAGCGATGCAACAAGCGGAAATTCGGATGCCGCAACAAACCAGAAGGCCGCCCCGGCGCCGAGAAACACCGGCGAAAAAAGCAGCAAGCGGCCATGATCCGCCTCCTCGCCCAGCATGCGCATGCCGGCGCCAATCGATTGCCGGGCTGCGGCGAGCAGCCGGTGGCGCAAAGATGTCGTCGACTGCGTCCTGGTCGGCCGTATCACCACGATAGGCGGCGAAAAACCGGAGGGACCGGCTGAGCCGGCGCCTGCTTCCGGCCGCAATTCGACTGTCGTCACTTCCTGCATGTGCCGCCCAAGGTCACCCGCGAAGACGGCCAGAATGCATTCTCTAGTCAAATCCGGCAAGGATAATCGATTGAAATATGAGGGAAAATCGCCAGCGCCAAAACACTAAGCGAATCATTGGCTTCCGATATGCACGGGGCTCATCGCTGCAGTGCCTAAAAGGTGATACCGCAATGCACAAAATGCCGGCACGGTAACTTGGCATTAGCTTCACGATCATATAGCTATCGGTAAGGACGCTTAACCCCTATGGCGCTTTTATGGCGCCACCGCCATTTCGGAGGATCAGCATGACGGATCAAAGCGCTACAATAAAAATCGGTGACAAATCTGTCGACCTAGCCGTCAAAAGCGGCACGATCGGCCCGAGCGTCATCGATATCGGTGCCCTTTACAAGAACACGGCTTCCTTCACGTACGATCCGGGTTTCACCTCGACCGCATCCTGTGAATCGAAAATCACCTACATCGACGGCGACGAAGGTGTGCTGCTGCATCGCGGCTATCCGATCGAGCAACTGGCCGAGCATGGCGACTTCCTCGAGGTCTGCTATCTGCTTCTCTACGGCGAACTGCCGACCACCGTACAGAAGAAAGATTTCGATTATCGCGTCACGCACCACACCATGGTGCACGAGCAGATGAGCCGGTTCTTCACCGGCTTCCGCCGTGACGCCCATCCGATGGCCGTCATGTGCGGCTGCGTCGGCGCACTGTCGGCTTTCTATCATGACTCAACCGACATCACCGATCCGCACCAGCGCATGGTCGCCAGCCTGCGCATGATCGCCAAGATGCCGACGCTTGCGGCCATGGCTTACAAATACCATATCGGCCAGCCCTTCGTTTATCCGAAGAACGATCTCGACTACGCCTCGAACTTCCTGCGCATGTGTTTTGCCGTGCCTTGCGAAGAATATGTGGTCAATCCGGTGCTTGCCCGCGCCATGGATCGGATCTTCATCCTGCATGCCGATCACGAGCAGAACGCCTCGACTTCGACCGTGCGTCTCGCCGGTTCGTCGGGCGCCAATCCGTTCGCCTGCATCGCAGCCGGCATCGCCTGCCTCTGGGGGCCTGCGCATGGCGGCGCCAACGAAGCAGCGCTCAACATGCTGCATGAGATCGGCTCAGTCGACCACATTCCAGAATATATCGCCCGCGCCAAGGACAAGAACGATCCGTTCCGCCTGATGGGCTTCGGTCACCGCGTCTACAAGAACTATGATCCGCGCGCCAAGATCATGCAGAAGACGACGCATGAGGTGCTCGGCGAACTCGGCATCAAGGACGATCCGTTGCTCGAAGTGGCGATGGAGCTTGAGCGCATCGCGCTCACCGACGAATATTTCATCGAAAAGAAGCTCTATCCGAACATCGACTTCTATTCCGGCATCACGCTGAAGGCGCTGGGCTTCCCCACGACGATGTTCACCGTGCTCTTCGCGCTTGCCCGCACCGTCGGCTGGATCGCGCAGTGGAACGAGATGATCGAGGATCCGGAGCAGCGCATCGGCCGTCCGCGCCAGCTCTATGTCGGCGAACCGAAGCGTGACTACATTCCGGTTTCGAAGCGCTGATCGCTTCCCCAACCAACGAAAAACCCGGTCACCTCAGAAGCGACCGGGTTTTTTCTTTTTCAGCACGTCGAGAAGGATTTCGGCGGCATGTTCGCCGGGCGGTTTTTCGGTCTGCATGCGCTGCCAGATAAGATCATAACCTTCCTTCATCGCCTTGAGCTGGTAGGTATCGGCTGACAGTCTTTCTATCCAGCGTGCGAAACTTGCGCCGCGAACGATATCGTTCAGGTATTCCGGCACGACCGCGTAATCGGCAATCAGGTTTGGCAGCGCGCCTGTCCAGGTCTTGATGCCCGATGTCAGCAGACGCATGATCCAGTCGACCTTGTAGGCGGAGACGACGGGAACATCGGCAAGCGCCAGTTCAAGAATGACAGTTCCGGATGCCGCCATGGCTGCATCGGCTTCAGCGAAGGCCTGCCATTTTGCTTCCGCGCCGACCACGATCTCCGGCTTTACTTCCCATGCTGCCGTCAATTGGCGAACCAGCGCTTGCCTGTGCGTCACCGTCGGCAGAATAAAGCGCATCGGCCCATTGCGGGCGGCAAGTTCGCTTGCGGCGACTTCGAAATGCGGCAGGAGCTTCTGAATTTCGGAGGAGCGTGAGCCGGGCAGAAGAAGGATCGGGCCGTTGCCGGGCTGCCTGCCGGCGCGCAGGCGCCGGGTTTCCAACAGCGCAGGGTCGGCGGTCAGGCGATGACCGACATAGGTGGTTGCCGGGCCGTTGAGGCGCTGCATCGTTGCCGGCTCGAAGGGCAGGACGGCGAGCACATGATCGACATAGGCAAGCATGCGCGTGGCGCGATATTCCTTCCAGGCCCAGACGCTCGGACAGACATAATTGACGACAGGCAGGTCCGGCAGCGCGGTGCGGACCCGCTTGGCGACGCGATGGGTGAAATCCGGGCTGTCGATAATGAGGAGAATGTCAGGCTTTGCAGCGATGATGGCGGCGGTCGTCTGGCGGATCAGGGTATAGAGCTTTGGCAGCCGGCTCAGCACCTGGGTGATGCCCATGATCGACAGCTCGGAGAAATCGAACAGGGATCTCAGGCCCTCGGCCTGCAACCCCTCGCCGCCGACGCCGACAAGCTCCACCGGGCCGGCATGAATCCGCTTCAGGGCAGCGATGAGATCAGCACCGAGCAGATCACCCGAGACCTCACCGGCAATGACGGCGATCTTCAGCGGCGCCCCGTTCATTCGAGCCCCCATGCCGGCAGCCCACGATCGATGCCGCAGACAAAGAGTCCGGCCTCATCGGCAGCCTTGATGACGGCGGCACGGTCGAGCACCAGTGAGCGGCCGGCCTCCACCGCGATTCCGGCAAGACCGGCTTTCGCCGCGTTCAGCACAGTGGAAACGCCCATCGCCGGCAGGTCGGCGCGGATATCCTGCTGTGGCTTGCAGAGCTTGACGAGCGCGCCGCGCCGCCGCGGCGAAATCCGCCCGGCGGCTCTGAGACTTGCGACACGGTCCAGCATCTCATCGGTGCCCTCTAGACCTTCCAGCGCAACGACACGCCCGCCGATGCTGATGGCGCCCTGCCCGACATCGAGCCGGCCGAGCATGTCTGCGGCTTCGGCTGCGCGGCTGATATCGCGCCTGTCTTGCTCGCCGGGCACGACGGCACCAAGCGGGCCGACAGAGGCAAGGAGGTCGGGGGCAATTTCATGGGCGCCGACGACGCGGCGGCCGTTTCCTTCAATCAGCCGGATGACCATCTGCAGAACCGTGTCGTCGCCGCCGGACAGCAGGGTCCGGATGGCGGCTGGCACTTTCATCAGGATGCGCAGCGTCGGGCGCACCTCGCGCCATTCCGGCCGGCGGGCGACGCTGCCCGACATCACGACCCGGCCGACGCCATAACGGTTGAGCAAGCCATCAAGAGCTTTGAAATCGCCGATGCCGATAACGGCATGGTCATAACCTTCCCAGCGCCGGTCGCTTTCGTCTTTTAGCGCAACGATGACGGGATTTTCACCTGCCGCACGCGCAGCTGCGGCGACATAGGAAGGCAGAAGACCGCCGCCGGCGATGATCGCCAGCCGGCCCGCAGCGGTTTCGCCTGATAAAGCCACGGACTAGCCCTTCTGCCCCCGGGTCGGCGAGGAGAGAGCGCGGTCACTGTCGGCGGCGATGAAATCGAGGATGTGGACCGCCTGCTCGCAATCGGCATAATCGTCGCGAATGGCGGCGGCGTTTTCGCGGACCGAACCCGTTCCTTCGAAGATCGACTTATAAGCGCGACGCACCCTATGGATGACGGCACGGTCGACGCCGGCGCGCGTCATGCCGACGACATTGAGGCCGCTCAGCAACCCGGGATTACCGTTCAGCATGCCGTAGGGAATGACGTCGTAGCTCACCGCCGAAAGCCCGCCGACGAAGGCGTGGCGGCCGACGCGCGTGAACTGGTGAACGGCCGAGCCCCCACCCAGGATGACGCGATCCTCGATGACGACATGGCCGGCGAGCATGACATTGTTCGACATGATCACGTGATTGCCGACCCTGCAGTCATGCGCGACATGGGAATTAGCAAGGAAGAGGTTGTTATCGCCGACGATCGTCTGGCCGCCAAAATCGGCCGTGCCGGTGTTCATCGTCACGCCTTCGCGGATCGTGCAGTTGACGCCGACCGAAAGCGTCGTCTCCTCGCCGCCGTGATGCACGCTCTGCGGATCGCCGCCGATGACGGCCATAGGAAAGATGCGCGTGCCGTTGCCGATCACGGTGCGGCCGGTGACGACCGCATGCGACAAGAGCTCGACATTTTCATGCAGGACGACGTGCGGCCCAACATGGCAGAACGGACCGATCTTGACGCCCTCACCGATAACAGCCCCGTCTTCGACGACAGCCATCGGATGAATATGGGCGCTTTCGGCGATAGTGCTCATGCCTGTTCCTTACGAACGATCATCGCGCCGATATCGGCTTCGGCGACAAGCGCGCCGTCAACCTTGGCGTCGCAATGGAATTTCCAGATATTGCCGCGTTGCTTGTGCTTCCTGACATGGAATTCGACGCGATCGCCGGGAACGACAGGCTTGCGAAAGCGCGCATTCTCGATGGTCATGAAGTAGACGAGGTTACCCGGCTGGCCTTCCTTCTTTGCACAGATCGCGCCCGCAGTCTGCGCCATGCCCTCGATCAGGAGAACGCCCGGCATGATCGGAGCCTCCGGAAAATGGCCGGTGAAATGCGGTTCGTTCACCGTGACATTCTTGATGCCGATCGCGCTGTTGTCGCCGTCGATCTCGATGATCTTGTCGACCATGAGGAAGGGGTAACGATGCGGCAGCAGCTTCATAATCTCGATGATGTCCGCCGAAGAAAGCGTTGTCGTGGCTTCTTCAGTCATTTTCCTTGCCTCCAGGGTTCCGGCCGCGCAACTTGGACTTCGACACTTGTTGTGCGGCCTCTCTCAGATAGTCTTTTAGCGGACGAGCCGGTATACCGCCATATTGCCCGCCGGCGGCAAGGTCGGTCATGATACCGCTTTTGGCAGCGATCTGCACGCCGTCACCGATCGTGACATGCCCCTTGATGCCGACCTGGCCGCCGATCTGAACGCCGTTGCCGATCTTCGCGCTGCCGGCGATGCCGACCTGCGCGACGATGGCGCAGTGGCGACCGATTTGAACGTTGTGGCCGATCTGCACCTGGTTGTCGATCTTGGTGCCTTCACCGATGACCGTATCGTCCATGGCGCCGCGGTCGATCGTGGTGTTGGCGCCGATCTCGACATTGTCCTGGATGATCACTCGGCCGATCTGGACGATCTTGATCATGCCGCGCGGTCCAGGGGCGTAACCGAAACCATCCTGGCCGATGCGGGCGCCGTTATGGATGATGACGCCATTGCCGACCAATGCGCAGAGCACGCTCGCGCCGGCCGCAATCGAACAATCGCGGCCGATTTTGACATTCGGACCAATGATACTGTGTGCGCCGATACGCGTCCCCTCGCCGATCTCGGCATGCGCACCGATGACGGCCATCGGCTCGACGATCACGCCCTTTTCAAGCTTGGCACTCGGGCCGATCACCGCGCTTGGCGCGATCTCGCTTTCAACTGAGGAAAAGACCACCGGACGCAACGCAGCGGGATAAAACAGGCCGCCCGCCATCGCGAAGGCGGCATGCGGATTGGACGACAGGATAACCGGGATATGCGGAGGTACGAGATCGACGAGCGCCTTGTCGCAGATCACCGCCGAGGCTTCGCATGTCGCCAGTTCGTCGCGGTTGCGGCGCGACAGGATATAACAGACATCACCCGCCCGCGCCCTGTGGATCGGGGCAACGGACCTGACAATAACATCGGCGTGGTCGGAATTGGCAAGTTCCGCCCCAAGAAACTCTGCCAGCTCAGCGAGCTTCAGACCTTCATGGGGCAGAAAAAAAACGTTTTGCTCCATCGGCAATGCTCCAGAACGGAATTGAGTCTTACAGTTCCGGACTGCCGATATCAGAATTGGTTGTTGATGCCAAACTTGAAGTTCTGCGTTTTGTCGAAGTCTTCCTTGAGAACCGGGATCGCGTAATCCAGGCGCAATGAACCGAAGGGAGACTGCCAGACCACACCGACACCGACGGAAGCGCGCAGAGAGGCGTCTTCGCCGTCGATGCCGTCGCCCCTCAGGTCAACGTCGTTGCCGAACAACGTACCGGCGTCGGCAAAAACCGCGCCGCGCAGGTTGAAGTCACGCGGGAAGCCCGGCATCGGGAAGGTCGCTTCGGCCGATGCCGTGAAATAAGTCGTACCGCCCAGCGGATCGTCGTTGGTGCCGGAAACGCGCGGGCCGATACCCTTGTTTTCAAAGCCACGAATATCGCCGTTGGTCAGGGTGAACTGATCGAAGACGTTCAGGTGCTCCCCGAAGCCGACGACATAACCCGCCGAAGCAGAAACCGAGCCGATGATATCGGCATCGTCAGCGAGCAGACGGTAATAACGGGCCTTGCCGTAGATCTTGTAGAATTGCGAGTCGCCGCCGAGGCCGGCAAGTTCCTGCGTCGCCGTCGCATAGATGCCTTCGCGTGGCAGGACCGTATCGTCAAGCGTGTTGTAGGTCAGCGTCTGGGAGACGGAAGAACGTGTCCACGGGCTGTCCTCAACGAGATGCTGATACGGAGCGGACAGGTCGGCAAGATCGTTGTTATTCGCGTCATACTTCATCTGCTTGTAATTATAGCGGAACGTCGTCGCCAGGTCCTCGGTGATCGGCGCGGTGACGCGCAGGACGACGCTGGTTTCCTGGTAGTCGTAGTTGTCGTTGCTCGACGTTTCGCTGTGGTTGACGTCGAAACCGGCCGCCAGACGATAACCGAGGAAATAGGGTTCGGTGAAGCTAAGGCCGTAGGCGCGCGACCCTTCCTGACCGCCGCCGGCCGAGATGCGGATGTACTGACCGCGGCCAAGGAAGTTCTTTTCCTCGATGGATGCTTCCAGCAGCAGACCATCGCCGCCTGCGGCATAACCCGCACCGACACCAAAGGAACCGGTGGACTGATCCTGCACGTCGACGACCACCACAACGCGATCCGGCGAGCTGCCCGGCTGGGTGGAGATATTGACGGAGGAGAAGTAACCAAGCGCTTCGAGGCGGCGCTTGGCCTTGGTGATCATCTGCTGGTTGAAGGCGTCGCCTTCGCTCATGTCGAATTCGCGGCGGATCACGTAATCGCGCGTGCGGCTGTTGCCACGGATCTCGATGCGCTCGACATAGGCGCGCTCGCCCTGGTCGACCAGATATTCGACACCGATCGTGTTGTTGTTGAGGTCGCGGTTGCCGCGTGGCGTGACGCGCGCAAAGGGATAACCGGCAGACGCGACCTGATCGGAGATCGCTTCGATCGACTTCTGCACTTCCTTGGCGTTGTAGACTTGACCTTCGTGGGTGCGCACGAGCGGCTGCAATTGCTCGGAACCGACGCCTTCGACGGTCGACTGGACGGTCACCGGTCCGAAGTCGTAACGCTGGCCTTCCTCGATATTGAAGGTGAGCGTGTATTTGTTGGTCGCGTCGTCAAAGGTCGCATCGGAAGAGACGATGCGCATGTCGGCGTAGCCGCGATTGTAATAGAACTGGCGCAGCGCTTCCTCGTCGGCATGAAGCTTATCTTCGTTATAGACATCCTTGCGGGTCAGGAACGACAGGAAGTTCGAACGCTTGGTAGCAATGACGGCAGCCAGACGGCCGGCGCTGTAGGCATTGTTACCGACGAAGTTGATCGAATCGATCTTGGTGCGGTCGCCCTCGTTGATGACGAAGGCAAGGTTGACGCGGCCTTCGCCGAGCGGCACCACCTGCGTGGTCACCTCGACCTCGCTGCGGCCGGTGGCGGCGTAGGCATCCTTGATCGACTGGATGTCGGACTGGATCTGGGTGTCGCTGTAGGGGCCGGCGGCATGGGTCTGGACAATGGTGGCGAGCTTGTCGTCCTTGATCTTGCGATTGCCGTTGAAGACGACCTGATTGACGAGCTGGGCCTCCTGGACGTTGACGACCAGCGTGCTTCCGGAGACCGAAATCTTGACGTCGGAGAAGTAGCCCGTCCCGTAGAGCTGCTTGACCGATTCATCGATATCGGTGTTCGAAAAACTCTTTCCGGGAGCGATGGTGAGGTTCGACCGGACGGCTTCCGCGCCAACGCGGCTTGCGCCGCGCACATCGATGCGCTGGATGACCGCGGCCTCAGCGGCCGTAGCAGAAACGAACGTCAAAGCACCTGCGCCCGAAGCAACAACACTAGCAGACAGCGCAACCGCCGATACTGCGTTCAAAAACTTTGAACCAGCCTTCATTTCACCTATTACCTTTTTTTCCCTCGTCCCCGGCCTCGAGAGAACCCGATTCCGGTCACGTGTGTCGTTTTACCCGCTTTTGACATACAAGCAAGGGAGGTCGTTAATTTCTGTTTACTTCATTTCGAAGCGTGACCCATTCGCCACTACAGCCTTGAAACATCGTAAATAAATAGTAATTCCTCTGCCTTGCGCGTTTACCCTTAGCTCAGGCCAATGTCGTTCCAGGTCGTGAAAACCATCAATGTTAATATCATCGCCAAGCCAATGCGAAATGCGATTTCCTGAGCCTTGGCGCCCAGCGGTTTTCCTCTCACCGCTTCCACCGCATAGAACATCAGGTGGCCGCCATCAAGTACCGGAACCGGCATCAGGTTAAGCAATCCTATCGAAACCGAAAGCATGGCGGCGAGCTGCAACACTGCCCCTATACCAAGCTTTGCCATCTGGCCCGAAGCTTGCGCCACACGGATCGGCCCGCCCAGTTGATCGGCCCGCATCGTTCCGCGAAATATATTGCCGATATATTTGAAGGTGCCGGTGACGATGTCCCGGGTCTCGATCACACTCTCACGCAGCGCCTGGAGCGGCGTATAGGTCTGCAGGCGGAAATTGCCGACCTCCTTGTTGGTGACGATGCCGATCTGGCCGAGCTCGATTTTGTTGCCGAACTGGTCGGTCGTGTCGACGCGTTGCGGCACCATCGGCAAGTCGAGCTTCTGACCGCCGCGCTCGATGGTGACGACGATCGTCTGGCTCGGGCGGATAGCGACATAGCGGCGCACGTCGTCGAAAGTCTCGACCTTGCCGCCGTCGATGGCGACCAAGAGATCGCCGGGAAGGATGCCGGCGGCAGCCGCCACGCCATCCGGTTTGACCTCGGCAACGACGGGATCGGCGACCGAGCGGCCGTAGACCGAGAAAAGAACGGTGAAGATGGCGATCGCCAGCAAGAAATTGGCGATCGGGCCGGCGGCAACCGTCGCTGCACGTTTCCACAACTTTGCTCCGGCAAAGGAGCGCGCCCTATCCTCCTCGGACATGGCGGCGATCTTGTCGGTGTCGGGCTTGCTCGAGGCGTCCTCGTCGCCGAAAAAACGGACGTAACCGCCAAGCGGGATCACCGAGATCTTCCAGCGCGTTCCATGACGGTCGGTGAAGCCGAATATTTCCGGACCGAAACCGACTGAGAAGGCAAGGATGCGGATACCGCTCCAGCGCCCGACGAGGTAATGGCCCATCTCGTGCACGAAGACAAGCAACGAAAGCACGAGGATGAAGGTGACGATATTCCCCATTAGGAATGCGTATATATCGGCCATCACTTCTATCAGTTCCTTCCGTCAGGCTGCGGCGTCATCAAAGGCCGAACAATGCAGCGCCGAGCGACGTCATCGCAGTCCCCTTTATCAGGGAAAATAATCCAGCAAGCAAGAACGCCGAAAAACAGGCAAAAATCAGTCCGTCTACCCGATCCATGACGCCGCCATGACCCGGAATGAGACGGCTTGAATCCTTGACGCCGAATTTTCGCTTGATGAAAGATTCGAACAGATCTCCCGACTGGCTGCAAACCGAAAGAACGAGTGCTGCGACCGCGGCGATGGTTTCAGCGCCCGGAAGAAGAAAATGGACGAGAACCACACCGGCTGCGACCGCCGAAACGGCGCCGCCGATTGCGCCCGACCATGTTTTTCCCGGCGAGATCGAAGGGGCAAGCTTCGGTCCGCCAAGCGCCCTGCCGACGAAATAAGCAAGGATGTCGGTTGCCCAGACGACGGCAAAGACGAAGAGCATCGCGTAAAAACCAGGCCGGTCGTCGCTTCTGATCGCAGCGAGCGCCAGGCCGGTGGCACCGGCATAAAACAGGCCTACCGGCAGCCAGCGGCTGGTGCCATGCAGGATGATCAGCGCTATGCCGACAGCAGTGACGCCGGCCAGCATGCCGGCGGCGAATTCGAAATTGCCGATAAGCACGAGGAAGGCGATCGCCGCCTGGCCGATCCAGCCGACTGTATTGGCGACCCAATCACGCGCTATGCCGGTGATTGTCGACCATTCATAATAGATCAGTAGGCCGATCACCGCCGCCAAAATGCGGAAGGCAAACCCGCCATACCAGGTGGCTGCAAGAACGATGGCCGCAAGAATCAGTCCTGAAACGATGCGGAGCTTCAATTCCTGCTGCATCAGGTGCCAACCGCGGCTGCCTGCGACGACAGACCGCCGAAGCGCCGGTCGCGAGAGGCGAACTTCTCGAGCGCCGAGCGGAAGATCTCAGGGCTGAAATCCGGCCAGTATTCCGGAACGAAGATGAATTCTGAGTAGGCGGCCTGCCAAAGCAGGAAGTTGGAAAGCCGCTCCTCGCCGCTGGTGCGGATGATGAGATCCGGATCGGGGATGCCCGCCGTATCGAGACGGGCGTTGATCAGCGCGGGGGTGATATCCTGCGCCCTCAGGCGGCCGGCCTCGACATCCCTCGCCAGGCTCACCACAGCCCGGGAGATCTCGTCGCGCGAACCGTAATTGAAGGCAATGACCAGTGTCAGCGCCGTATTGTCCTTAGTGGTTTCCTCCGCCTCCAGCAGCAGGCCGAGAATGTCGCTACGCAGGCTGTGGCGGTCGCCGATCACCTTGATGCGGACGTTCTGGCGATGGAGTTCGGCGAGGTCGCGCCGGATGAAGGCCTTCAACAGACCGAGCAGATCGGAGACTTCGGCCTCCGGCCGGCGCCAGTTCTCCGAGGAGAAGGCAAAGAGGGTCAGATATTTTATGCCGGCCGCGCCGGCGGCGCGTACTGTCTCGCGCACCGCCTCGACGCCCTTGCGGTGGCCCATTGTCCGCGGCAGGCCGCGCTGCTTGGCCCAACGTCCATTGCCGTCCATGATGATGGCAACATGCTCTGGCACAGTCACAAATACAGATTCCGACATTTCCCGTCCGGTCTTTCCAGGCAAAGGCACAGATCCACTAGACCTGCATGATTTCCTTTTCCTTCTCGCCAAGCAAGCGGTCGATTTCGGAAATCGTCTCGTCCGTCATCTTCTGTACACGTTCCGACTGCGCCCTGCCCTCGTCCTGGCCGATTACGCTATCCTTTTCGGCCTTCTTAAGGCCGTCCATGCCATCGCGGCGAACATGTCGAATCGCGACCTTGCTCTTTTCGGCATAGTCGTGAGCCACCTTGACGAGCGACTTGCGGCGCTCCTCGTTCAGCTCAGGCAACGGAATACGCAGGCTCTGGCCGTCGACGATCGGGTTGAGGCCGAGATTGGATTCGCGGATGCCGCGCTCGACGGCGCTGACCATCGACTTGTCCCAGACGGAAACCGACAGCATGCGCGACTCGGGCACAGTGATGTTGGCGACCTGGTTCAGCGGCATACGCGAACCATAGGCCTCGATCGTCACCGGATCGAGGATGTTGGCCGAAGCACGGCCGGTGCGCAGCGATGCGATATCGCTCTTGAATGCCGAAACCGCGCCGTCCATGCGGCGCTTCAGTTCCTTGATGTCGATACCTTCACTCATGTCGATGCTCCCGTATAAAGCGCGTCGCTATCTTTCAGATTCGCTTGCCGCAACGTGATTCAGATTTCAGACCAACCGGGCCTAAATCACCATGTTCCAGCGAGGGGCTGCGCCTGATCAAGCGGCGCAGCTTATATCAGTTGTCGGAGACGATGGTCTTGAGGCCACCCCCCGTCAAGATTTCAGCAAAACCGCCTTTCTCATGGATCGAGAAGACGATGATCGGAATGGAATTCTCTCTGGCGAGCGCGACGGCGGCAACGTCCATCACCGCAAGCCCCCTGTCCAGCACTTCCTGGTGCGTCAGGCGGTCGAGGCGAGTCGCATCGGGATATTTCTTCGGGTCGGCGGTATAGATCCCATCCACCTGCGTGCCCTTGAAGATCGCTTCCGCGCCCATTTCAGCAGCCCGCAGTGCTGCGGCCGAATCGGTGGTGAAGAAGGGGTTTCCGGTGCCGCCGGCAAAGATCACCACGCGTCCCATCGACAGATGATAGAGGGTTGCGCGCTGCGAAAAGCTCTCGCAGATCTCGGGCATGGAGATGGCCGAGAGCACCACCGTATCGATGTTCAGCTTGCGCAGCGAGGTCGCCAGCGCCAGCGCGTTGATGATGGTGCCGAGCATCCCCATGTGGTCGCCGGTGACCCGGTCGCCGCCCTTGGACGCTACCGCGACACCGCGGAAGATATTGCCGCCACCGACGACGACGCCGACTTCCACGCCCATATGCCTTGCCTCGGCGATGTCGGATGCAACGCGGTCTGCCACCGCAACATCGATCCCGAAGCCCTGGCTACCCATGAGCGCTTCGCCGGAAGCCTTGAGTAGAACGCGTTTATAGACAGGCTCTATAGACATCTTGGCTCCTCGTAAATTGCCGTGAATGCCCGATACACGAAGGGCACCGCGTTGTCACGCGATGCCCTGGTGTTTTCCCAATTATGGCTGGAAGATCAACCCTTGACGGCAGCCGCGACTTCGGCTGCGAAATCGGTCTCTTCCTTCTCGACGCCTTCGCCGAGCAGAAGGCGGGCCATGCCGGCGACTTCGATCGGCGCGCCGACGGCCTTTTCGGCTTCCTTGACGGCGGCTGCGACCGTGAGATCGGGATTGATGACGAAAGCCTGCGAGAGAAGGGCGACTTCCTCGAAGAACTTGCGCATGCGGCCGTCGACCATCTTCTCGATGATGTTGTCAGGCTTGCCGGAAGCGCGCGACTGCTCGATGAAGACGTTGCGCTCGCGCTCGGCGACGGCGGCATCGACCTCCTCAGGGCGGATCGCCAGCGGCGCAGTCGCGGCAATGTGCATGGCGACCTGACGGCCGATTGCGTTCAGAGCTTCCTTGTCGCCGGTCGACTTCAGGGCAACGAGAACGCCGAGCTTGCCGAGGCCGTCGGAAACAGCATTGTGGATATATGTGGCGACGACGCCGTCCTCGACGGAGAGCGCGACCGAGCGGCGCAGGTTCATGTTCTCGCCGATCGTTGCGATCGCATCCTTGATAGTGTCCGAAACGGACTTGCCGGATGCCGGGTAGGTCGCAGCCGCAACGGCGTCGACGGTGCCGTCGGTGGAGACGGCGACCTTGGCAATGCCGCGGACGAGATCCTGGAAGGCATCGTTACGGGCGACGAAGTCGGTTTCGGAGTTGACTTCGACGACGACTGCCTTGGTGCCCTGGCTGGAAACGGCGATGAGGCCTTCAGCGGCAGTGCGGCCCGACTTTTTGTCAGCCTTGGCGATGCCCTTGGCGCGCAGCCAGTCGATCGCCGCTTCCATGTCGCCGCCGGTCTCAGCAAGGGCCTTCTTGCAGTCCATCATGCCTGCGCCGGTCTTTTCGCGCAGTTCCTTCACCATTGCAGCCGTAATCTCGCTCATTAGCTTCCTCTTGTCGGTTCATACGGTGGGCCGCAAAGCGCGGCGCGGCACCGGATTGAGGCACGAAATGTACCTGTATGTATGACAGCGTGATGAAGACGCGTCATACCGAAACTTATCTGGCAAAGAGCCTGATGCCCTCGCCCTGAAACAGGCAAGGCCGCCGAACTTCGATGAGTCGCGAGCGGCCTTTCCAGTCATGCAAGCTTTGGCGGACCTTCCGATCCGCCCGCTTTCATCAGCCTTCGGCTGCTTCCTCGAGAGCCGGCTCGACCGGAACTTCTGAGGACGCGCCGAGATCACGGCCGGAAGAGCCCTGCTGACGGGCAATGCCGTCGATGGCAGCGCGGGAGATCAGCTCGCAATAGAGAGCGATAGCGCGCGATGCGTCGTCGTTACCCGGAATCGGATAGTCGATCAGGTCCGGGTCGCAGTTCGAATCGATGATGGCAACGACCGGGATGCCGAGGCGCTTGGCTTCGTCGATCGCGATCTTTTCCTTGTTGGTGTCGATGATGAACATCAGGTCGGGCGTGCCGCCCATATCGCGGATGCCGCCGAGGGCCTTGTCGAGCTTTTCACGCTCGCGCTCGAGGTTCAGACGTTCCTTCTTGGTGAAGCCCTGGGCTTCGCCGTTCAGGATCTCATCGAGCTTGCGCAGGCGCTGAATCGAATTGGAGATCGTCTTCCAGTTCGTCATCATGCCGCCGAGCCAACGCGAGTTGACGTAGTACTGGGCCGAACGCTTGGCGCTGTCGGCGATGATCTCAGACGCCTGGCGCTTGGTGCCGACGAAGAGAACGCGACCGCCGCGGGCAACGGTGTCGCTGACGACCTGCAGGGCGCGCGACAGCATCGGAACGGTCTGAGCCAGGTCGATGATGTGGATGTTATTACGATCGCCGAAGATATACGGCTTCATCTTCGGGTTCCAGCGGTGCGTCTGGTGGCCGAAGTGGACGCCTGCTTCGAGAAGCTGGCGCATAGAAAAATCGGGCAATGCCATGCCTTTGTTATCCTTTTCCGGTTGAACCTCCGCAAGGCGAACAGCATCCTCTTCGAAGATGCCACCGGGCGGAACGATCCGGATTTCTCCCGGACAATCCCATGCCTTACGTGTGGAATGCGGTGCCCATACATTCGTTTTGTCGCAAAAGCAAGGCTTACGCCGAAAAATCCCGGTTTGTGCGCCCGGTCCCGGGACCTCTGCTCCTGCGAAAGCCGCCGGTCAGCTTGCCAGCGTCGGCAGTAACGACAGCATGACGCCGGCGTCGGGCATCGGCAGGATGGCATCGATCTCGGCCGGCAGCAGGCTGCCGATTGCGCTGTCGGCGTTACCGGTGGCGGTCCCAAGGGGGCCGCGGAAGCCGTGTCCCGTCCAGGCAAGTTCCTGCAGCTTCGGGCTCACCAGCGCTTCGATCAGCCGGTTGGCGTTCTCATCGACGACAATCAGCGGATGCGCCGAATAGACGGTCGGACGCGGATAGAGCACCACCGGCTTTGCGCCCGCGCTTGCCTTGATGCGCTCCCAGCGCGCGGGATCGGCAAGAATCCATTCTACCAGCTGGTTCTCATAACCGACGATCATCGGCTCGCCGCCGAGGCCGCCTGCGAGATACTGATCGAAAAGTTTGCCTGACGACGGTGACTTGAAGCCCATGTTGCGGAAGATCGCCTGCACCTTGCCGCCGAAAGCGGCAAGATCGCCAGATGTCGCGACATTGCCGCTGAAAAGGCTGAGCACGAGGCCTGCGAACATGAAGCCGGAATTGGAGCGGTTGGGATCGGTCGAGACGATGCGGGCGCGGCCGTAAAGAGAATTGACGCCGAGTTTCGACCAGTCGACGCCGGCGAGGATTGCGTCGAGCAGCGCCTTGAGATCGAGCTGATGATGGCCTTCGTTCGTCATCGTGACCAATCCCGCTTTGATCAACCCATCGACCACGGGCTGCCAGGAATAGACGACGATCGGTGTGTTCAGCACAACGCGGTCGTTGCGGATACCGATGCCGTTCTGCCTGGCGATATCGACCATGATCGAAGAGGACGGCCAGAGGAATTGCGGATGCTGCGACAGCAACGCCTGTTCACGAACCATCTCGACCGAGCCGGCGACGCGGCTGTCCACCGTCACGCCGTATCCGCCGAGCGCCCTGATGACGTCGGGGTCGGAGAGGAATGCCTCCTTCTCGCCGCCGACGAAGCCGAACAGCGTCGTGCGGGTGCCGAGCAGGCCCTGCAGTTCGGGCCGGTCCTTGACGGCGAAATAACCGCCGGTGCCGACGATGCCGGCTCCGAGCAATCCCACTCCAAAAGCGCGGCGAGAAAGAGCCATCAACGTCCGATATCCTCTTTGAGCGAAGCCTGAATGAGGCGCAGATCGGTGTCGAGTGTATGCAGCGCCTCATCGATCAGGCTGTCGGCATAATGGACGAAGGCCTCTTCGAGCTTGACCAACACGGCACGGACCTCCTCCAGCTGCTTGGGGTCGGGAACACGTTTAGCCTCGATGACTGCAGAACCTTCCGCCACCTCGGCAGCGCGCGGCAGATAATAGGAGAGGAATCGCCGCACGGCATTGGCGCTTTCGGGCTTGGCCTCGACCTTGCGAAAGACATCGGCGGCGATTTCGGCAAGATGCCGGACGGCGGTTGCCGTCTTTCGATCGCCTATCGCGTCGGCGGCGGTCTCCAGCCTCTGGGCAAAGGGAATCGCGGCCTCCAGCAGGTCGCGGGCAAAGGCGACGCGGCCGCTGCCGATGCTCTTGATATCGAGGCCTTCGAACAGCCGGCGCGGCGCCAGAAGAATGACGAGGCCGGCAAACAGCAGAAGGGCGATGATGGCGGCGATCCAGAATGGCATGCCGGCGATGAAACTGAGCAGTGGCACGGTGATTGCCGCCGCCAATCCCGCCACGATCCAGTTGCCATCATTGCCGAGCCAGTTGCGCATGCCGGTCCTAATTATAGCCGCGTGCGGTGCGGAAGGCGGTGGCGAGGTCCGAACCACCGTCGAACACGCGCGCCGACGTCTGCCTGGCAAGGCTGTCGAGCTGGGTTTTATCGGCGTCGCCGAAGGTGATGCCGAAGATCGGCACGTGCGGCTCCATCGCGTTCCATTCGCTCGTGAAGGCCCGGCTTTGATCGTCGGACCTGCCGTCGGTCATGATGACGATCGCCGGCAGATACGTCGAGAGCTTGTCGGTTCTGGCGATCTGCTGCAGGGCCCGTTCGGCGCAGGCATACATGTTCGTGCCGCCATCCGCCTTCTGCCGGGAAATCTCATTCAGCAGCCCTTGCTGCTCCAGCGGGTTTCCGCTTGCCATGAAGGTGTTGCGCACGCTGCCGTCGAAGGGAATGACGATGATCTGGTCGGCGGGCGACCATTGCACCAGCACCTTGCTCGCTTCTTCAGGTGTCAACAGGAAACGCATCGCCTTCTGCAACTGGTCCTCGCTGTCGCCCTGCATCGAGCCGGAAAAATCGAGGCAGAGCGCGGTCAGGGACGGCTTGCGCAGTGCTGCCTGATAAAGGGTGAGCGCCTGGCGGATGACACCAGGCTCAGGCATGCGGATCGCGGTCACCAGCCGGGTCGGATCGAAATTCCAGCCTGGTTCCGGCTTTGCGGCGACGCCGGTCAGCGGAATGCGCCGGCCAGTATCGGCGATGCGCTGCTGTACGGGAGCAGAGCCGAGATAGGCGAGCAGATCGTTGAAGAAGGTCTGGACTTCCGGCCCGCGGCCATGATCGACGAAACCGATCGGCGAATCCGCCATGGCAACGCCGTCGGCCGGATAGATCGCGTAAAGCGGTTCCTGCGACAAGGCGGCAAGCTTGTCGTTGGTTTCCTTCAGCACCGCTTCGTAGTTCCACATAGCGTCGTAGATCGTGCCCTTGCCGGCGGATGCGACGTAGAGATCGGCAAGCCAGCCGGACGAGCCGGACGAGCGCACGACACCTGAAAGCAGCGAGCGGACGCTCTCCTGGACTGCTCTGTCGTCGAGATCGCCGGGTTCGATCACCGGCTTGTTGCCGAGTGCGCTCGACAGCATGGCAAGATAGGCGCTGGCGCCGGAGTTGGATTGCGTCGCCGATGTCATCAGGAATTTCAGCGATCCGTTTTCGACGGCGGCGAGAATGTCCTTCATGAACACATCCCTGCCGATCCAGCCGAGCTGCTCGGCCTTCGACCTGCGCACGCCCAATACCACCGGCGTCTGGACGATCGAGGTGAGGCTCTTGACGCGGCGCCTGGTGTCGAACATGTCGACCCAGACACTGGAGGCCGGCCACACCGCATCCTGCTCGACGCCCTGGTCGCCCTGCAGCGCCAGGCCGATATCGAGCGTGCCTTCATATTTGAAGGTGCAGGTCGCATTCTTCTGCTTGCAGAATTCCTCGACGATCGGCTGCAAAACGGTATTCTCCGATCCCGAGACGATCGAGAAATTCGGTCCCTGAGCGAAGGGATTGCAGCCGGCAAGAGTCAGAGCGGCAAGAAGCGCCAGGCCTGAAAGCAGTGCTCGCATCGTCGTCCTGTCGATCACGCCTTGGTCATCGCCGTCTTGAGTTCGATCGTCATCTGCTCCATCTGCTGCTCGGCCTGCGCCCGTTTCCGGCGCCCCTCCTCCTGAACCTGCAGCACGCCCGATATCGTGTCGATCAAATCCCTGTTCGCCTTGGCGAGCGTATCGATATCGACGATACCGCGTTGCGATTGCTGCTCTATGGCGATCGCCTGGTCCTTCATCATCTCGGAGGCCTGGCGGATCATGTCGTTGGTGGCGTCGGTCACCGCCTTCTGCAGCTCAAGCGCCGATTTCTGCCGCGTCAGCCCGAGCAGGATCACCATCTTCTGTTTCCAGGCCGGCACCGTCAGCGCCGAGGTCGCCTGCAGGTTCTCGATCAGCGTCTCGTCGCCCGCCTGGACGATGCGGATCTGCGGCAGTTGCTGAATGCCGAGCTGACGCGCCTGCTGGAGGTAGAAAACCCGCTTCTCCAGCCGGTCGAGCGCCTGCAAGCTGTCCTGATAGGTCTGCGCTTCCAGCATGCCACCGCCGGGGCCAGTCGCGGCCGCCTCGGCTTCAGCCTTCAGCCTCGGCAGCTCGACGCTGCGAAAGCGCTCTGCAAAAGCTTTGCCAGCCTGGACATAGGCCTCGAGCCGCATGATCGACTGCCTGGTTTCTTCATGCAGGTCGTCGAGCAGCGCGATGTCGCGCCGCAGCGTATCCTTGTGACGGTCGAGTTCGAGGCCGATCCGGTCGATCTGACCGGCCACGTCCTCGAATTCCGCCTTGAACCGTTCGAGCCGGGCCTGTGCGGAGAGGAATATGCGGCTGAGGAACCCCTTATCCTTCAACGATGCCGGGTCGAGGCCCTTGGACTTGAGGATGATGTCACTTAGCAGGCGACCGATCTCACCGAGATCCTTGTTGCGGACCTCGCGCACGATTCGGTCGGCATAATCGCTGACCGTCTGCTGGGCGCGGTCGCCATAGACGGAGATGCCGGCGCGATCGGTCATATTGATGCTGTCGGAAATGCGGGCAATTTCCGCCGGATCGGCGGCGGCAACCGGCAGGGCGGCGTTGTGAACAGTCGCTAGATCGGTATCGGCCATCGGTCGGGCTTTCCAGGCTTGCGGCAGGTAATCGTCTGGAGGCCCATTTTCGCAATGAACAGGCCTCATCACGAGGAATTGGCCGCTAGGATCGCACCGACCGGAAGAGCAGGACGACAGATGGCGACTCAATCATCGCTGGTCGCCGCACCATAATGAACTTTATGATACAGTTTTATGACAGTCGAAAAACCTGCACGCTTACTTGCACGCCTCGGCCTTGCGGTCGAGCAGCTCCAGCTTGGCGAGCTTGCCGGTCAGGACGAAATCGCCGTAATCCATCGTCAGGTCGCGGGTGATACCGTTCTCATAGAGCTTGAAGGACATGCGGTAGACCGGCAAAGCATCGGATTTCGCATTCTCGTTGAAATAGGCAATCGTCACCGGCCAGAAGGCGGTCTTGGAGAAGGCGCCGGCATTGCCGGCGTCGGCCTCCTCGGCAACAGGGGTCTCCTGCTTGCCGACGATCGTCGTCGTCACCAGCGACTTGTCGCCGTCATCCGAGCCGTCGAAAACGCGGGCCTCGAAGAAGCGCTTGCCGTCCTTGGCGTTCTGGATCACGTCGAGCATATGTTCGGTGGGAAAGCGGCTTTCAGCAAGCTGGAGCTCGCGGCTCGACGGCTGCTTGAGATCGACCTTGACGCCATCCGGCTGATCCTGAGCCGCACCGTTGACCTCCTTGTCGAGCTGTTCGTCGGTGAAGGATTTGGTGTCGAAGGTAAACTGGCCGTCCTTGAGGTTTTCAAAGGTCTTGGTCTGCTGGTCGCTGACGCGGACGCTGTCGCCGGTGTCGATCTGCGTTACGAAGCGGAAATTGGTGGTGAAGCCCTGGCAATAGCTGCCGTCGAACTCATAAACCATGCGACCGTACATGCCGGCGATGCCGGAGCGGTCCGAGGCGTCCTTCAATTCCAGATCGTAGACGGCGCGATGTGCGACGAGGCCGGTCGCGATCGCAGCGCTTACCGCGGGCGCAGCCGCCCATGCATTGGCGGAAACACTGGCGAGAAGCAGAGCGACAAGACTCGATCGGAACATTCATTAACTCCTGTTGGACTCGGTCGCGATGTTATAAGAACGCTTTCGGCCAAATCGAGGCTCGAACCTGTCATATTAAAGATTCTAGTCTTGATGCATAATTTTTGAAGAATTGACAACAAAAGCGGAGCCGAAAATGTCCGATGAAATTGCAAAGCGCCTGACTGAGATGGGGATAACCCTGCCCGAAGCCGCAGCACCTGCTGCAAATTACGTTCCCTATGTCATCAGCGGCAATCTTCTCTACATCTCCGGTCAGCTGCCTCTCGAAGGCGGCAAGATCGCCGTTTCGGGCCATCTCGGCAAGACCGTTGACGTTGCCGCGGGGCAGCGCGGCGCCGAACTCTGCGCCATCAACATCCTTGCGCAGGCGAAGGCGGCACTTGGCGGTGATCTCGGCCGTATCCTGCGGGTCATCAAGCTGAACGGCTTCGTCGCTTCGGCGCCCGATTTCGTCGAGCAGCATCTCGTCATCAACGGTGCTTCTAACCTGATTGCCGGCGTGCTCGGCGAGGCCGGCAAACATGCGCGTGCCGCCGTCGGCATGGCCGCCCTGCCGCTCAATGCTGCTGTCGAGATTGATGCTATCATGGAAATCGCAGGATGACCAATGCTGCCTGGATCAGGGACCTGCCGGTCGCTCATCGCGGCTATCACGATCTCAACAAACTCGTTTGGGAAAATACGCTTTCGGCCTTCTCGCGCGCCGTCGAAGCGGGCTTTGCGATCGAATGCGACCTGCATTACGCCTCCGACGGCGTGCCGGTCGTCTTTCACGACGAGGACCTGCAGCGGCTCTGCAATCTCACCGGCGACATCCGCGAGCGCACCTCCCGGGAACTTGGGCTGATCGCCGTCGGCGGCACGGCCGACAAGGTGCCGACGCTGCGCCAGCTCCTCGATCTCGTCCAAAGCAAAGTGCCGCTAGTGCTGGAGCTCAAGGGCCGCGAGGCGGACGATGAGGGTTTCGCCGAAGCCGTCCTCGAAGTGCTTCAGGACTATGAAGGCAAGGTGGCGCTGATGAGCTTCGACCACTGGCTGCTGCGCGATCTGAAGACGCTTGACGCAGCCTACCCGCTTGGGCTGACGGCCAATGGCAACACGCCGGAGGAATTCGAGGCGCATGCGAAGGCGATGGAGATCGGTCTCGATTTCATCTCCTACTATTATGACGATCTGCCGAATGCGTTCATCACCGGTGAACGCGAAAAGGGTATGCCTGTCATCACCTGGACGGTGCGTGACGAAGAGGCGCGCCGGCGTACATTCGCAAACGCTGATCAGATGACCTTCGAAGGCTTCGACCCGCGTGTGGCGGTTTGACGCTCGCTTTTTGGCCAAGATCATGCGCAGACTGCTGCATAATTCCTTAGTTCGGAATCGATTTAAGGATAAAATTGTGCAGCAACTCAAAGTGTTACAGCGTCCTTTGCGCGTCTGAAAAAACGCGTGGCGCTGTAAGGCAGAGCCGAGACCACCCTCCCACAGGCTTCGCATCCGCCCCATGACCGATGACCTCACCATTCGCGTAGAACGCTCCTTCACCGCGATTTCCCCGCAGAGCTGGGGCAGGCTTTCGGGGGCGTCGAAGGGCGGCACGACGCTTGCCTACAACCCCTTCGTTTCGCATGCCTTTTTATCGGCGCTGGAGGAATCGGGTTCCGCCGACGCCGAGACTGGCTGGCTCGGCCACCACCTGCTGCTCGAGACTGATCGCGGCGAACTGATCGGCGCCCTGCCCGGCTACCTCAAGAACCACAGCCAGGGCGAATATGTCTTCGATCATGGCTGGGCCGACGCTTTCGAACGGGCCGGCGGTCGGTATTACCCCAAACTTCAGTGCTCCATTCCGTTCACTCCGGCGACAGGCCCGCGTCTGCTTGTCGCCGAGGGGCTCCAGCGGCTGCCGGTCCAGAGCGCGATCGCCGAAAGCCTGAAGGAGGTCGTGCGCCGTCTTGGCGTCTCCTCGGCCCATATCACCTTCGTGCCGGATGACGAGATTGGCGTCTTCGAGATGGACGGCTATCTGCACCGCACCGACCAGCAGTTCCATTTCATCAATGAGGGCTACGCCAATCACGAGGAGTTTCTCGAAACGCTGGCTTCGCGCAAACGCAAGGCGTTGCGCAAGGAGCGCCGCGCCGCCCTCGAAAACGGCATCAGCATCGACTGGCTGACCGGCCGCGATCTGACGGAACGCATCTGGGACCAGTTCTTCAAATTCTATATGGATACCGGTGGCCGCAAATGGGGCCGGCCCTACCTCACCCGCAAATTCTATTCGCTGATCGGCGAGCGCATGGCCGACGACATCCTGCTGGTGATGGCCAAACGCAACGGGCGCTATATCGCCGGCGCGATCAACTTCATCGGCGGCGATACGCTCTATGGCCGTCACTGGGGCTGCATCGAGGAGCATCCCTTCCTGCATTTCGAAGTCTGCTATCATCAGGCGATCGACTTCGCGCTTTCGAAAGGGCTGAAACGGGTCGAAGCCGGAGCCCAGGGCGAACACAAGCTCGCCCGCGGTTACCTGCCGGTGACGACACATTCCGCTCATTATGTCGCTCATGCCGGGCTTCGCCGGGCGATCGGCGACTATCTCGCCCGCGAGCGCGCCGATGTCGAACAGATGAGCGAGGTGCTGAGTGAGCACAGCCCATTCCGCAAGGGCGAGCGGCAGCAGGAGGATTGACGCTGCCTCGCCGGCCGCGTTACCCGATCACGGCATGTCGCCCGGAAGTGTGCAGCGGTTACGGGATAACGACATGCAAAACAAAAAGCTTGAGGACATGAGGAGATTTCCCGATGACCAATCCGGCCGCTTATGACGACAACAATATCTTCGCCAAGATCCTGCGCGGCGAAATCCCCTCGCACCGTATCTATGAGGACCAGCATACGATCGCCTTCATGGATGTGATGCCGCAGGCGCCGGGCCATGTGCTCGTCGTGCCGAAGGCGGCGTCGCGCAATATTCTCGATGCCGATCCAGTCACCCTCAGCCATGCGATTACCGTCGTTCAGAAGATCGCCAATGCGGTCAAGGAGGTCTTCGACGCCGACGGCGTGTTCATCGCCCAGTTCAATGAACCGGCGGCCGGGCAAACGGTGTTTCATCTGCATTTCCACATCATCCCGCGCAACGAGGGCGCAGCACTCAAGCCGCATTCCGGTAAGATGGAGGATGGCGCCGTGCTTGCCGCCAATGCCGAAAAGATCAGGGCGGCGCTGGCCTGACATCGACCCCTGCCGACGCGAGGCGGAGGCAACGGAAAAAGCTTAATGCGAAAAGGCCGCGGATGACGCGGCCTTTTCCGATTCAATGACGAAAGCTCACTTCTTGCGCGGGACCTTCGGAACCGCGCTGCCCTTTTTGGGCGCGTCGCGGACCTCAGGCTCGGCCTGCGGGACCGCCTTGGCGCGGGTCTTAGGGGCCGCCTTCGTCTTCAGCTCGCCATCACCGTGGTCGTCGGCTTCGGGATGGGTGACTTCAGCTTCCGGCTTCGGCTTGATCGGCGCCGTCTCCGGTATGGCTTCCAGCACGATGCCCGGCTTGCCGTCTTCCTTCGGGCCGACGGTGACGTTGACGACGCCACCCTTCTTCAGCTTGCCGAAGAGGATCTCGTTGGCCAGCGGCTTCTTGATGGTGTCCTGGATGACGCGGGCAAGCGGGCGGGCGCCCATCTTCTCGTCGTAACCCTTTTCCGAAAGCCAGGCGATCGCATCCTCATGCAGGTCGAAGGTGACGTTCCTTTCGGAAAGCTGGGCCTCCAGCTGCATGATGAACTTCTGTACGACCTTGTGGATCACAGCCGTCGGCAGCGCCGCGAAAGGAATGATCGCGTCGAGACGGTTGCGGAACTCCGGCGTGAACAGGCGGGTCAGCGCCTCCTCGTCCTCGCCGGTGCGCTTGGACGAGCCAAATCCGATCGCCGCCTTGGCCATTTCCGAGGCGCCCGCATTCGTCGTCATGATCAGGATGACGTTACGGAAGTCGATCTTCTTGCCGTTATGGTCGGTCAGCGTGCCGTGGTCCATGACCTGCAGCAGGATATTGTAGATGTCGGGATGCGCCTTCTCGATTTCGTCGAGCAACACCACACAATGCGGGTGCTGGTCGACGCCGTCGGTCAGAAGGCCGCCCTGGTCGAAGCCGACATAGCCGGGAGGCGCTCCGAGCAGACGCGACACCGTGTGCCGCTCCATATATTCCGACATGTCGAAGCGCAGAAGCTCGACACCGAGCGACGATGCCAGCTGCTTTGCCACCTCGGTCTTGCCGACGCCGGTCGGACCGGAGAAGACATAAGCACCTATCGGCTTGTTCGGCTCACGCAGGCCGGCACGGGCGAGCTTGATCGAGGTCGAAAGGGCTTCGATCGCGATATCCTGACCATAGACGACCGAACGCAGTTCCTTCTCGAGATTGGCGAGCACCGCTTCGTCGTCTTTGGAGACGGTCTTCGGCGGAATGCGCGCCATCGTGGCGACCGTCGCCTCGATCTCCTTTTCGGTGATCAGCTTGCGGCGCTTTGACGGCGGCAGCAGCATCTGGGCCGCACCGGTTTCGTCGATGACGTCGATTGCCTTATCCGGCAACTTGCGGTCGGAGATATAGCGGGCCGAAAGTTCGACGGCCGACTTGATGGCATCGTTCGAATAGCGCAGGTGGTGATACTCTTCGAAATAGGGCTTGAGGCCCTTCATGATCTCGATCGCATCTTCGATCGACGGCTCGCTGACGTCGATTTTCTGGAATCTGCGAACCAGCGCCCGGTCCTTCTCGAAGAACTGGCGATATTCCTTGTAGGTGGTCGAGCCGATGCAACGGATCGCGCCCGACGACAGAGCCGGCTTCAGAAGGTTCGATGCATCCATCGCGCCCCCCGAGGTGGCGCCGGCGCCGATCACCGTGTGAATCTCATCGATGAAGAGCACGGCACCCGGATATTCTTCCAGTTCCTTGACGACCTGCTTCAGGCGCTCCTCGAAATCGCCGCGGTAGCGCGTGCCGGCGAGCAGCGTGCCCATGTCGAGCGAGAAAATCGTCGCGTCGGCCAGCGCTTCCGGAACCTTGCCTTCGACGATGCGCTTGGCAAGCCCTTCGGCGATCGCCGTCTTGCCGACGCCGGGATCACCGACGTAGAGCGGATTATTCTTCGAACGGCGGCACAGGATCTGGATGGTGCGGCTCACCTCGGCGTGACGGCCGATCAGCGGGTCGATCTTGCCGCCCTTGGCTTTCTCGTTGAGATTGACGCAATAGGCCTTGAGCGCATCCTGCTGCTTCTTGGGGCCGCCCTCTTCCTCGCCGCCGCGGGCCGTCGGCTTGCTGCTTTCGGCTTCGTCCTCGGCGCCGCGCGGGGGGCGAGCGTCCGAAGCACCCGGGCGCTTTCCGATACCGTGCGAGATATAGTTGACGGCATCGTAGCGGGTCATCTCCTGCTCCTGCAGGAAATAGGCGGCATGGCTTTCGCGCTCGGCGAAGATCGCAACGAGCACATTGGCGCCGGTCACTTCTTCGCGGCCGGACGATTGCACGTGGATGACGGCACGCTGGATGACACGCTGGAAGCCGGAGGTCGGCTTCGAATCCTCGTCATAACCGGTGATCAGATTGGAAAGTTCATTATCGACATATTCGACGAGCGTTTTGCGCAGCGCGTCGAGATCGACATTGCAGGCTCCCATGACCGCGGCCGCATCGGCATCGTCGATCAGGGCGAGCAGCAGATGCTCAAGCGTCGCATATTCGTGGTGCCGCTCATTGGCAAAGGTCAGTGCCTGATGGAGCGCCTTCTCTAAGCTAGGCGAAAATGTTGGCACGTTCAGATCCTCACTTCTTTTCCATGACGCATTGCAGCGGATGCTGGTGCTGCCGGGCGAAGTCCATCACCTGGCTGACCTTCGTTTCCGCTACCTCGTATGTGAATATTCCGCATTCGCCGACGCCGTGGTTGTGGACATGGAGCATAATGCGGGTGGCACTTTCACGATCCTTTTGAAAAAAACGCTCCAGAATGTGGATGACGAATTCCATGGGAGTGTAGTCATCATTCAAAAGCAGCACGCGGTAGAGATTGGGCTTCTTGGTCTTCGGCTTGGTGCGTGTGATGACCGAGGTTCGATTTCCGTTCTCCCCGTTCCTTTCGCCGTCATTCTGCATCCGGATCGGCTTTGCGATCATTGTCATTCATTCCTCAAGCAATCCGGCCTCAAGCAATCCGGCGGAGCATGGGAGGGTGCTTTTCCCGCCGAATATCTGAAACACTAACTTAGTTCATAATAGGCCGATTTTAAGCCCCCTGTCAGTCACTGCAATCAAGAAATGGCCGGCATGCACGGGAAAGACCAAAAAAGTCCCCGGCCGATCCCATGGAGGCGTTGCGGCGAAAGTGGAAACAAAAAGACCGGCTACAGATGCGTAGCCGGTCCTCATTTTTCAATATGTAGCGCAGGTTGCGCCTGCAGAATCAGTTCAGGCGGCAGCAGGCGTCGAAATCGGCGCCGGCTTGGTGGTCTTGGCGACGGCAGCGGCTACAGGCGCTTCATAGGGCTTGTAAGCGGATTTGGCCAGATCGGCATACATCTCGCTGAGCTTCGTTGTCTCGGAGACGAAGCCTTCGAAATATGCCTTGACGTAGTTGCTCTGCAGTTCGAAAGCGGCTTCGAAGCTCTTGACGCCAGCCAGGGTTTCGAAATGCGTCACCGCGTCCTGAAAGGATTTCTTCGAATAGTCCGTGGCCTCGGCGGCAATCGCCTGGAAGCCCCTGGTGGTGTCGGAATAGGTTTTCAGCGCCGTATCGACGGCTTCCTTGCTCTTCCTGTTTGCATCGTCAAAGTTGAACATGACCGTCCTCCATTAGGCTGTGGGATGGCGGCAGGGTAGCTGCAACGCACAAATAGTCAAGTAGTCTTGTGCGCTGCAGCACTCCCATGAGTTGTGTGGCAATAATAAAACAAAGGATGCGCGCCGGGGCACGTACATCTTTAACTGATTTTGCTAATATATATCAGATCACTGCAACCGGAAGCTTTAAAATTAATTTTGGCTCGGCAGCCAAAAAACAAAAAGGACCGAACGGATCGCGCCGTTCGGTCCTTTGAACGCATTCGAACACGATCAGAGATCGACGTCGAGGATCGCCATCGAAAAGTTGTAGGAGCGATCGCCGTCCTCGTCATCGATATAGACGAGGCCTAGAAATTCTTCGCCGAGATAGACCTCCGCAGAATCATCCTTGCGCGGACGCGCCTTGACGGCGACCTGCGGGTTGAGCGTGCGTTTGAAATAGGCGTCGAGCTTCTTGATTTCTTCAGGCTTCACTCTGTCATCTCCGTAAACGGTCTTGATTGGCCGCTTCTTGCACAGGAAAAGCAGCGGTGTAAAGGCAAGGTTGCCACATGGCAATTTCTGTCCCCGCACGGTTTCCGCCGATTTTACCCGATCCTTTTCTCCGGCGGCCGCTCAGATATCGGCGCCTATCACCTGGTCCATGTTGCGCGACGGCTCGGAACAACCGGCTTCGCCGACGACCTTGGCCGGCACGCCGGCGACTGTCTTTTTGGGCGGAACGGCCTTCAATACGACGGAGCCGGCGGCAACGCGTGAGCAGAAGCCGATCTCGATATTGCCGAGGATCTTTGCGCCAGCACCGATCATGACGCCGCTGCCGATCTTCGGATGGCGGTCGGCGCCCTCTTTGCCGGTGCCGCCGAGCGTGACGCCATGCAAGATCGAGACGTTGTCGCCGATAACCGCCGTCTCGCCGACGACGAGGCCGGTGGCGTGATCGAGGAAAATGCCCTTGCCGATACGAGCGGCCGGATTGATGTCGGTCTGGAAGACGCTGGAGGAGCGGCTCTGCAGATAGAGCGCGAAATCACGACGGCCGCGGTTCAGCAGCCAATGCGCGAGACGGTGTGTCTGCAGCGCATGGAAGCCCTTGAAATAGAGCACTGCTTCCATGAAGCGGAGGCACGCGGGATCGCGGTCGTAGATGGCCTGGATATCGACACGCAGAATGGTGCTCCACTCCGGCCAGTCGAGGAGCATTTCCTCGAAGGTCTGGCGAAGCAGGGTCGCCTGTATGTCGGGATGATCGAGACGTTCGCAGATGCGATGGATGGCGCATTCCTCGAGCGAACGATGGTTGATCACCGTCGCGTAGAGGAAGGCGGCAAGAACCGGGTCTCGTTCGGCGGCGAGCCGGGCTTCCTCGCGCAGGTTATCCCAGATGGGGTCCATCACCTTCAACGGTTGGCCTGTCTCAAAAGCTCGAATGTCAGTCTTTGCGACCATCGCCGCTCTCCTCGTTGCCAGCCGGAATGCCGTTTTCGGAATGCCAATATATAGGGGAAAACGCCAATAACATAAATGGGTGCCGTCGCCATGGTTTTTTAGCATGGTTTTTCGGCATCACGATGATGTCAGCGCCGATGTCACCGGCAATATCACCCTCTGGCAACGCTCGCGTAGAAGGCCAATACCGCCTGCTTGAAAACCCTGTCGCCGACGGCGAGCATATGATCGCGGCCCGGAATATCGAGCGCTTCGGCATTCGGCATCAGCGCCGCCAATTCCTGCGGCGAGCCGGCGATATCATCCCTGGTGCCGACGCCGATCAGCGTCGGCACGTCGAGCCCGGCGATATCCGAGCGGGCAACGAGATCGCGCGAACCGCGGATGCAGTCGGCGAGAGCGACGCGGTCACTTTTCGTCTGGTCGGCGAAGGCGCGGAACATGCGGCCGCGGTCATGCGTCACGTCTTCCAGCGAGGGAGCCAGCAGCGCGTCGGCGATGGGGTCCCAGTCGCCGACGCCGTCGGTCATGCCGATGCCGAGGCCGCCGAGCACCAGTGAACGGACGCGATGCGGATTGGCAAGGGCGGCAAAGACGGAAATGCGCGCGCCCATCGAATAGCCCATGACATTGGCTTGCGGAATGCCGAGATGGTCCAGCAGCGCGATCGCATCGCCGGCCATCACCCAGGGGCGATAGGCTTCGGAATCGTGCGGTTTGTCGCTTGCGCCGTGGCCGCGATTGTCGATGGCGATCACCCGATAGCCGGCATCGCCAAGCGTCTTCAGCCAGCCCGGATGCACCCAGTTGACGTTTGCCGTCGAAGCAAAACCGTGGATCAACAGAACAGGCTCGCCGGCCGGATCGCCCTCATCAAAGAAGGCGAGCTGCAATCCGTCATGGGTGAAGCTTGAAAATACAGGCGTATTCAGGTTCATCAGGTCTTCCTTTTTGGCGCGACCATAGTCGAGCGATCTTTCATCGTGAAGCCAAAAACTGTGGCCAAAAACTGTGCCTGGCGCGGCGCTTTGGCTCTACACATTTGCGGCGAAGGCTTATAAGGTCCGCGCACATTTCAAAGCATTCGGAGAGCGATATGGCCGGTCACAACATTCCCCACTTCCAGAACGACGGCGGTCACCGGGTTATCGAAGTCGGCGTCAAGGAATTCATGTGCACCGGCGCTTCGGCCCCGTTCGACCATCCGCATATCTTCATCGACATGGGTGACGATAACGAGAAGGTCTGTTCCTACTGCTCGACTCTCTATCGCTTCAATTCCGCGCTCAAGTCCAGCCAGACCAATCCGGCCGGCTGCGTTTTCCACGTGAAGGCGGCCTAACCGCCGGACGGATCGGACGGATAATGCCGGTCGAACATGCTGCCATCATCGGCGCCGGGATATCAGGGCTGACCGCTGCGCTTTCGCTTTCGCGCCGGGACATCAGCTCTGACATCTTCGAGCAGGCAGGCGAACTTGCCGACATCGGCGCCGGATTGCAGGTTTCGCCGAACGCCTCCCGCATCCTTGCCGAACTCGGTATCCTTGAAGGGCTGTCAAAGGCCTGGCTCGAGCCTGAGGCAATCCGGCTAATATCCGGCAGTTCGCTGCGCCAGCTCGCAGCTGTGCCAGCAGGCAAATTCGTGCGGCAACGCTGGGGCGCTCCCTATGGTGTCCTGCATCGCAGCACATTGCAGAAAGCGCTTCTCGCTGCGGTCGAGGCCGATCCGCTCTGCCGGCTTCACCTCGGCGTCCGGATGGACGCGACGCTGCCGCCTTTCGAGCGCGACGCCGATGTCGTCATCGGCGCCGACGGCGTCTGGTCGAAGCTCCGGCAATCCGTTCAGGGCAGCCCCTCACCGCACTTTTCCGGCAATATCGCCTACCGCTTTACCATTGCCGAGGATGCGGCGCCCGGTTTCCTCGACCGGACAAGCGTTTCGGCGTTTCTCGGCGGTTCGGCGCATCTCGTCTGTTACCCCTTAAGGGAGACCGGCAGCTTCAACATGGTGGCGATCACCGCCGGCAATAGCGCACCGCAGGCCTGGCAAAGCGAACCGACGGCCGAGCAGCGTGCCCAGCTCAGGAGCCGCTTTTCCGGCTGGAACGCCGCGATCGTCTCGCTGCTCGAACAACACCGGACGCTGACCTTCTGGCCGCTGTTCGAGACCAGCGCTGGTGCGTGGCAGGATGGCCGCAAGACTGTGCTGATCGGCGACGCCGCGCATGCGATGATGCCGTTTGCCGCACAGGGAGCGGCCATGGCGATCGAAGACGCCTACGAACTTGCCGCATTTCTTTCCAACCGTCCGGTGGCGGAGGCCCTATTGCTCTTCGAAAGACATCGAGCGCCACGCATTGCCAAGCTTCGCCAGCGCGGCGCCTTCAACCGGTTTGCCTATCATGCGAAAGGGCCGATCCGGATCGGCCGCGATCTCGTGCTCGGCCTCAAGCCGCCGCAAAGCCTGGCGGCGGATCTCGACTGGATCTACGGCTATCGCGCTCTGGGCCTACCATAAAACGCCGCAAGCCGGGCCAGCGCCCGGTATCGCTCAAACCGCGCTTGCCGCCGCAAAGCCCCGTTCGATATCAGCCTTGAGGTCAACCACATCCTCGATGCCGATCTGCAGGCGGATGACCGCACCGTCGGTCGGAGCCTTGGCGACCGTGCGGTCGTTGAGATAGGCGTGCAAAGCGAGGCTCTCATAGCCGCCCCAGGAATAGCCGAGGCCGAAAATCCTCAGCGCATCGAGGAAGGCATGCGCTTTTGCTCTAGATTTCTCGGGACCATCCGCGGCAAGCACGAAGGAAAAGATGCCGCTGGCGCCCTTGAAATCGCGCTTCCAGAGATGGTGAGAGGGAAAGCTCGGCAGGGCCGGATGCAGCACGCGGGCGACGTCCTCCCTGCCCTCCAGCCATTCTGCAATATCAAGCGCGCTTTCATAGTGCCGCTCGAGGCGCAGGCCCATGGTACGCAATCCGCGCAGAATCTGGTAGGCGTCATCGGGTGCGCCGCAGATGCCGAGCACACCGTTTGCTTCCTTCAGCCGCTCCCAGTGTTCGGCATTGGCCGACACCGTTCCGAGCAGGATATCGGAATGGCCGGACGGATATTTCGTCGATGCGTGGATTGAGATGTCGACGCCATGATCGAGCGGTCGGAAATAGAGCGGCGTCGCCCAGGTATTGTCCATCATGACGACGGCGCCGTGGCGGTGCGCAACCGCCGAGATTGCCGGAATATCCTGCATCTCAAAGGTGTTGGAGCCGGGAGCTTCGGTGTGAACGAGCTTGGTGTTCGGCCGGAACAGGCCCTCGATGCCGGCGCCGATCGCCGGATCGTAATATTCCACCTCGACGCCAAGACGCTTCAACATCGTGTCGCAGAAATGGCGCGTCGGTCCGTAGACCGAATCGACGACGAGCGCATGGTCGCCGGCAGCGACGAAACCCAGGAACGGAATGGTGACGGCCGCAAGACCCGAGGGAACGAGGATCGTGCCGGCCGAGCCTTCGAGTGCGTCGATCGCTTCGCAGAGCGCGTCCGTCGTCGGGGTGCCGCGCGTTCCGTAGGTATATTTCTGCGCGCGCGTCTCCATCGTCCGCGCATTCGGGAACAACACTGTCGAGGCGTGCACGACCGGCGGATTGACGAAACCGTGATAGTCGAAGGGGTCGTTGCCGATATGGGTCAGTCGGGTGTTGATGCCGGCATTCTGCAGCAAGCTGTCTTTGTCTTTCATCTCGTAAATAGCCTTTGGCGAGGGGCACGAAACCAGACTTTTGGACGCCCCGCCGTGTCCGGTCAACCCCTAGACGACCGGTTGCGGGCGCCCTCGGGGATGATGGATTTTCCGAATTTCGCGTTATTTTTCCGCACCCGGACGCCTATTTCATAGTCAACCGCCCTCGAATGCGGCGCAATCTGCCAAAATTCCGAATTTTGCCGCAATTATTGATGGCGACACTTGACCATGGTGACATTTGCGACTGTGATAGGGCACTCGCGCCGGGAGGGTGTCGAGACAATGGGGGCGGCAGGTTTTTCCGCCGGAACTCCCCCACAAGAAAATATAAGACAACGGAAAAGGTTGGGAAAAATGAAGAACAAGCTTCTGTCCGCCGCTCTTGGCGCAGCAGTTTTCGCTCTTGGCGCCTCGGCTGCCTCGGCCACGACACTCACCGATGTAAAGGCTAAAGGTTTCGTTCAGTGCGGTGTCAATACCGGCCTTACCGGCTTTGCCGCACCTGACGCTTCCGGCAATTGGGCTGGCTTCGACGTCGACTTCTGCAAGGCCGTAGCTTCGGCCGTCTTCGGCGACCCCACCAAGGTCAAGTACACGCCGACAAATGCGAAGGAGCGCTTCACGGCTCTGCAGTCCGGCGAAATCGACGTTCTCTCGCGCAATACGACCTGGACGATCAATCGCGACACAGCGCTCGGCTTCAATTTCCGTCCTGTCACCTATTATGACGGTCAGGGCTTCATGGTGCGCAAGAGCCTGAACGTGAAGTCGGCGCTGGAACTTTCCGGCGCTGCAATCTGCGTGCAGTCGGGCACGACCACGGAACTGAACCTCGCCGATTACTTCAAGACGAACAATCTGCAGTACAATCCGGTCGTCTTCGAAAATCTTCCTGAGGTCAACGCAGCTTACGATTCCGGTCGTTGCGACGTTTACACGACCGACCAATCCGGTCTCTATTCATTGCGTCTTACGCTGAAGAATCCCGACGAACATGTCATTCTTCCTGAGATCATCTCGAAGGAGCCGCTTGGCCCGGCCGTCCGTCAGGGCGACGATCAGTGGTTCGATATCGTTTCCTGGACGGCTTATGCGCTGATCAATGCCGAAGAGTTCGGCATCACCCAGGCAAATGTCGACGAGATGAAGAACTCGCCGAACCCTGACATCAAGCGCTTCCTTGGCAGCGAGGCCGATACCAAGATCGGCACCGATCTCGGCCTGACCAATGAGTGGGCCTACAACGTCATCAAGGGCGTCGGCAACTATGGCGAAATCTTCGAGCGCAACATCGGCCAGGGTAGCCCGCTCAAGATCGCACGCGGTTTGAATGCTCTCTGGAACAAGGGCGGCATCCAGTACGCGCCGCCGGTTCGTTAATCGAACTCTGGCATAAAATCCGGGATGGCGGCCAAGCCGCCCTCCCATCTTCCAAAAAGCAAAAAGAAAGCCCGAAAACGGGCACAAGGGGATTGGCGCGGCATGACGCATGGGGCTGTGGATACGACACCTTTGCATGGCACCGGCTGGACTTTCCGGTCGGCAATGTACGACCCGAAATACCGGAGCATATTTTTCCAGGTTCTGACAATCGTTGTCCTCGTGGCGTTTGTGTGGTGGGTGGCCCACAACACGGCCGTAAACCTTGCCCGCAGCAATACAGCATCGGGCTTCGGCTTTCTTCGCGGTCGCGCCGGTTTCGAAATCGGCCAGTCGCTGATCAGCTTTTCGAGCGACTCGACCTATGCGCGCGCACTTGTCGTCGGCATTCTGAATACCTTGCTGGTGGCGGTGACCGGCATATTCACGGCGACCATCATTGGCTTCCTGATCGGGATCGGCCGGCTGTCGCACAACTGGCTGATTGCCAAGCTCTGCACGGTCTATGTCGAAATCTTCCGCAACATTCCGCCGCTGCTCGTCATCTTTTTCTGGTATCTTGGCGTTCTCTCGGTCTTGCCACAGCCGCGCGAGTCGGTGGGTCTGCCATTCAGCATGTTCCTTAATAACAGAGGACTAGCCTTCCCGAAGCCGATCTTCGAGACAGGCATGATTGCGGTCGGGATCGCCCTGGTGATCGGGATTGTTGTCGCCATCGTCATGGCGCGCTGGGCTCATAAGCGCCAGGCGGCAACCGGCCAGCCGTTCCACACGGTATGGGTGTCGATCGCGCTGATCGTCGGCTTGCCATTGCTGGTCTTCGTTGTCTCAGGTTTTCCGCTAAGCTTCGACTTTCCCGTCGCTGGAAAGTTCAACCTGACGGGCGGCTCCGTCGTCGGCCCCGAATTCATGTCGCTGTTTCTCGCTCTGTCCTTTTATACCGCCTCGTTCATTGCCGAGATCGTTCGCGGCGGCATTCGCGGCGTTCCGAAGGGGCAATCCGAGGCAGCCGGCGCGCTGGGGCTGCATCCATCGAGCGTGACGAGACTTGTCGTGGTACCGCAGGCACTGCGTATCATCATCCCGCCGCTGACCAGCCAGTATTTGAACCTGACCAAGAACTCCTCACTCGCCATCGCGATCGGCTTTTCGGATCTTGTTGCCGTCGGCGGCACGATCCTCAACCAGAGCGGTCAAGCGATCGAGATCGTTTGCATCTGGGCTATCGTCTATCTCAGCTTGAGCATTCTCACGTCGCTGTTCATGAATTGGTTCAATGCCAAGATGGCACTGGTGGAGAGATAAAATGTCGATCACCGATAAACCCTTCGTCAGAACGTCAATCCTGGCCGCCGAGCCGCCTCCGCGCGGAGAAAGGGGGGCCGGCGCCTGGATACGCCGTAATCTCCTTGCTACCCCGAAGGACGTGGTCCTGACGATCCTGGCTCTTGCGCTGATCGCATGGGCCGTGCCGCATCTCGTCAACTGGCTGTTCATCCAGGCCGTATGGTCCGGGCCGGACCGCACATTCTGCGCGACGACGGTCCAGGGCGGCATCCAGCCTGACGGCTGGAGTGGCGCATGCTGGGCCTTCATCAGCGCCAAGTACGACCAGTTTATCTTCGGCCGCTATCCGCTCAGTGAGCGTTGGAGGCCGGCGATCGTCGGGATCCTCTTCATTCTGCTTCTTGTTCCGATGCTTATCCCTTCGGCACCGCGCAAGGGCCTGAACGCCATTCTTCTGTTCGCCGCCCTGCCGATCATCGCCTTCTGGCTTCTTCACGGGGGGTACGGCCTCGAAGTGGTGGAGACTCCGCTCTGGGGCGGGTTGATGGTCACGCTCGTCCTGTCCTTTGTCGGTATTGCCGTTTCCTTACCCTGCGGCATTCTGCTTGCGCTGGGACGCCGCTCGAAGATGCCCGTCATCCGCATGCTCTGCGTTACTTTCATCGAGGTCATTCGAGGCGTTCCGCTGATCACCGTTCTGTTCATGGCAAGCGTGATGTTGCCGCTTTTCCTTCCAACCGGCTGGAACGTGGACAAACTCCTGCGGGCCGTGATCGGCGTTTCAATTTTCACGTCTGCCTATATGGCGGAAGTGATCCGCGGCGGCCTTCAGGCGATCCCCAAGGGACAGTTCGAAGGCGCAGATTCGCTTGGCCTCGGCTATTGGCAAAAGACCCGGCTGATCATCATGCCGCAGGCCATCAAGCTGGTGATCCCGAGCATCGTGAACACCTTCATCGGAACGTTCAAAGACACTTCGCTGGTCACCATTATCGGCATGTTCGATCTGCTCGGAATCGTCAAGCAGAACTTCTCCGATGCCAACTGGGCGAGCGCCGTCACGCCGATCACGGGTCTGATCTTCGCCGGCTTCGTCTTCTGGCTGTTCTGCTTCGGCATGTCGCGCTATTCAGGCTTCATGGAACGCCATCTCGATACCGGCCACAAACGATAAGAATGAGGGAAAATAGTCATGGCTGAAGCTCCAGCGAAAAAGCTCACCGTTTCCGCAACGGAAGTGGCGGTCGATATCGTCAATATGAACAAGTGGTACGGCGATTTCCACGTGCTGCGCGACATCAACCTCAAGGTCATGCGCGGCGAGCGCATCGTCATCGCCGGCCCGTCGGGTTCCGGCAAGTCGACGATGATCCGCTGCATCAACCGCCTGGAAGAGCATCAGAAGGGCCGCATTATCGTCGACGGCACAGAACTCACCAACGACCTGAAAAAGATCGACGAGGTCAGGCGCGAAGTCGGCATGGTGTTCCAGCACTTCAACCTCTTCCCGCACCTGACGATCCTCGAAAACTGCACTTTGGCGCCGATCTGGGTGCGCAAAATGCCGAAGAAGCAGGCGGAAGAGGTCGCCATGCACTTTCTGAAGCGCGTCAAGATCCCCGAGCAGGCCAACAAGTATCCGGGACAGCTTTCCGGCGGCCAGCAACAGCGCGTGGCGATCGCCAGGTCGCTGTGCATGAACCCGAAGATCATGCTGTTCGACGAGCCGACCTCGGCGCTCGATCCTGAAATGATCAAGGAAGTGCTCGACACCATGGTGGGTCTTGCCGAGGAAGGCATGACCATGCTCTGCGTGACCCATGAAATGGGCTTTGCCCGCCAGGTCGCCAACCGCGTCATCTTCATGGACCAGGGCCAGATCGTCGAGCAGAATTCGCCGGCCGAGTTCTTCGACAATCCGCAGCACGAACGCACCAAACTGTTCCTCAGCCAGATCCTGCATTAAGCTTAGGCGCTGAGACTTTTCAAAGACCCGCCTCGCCTTTCGGTTTGGCGGGTCTTTCACGTTCAGCGCGAGGCTGACGCCTGCAGCAGGCTACAGAGGCCGGCAAGACCGGAATCAGAGCCGCCTGAAGCAACGCCGCCCGGGGAGGAAATATCAGCGCAACGGACCAGCATCTTGCGCTGTTCATTGACCGGTCTTGCCAGGAAGGCCTCCAGAGTGCGGGCCTGCGATGCACTGAGGGTCTCCCCAGCTGCGGACCTGTTGCTGCCGCCTGCCCTGCCGACGGCAAGATCGGCATCAACGCCGCGGCCGCGCCTGACCGAGGCGGTGGTCTCGGTATCAAGCCCATCGGAACCGCCGATGCGTGCATTGAGATCGGCATTGACGCCGCGCCCGCCGCCGAGCCTGGCATTGGCGGTCGCATCGAGACCATTACGGCCGCCGACATTGGCGGTCGCATCGGCATTGACGCCCCTCGAACCGCCGACGGAAGCATTGGCATCGGCACTGACGCCGCTGCCGCCGCCAAGCGATGCCCTGACGTCGGCGCTGACGGCATTGCCTGCATTCACCGATACGCCGACGTCGATAGCGTGTGCATCGCTTGCCGGCATGGCAAGCAGGGCGCAGGTGGATGCAAGCACCGCCAGGGATAGTCTATTGTGGTTATGGGTCATGTTTTCCTCCGTTTCCATTCGCCGAGCGATCTGCCCGGCAACCGAAAATCGAGGAACGCGCGTACCTTCGATCGTCTGGACGCCTGCAACCTGCAGGACATCCATGGCAAGGCAACGTGAAGGGATGACGAATGTTTCACGACAGGGCGCGGCAAGTCGGCTCGGCGGCGTGCAATGATCTTTCACGGTTATTGAAATACGAATTACCAACCCCGACTGTGCCGAAAGCGAACATGTCTTGCCGTGACTAGAGCGACGGCCGAGTATTTCCTTCCCGGCTGCGTAAGGAACCTTCAGAGCCGGCAAGCAAAGCTCGGCTCTCGATGCGATTGGCGGCGATTGATTCATCCGCAGCCTTTTGCAGATCGGCTGCACTTTAAAGCATGTCGCGCAAAAGTGTGCAGCGGTTTTGCGGCAAAGATATACGTAAAAACAAAGAGCTAGAGCGCAAGCAGCGAATCCGAAAGATCGCGACGCGCTTTAGAACTGGACTCTCCACCATTGATTGAGGCGACAAAAAATAACTCGCTTCCGTCTGGATATATCAGGCAGGAAGTCCATGTTTCAGCATGTTCTCATCTAATGGAACTGGAGGTTCAAGAATGGGCATTTTCGACAAGATCAAACATGCAATCTTCGGAGAAGCGAAAGCAGCCGAACCCGTTGCATCAAGCGCGCCAAAGACGCAGCCCGCGCAGGCTCCTGTCTCGCCGTCGGCAGCGCCCAGTCCGGCACCTGCCGCCTCTCCCGCTCAGAGCAAGCCGGCTTCAACCACAGCCCCCGCCACAGCCACAGTCGATATCGTCCCTATCCTCGATGCGGCCGTGAAAAAGAGCGGCCAGAAACTCGATTGGCGCCACTCGATCGTGGATTTGATGAAAGCCGTCGGGATGGATGCAAGCCTGGCCGAGCGCAAGGAACTTGCCACCGAACTTGGCTATACCGGCGACAGCGGTGATTCCGCAAAAATGAATATGTGGCTGCACAAGGCGCTGATGAAGCGGCTTTCGGAAAATGGCGGCAAAGTACCGGCCGATCTCCTGGATTGATCCCTCGATTGATCAGTGACCGATAGCTGCCGCCACGTTGCGGCGGCGGCTATCCGACCGCCGGCGCTTGGCGATGGATGCTCACCTGTTCTTGGAGCGTCGGCAAGCCGGGGCCAACCGCCGATGAGTCCCCTTGCCCGAAGGCATTGGAACCAATAACGTTCTTCTCGATTACTTCGATTATCGATCAGGGGAGAATGAAATCCAATGAGATTGATGGCGGTCGTTGGCGTTGCGCTTAGCTTGAGTTTTATTTCTGCCGCGGAATCTCCTTCAAACTATCAATCCTACAGCGGCATTCGCGTCGATACCGACCCGGTCCTGCTGGCTCGCTACGACAAGGTGCTTCGGTGGTGCGTGCCGGAGGCAGGCTCATGGCGGCGCGGCTCGCCGGATCCACAAAGCCTGCCTTACAACGCAGCGCTCAGAAACTGCCTCTACAGGCACGGCTTCGTCGATAGAGGCGTCTACGCTTACCCCATTCCCCATGTTTACTTCGAGCATTTCTTGGATCGCTGAGAAGATCCGAGCAGCGCAGATCCGCGATAGAAATTCAAAGGTATAAACCCCACCGTATTGCGGGGGTCTTATCGACTACGCCTGCCCACAAATCCGATGAGTTTCCAGATCGAGCCGCTGCCGCGAGGGGCAACTCATAGGTTTGCTGCGACCGTCGATATGCTTCTTTACAACGCGGCGAGCAAACCAGGGACCCTGCGGGGCGGCCCTTATATAAAATGAATATGCTGCATGGATCTTGCACACCGGATTGATCCAAGCCGGGTCGGCCGACGGAGCAAGCTCGATTATATAGAGAGGGACTTCCCCGCCACCGGTCTAAGCGCCACCGTTCCGAGGTCTCGCACCCGGATCCCTCTCGTGCCAGCCGCTTCGGCAATGAGTTGAGTGGCGAGCAATTGACCGGGTGATGCAAGCGCTGCGATTCGTGCTGCAATGTTGACGGTCGCTCCAAAGAGATCGGCTGCTCTGCGGATGACTGGGCCGTGGTTTAGCCCCGCTCGAGTGAGTAGTAGGCGGTTCTTTGCGGCATGCCTGCAGCGGCGTCCGAGTACCTGGGGATCGCTGTATCGGGCTCAGAAAACGACGGCATTGTCTTATCGCCGATCCGTTTGATGGGGGGCTGATTGTGAAGTTCGAGGTGCAGCCGATTCGACGGTCACGCCCACAATTACCATCTCGATCAGTACCAATTAGCAGGGTGACACTGCAAAAAATTGCTAAATTCAGAAAAAATGTCGATTCCGCCTTTGGCGAGAGGAATCCAGTCACGCCATCAGGTTTTCTTAAAGTTTTCAATGGACGCATGTCGCTGTAGTTGCAGAAAGAATAATTCTCGGAAAGCGAGACATTTATATTGCCCCAATTTGGGCGACTCGAAATTCTGCAAATATTTCAAAACGTAACATCGGAGTGATTAAGATAATGTGGCAGCAATAAGGCTATTCTTCTCAAGCACTTACTGTCGCATTGCTGTTGCACCCTCAAAATTGTCACACTATAACCTGCCGCCGTAACGCTGGATTAACCCAAAATATTAACGGGCAGGGGTTGAGGAACAAGACCATGACAACATACTACGTAGCGACGACTGGCAGCAACAGCGGTAACGGCAGTACCTCCTCTCCTTTCCGTACGATCAGCGACGCGATGGCGTCGAACCTTAAGCCTGGCGACGAGGTCGTGGTGAAGCCCGGGACCTACAACGAGAGCATTAACATCGACAAGGACGGCTCGGCGGCAGGCAACATCACGCTTCGCTCGGAAGTGCCCGGCGCAGCACTAATCCGGCCACCAGCGGGCTCCTACACCGGGATCAGTGTCAACGGCAATTACGTGGTCATCAACGGCTTCGACATCAAGGGCGGCACCGGCGACGGCATCGAAGCGAACAACGTCCACCACATCCAAATCCTCAACAATACTGTCCATGACAGCGGGGAGTCGGGCATTCAGTTCAACCAATCGGACTTCATCCGCGTCGAAGGGAACGAGACCTACAATAACGCGTCGTCGGGCTGGTACTCGGGCATCTCGATCTACGAGAACCGGAACATTACGGGCGATACCTCGACGGACGGCTACCGGACGATCGTGCGGAACAATATCTCGCACGACAACGTCACGAAGGCGGGTGCGCACACCGATGGCAACGGCATCATCATCGACGATTTCCAGAGCACGCAGTCGAGCGGTCATCCGAACTACACATTCAAGACCCTGGTCGACAACAACCTCGTCTACAATAACGGCGGCAAAGGCGTCCAGGTTACCTGGAGCGACTCCGTCACGGTGCAGAACAACACCGCATACCACAACAATCAGGACTCGGCGAACACCGGCACCTGGCGCGGCGAGCTCAGCAACTCGGCGTCGAACAACAACACCTGGGTCAACAACATCGCCGTTGCGGACCCATCGGTGAACAAGAACAACACTGCGATCGATAACACGTCTACCAGCGGCGCCAACAACAACGTCGTCTGGGCCAACAACATCACCTACAACGGCACGGCCGGCCAGGCATCGGTCAAGACCGACGGCGGCAACGCGATGCCGAGCACGGCGAACGGCAACAAGCTCGGCGTCGACCCGAAATTCGCGGGAGCAGCGAGCGACAACTTCCACCTCGGCTCCGGCTCGTCGGCGATCGACGGCGGAACCATCAAGTACGGCGTCGGCTCGGTCGATCTGGACGGCCACGCTCGTGTCGTTGGAACTGTCGATATAGGGGCCTACGAATCGGGCTCCAGCGCGGCACCGGGAACGCCAACCCCCACGCCGACGCCAACCCCCACGCCGACGCCGACGCCAACCCCCACGCCGACGCCAACACCCACGCCGACGCAACCGACAACTCCGACCACGTCGACGAAGGAATACCTCGGCACCGACGGCAACGACATCATGCCACACAACGGTCAGTCCAACGGCGGCAACGAAACCTTCAAGGCTCTCGCCGGTAATGACGTGGTGAAGGGCGGCGCCGGCGCGGACGTGCTCGACGGCGGTAGTGGCAACGACACGGCCAGCTATGCGGGCTCCGACGCGGTCCACGTCAACTTGACGACCTGGGCCGCATCGGGCGGGCAGGCAACCGGTGACAAGCTCGTCAGCATCGAAAACTTGACTGGCTCCAGCGACAACGACGTGCTGACCGGCGGCAATGGCGGCGGCAACGTTCTCAATGGTGGGGCCGGCGCGGACAAGCTGGACGGCGGCGCCGGCAATGATTTCATCATTGGCGGTGCCGGGAAGGACATCATGACCGGTGGCACCGGCGCGGATACGTTTATCTTGAAGGCACCGACGGAAACCGGGTCCGGCTTGAACCGCGACGTCATCACCGACTTCCAGCACGGCGTCGATAAGATCGACATCTCGGCGATCGATGCGAATGGCTCTGCGCTGGGCAATGGCACCTTCCATTTCCAGGCACAGGAGAATGCCTTGTTCGACCACAAGGCTGGCGCGCTCGCTTGGCACTATGACGACCAGGCCGGATCCGCGAACGATCATACCGTTATCCAGGCCGACCTGAACGGCGATGGCGTTCATGACTTCGAGATTCAGCTGCAGGGCCTCGTCCACCTGGGGGCAGGCGATCTAATCCTGTAACTATACCCGTTGCGGCGGCCATCCGGTCGCCGCAACGATCGTGCTAACAATGGCGCGCGGATGAGACCGTCAGGAGGGCGTAGCCCGAGCGAAGGTCTCATCCGCGCGCTGCGTTTTTTCGACGGGTGTCAGCCGGCCTTTCGGGCGCGGCTTTGCGTGAGGCGATAGCTGTCGCCGTCCATCTCGAGGATGTTGACGTGGCGGGTGATGCGGTCCAGCAGAGCGCTGGTCAGGTGCTCGGATCCAAACGCCATCGGCCCACTCCGAAGCTGATCAAAATTCTTCAGGGTGCTAAACAGATTGCGCCGGCTTGCGGCGTCAGGCTTGCAAGCCGGCGACTGCCGAGGAAAAGGCAATAGAGCGAATAACAGCATCCGCTACGTCGGCCGGACGCTCCATGGATGCCACCAGCGCGTTCCCTTCCTTGAGATATATGGGAAAGCGCTCCCTAAACTTACGATCTTCTGTCGCATGTTGAAAGCCAAACCCTCGTTTCAGTTGGCGTTCAACAACAACCGCGGTCGCGACCTCAATGTCCAAAGACGGCAGCAAGACGATGCCATAGCCGGTGGAAACCAATCTTCGGGCTTCGCCGTAATCATAGGTGCCTGCTTGTGCGGCCAGGAATCCCGACGGCGTGACAAAGATATGCGGCGCCGGATTTGCCATCGCCAGAAGCTTCGCGAGCGCCAGGTTTTCCGCGCGGTAACGCTCATAGCCGTGGGAAGCAATGAACGTCCCGACTGTCTCCAGACGCTCGCAGAATTCCAGATCGAGGTCGATAAGCCCGCAGCCGAGCTTCTCTGCGAGTTGCCGGCCAAGGGTGGATTTTCCGACGCCGCCAGGTCCCAGAAGGAAAATGGCCTCACATGGCCGCCACGGCCTGCGAACCTCGATGTGAATTTGCGCCATCGGCCTCAGCCTCCAATTGCCGCCATTCCAGCCAGCAGTAATAGCCTTTCAGCACGACTCACCTCCCCGTCTTCAACGTCTCGACGAGAGTAGCGCCAAAAAAATCACTCCAAGGAATTTTCAGGCTGACAGGTCGCCGAGAACCTTCAAAATATGATCGTGGATTACGGTGGCGGTTTTTTCCGGTGATGCGGAAGTGACGTCGAGGGTCAATGTGTTTAGATGGAGCGGCTCGAAAACCCGAGCCCTCCGACTGCGGTGCCTTGAGGCTGCCACGTCGGTGGACTTCAACTTGTCGCGTCGCTCTGGTTTCGAAACGCGGCGAGCCAATTCCTCTTCATCACAAAGCAATCGCACCGGCACCAGAACCGCCTCACACGCTTCAGCGGCATTGGCGATCTGTCGAAAGGTACGAAGGCTTCTCTCGTCACCCGCAAGGCCGGCATGGGTGAAAATGAAATTGGCGGACGGCGTATAAGCGGTGATTGCGTCAAGGACGGCTTGCCGAACTCGACCTGTGAACTCCCATACTCCCTTTGGAAGCGACGCCGTTCCATCCTCATCCAGCAGCCGCAGTATCGGATTATTGATCCAGTGGTTGTCGACAATCTTTGCCGAAACGATCGCGCTCAACTCTTTTGCAATGGTCAGCTTCCCAACTCCCGGGAAGCCTATCAGCACTATGCGAATACTCATCTCTCGCGAAACCGTCGTTTTCAGAAGCCATTCAGTTTATTGGCGAACGGCATTCCGACTGAATGTGAATTCGGTATGGACAGTCAAATGGTGGCGACCCCTGCAGGAATCGAACCTGCGACAACCTGCTTAGAAGGCAGGTGCTCTATCCAGCTGAGCTAAGGGGCCGTCCGGCGGTCGCGTTCAAGGAGCGCGACCGAATGCGGCAGTTCTGGACGAGAAATCTCAATGCGTCCAGGGCTGTGTACGGGTATAGCGGAAATTATCCGGATAGGCGACGACCTGGCGGACCGGGTCCTTCGGTGCGATCACGCGGTATTCGATGCCGTTGCGCTGGGCATAGGCTTCGGCCAGTTCCTGTGTTTCGAAGGTGAGTTTCACCTGCTGGCGCATATCGCCGGAAGAGGTGTAGCCCATGATCGGATCGATCTTGCGCGGCGACTCCTGATCGAATTCAAGCACCCAGAGATTGGTCTTGGCCTTGCCGGACTGCATGGCGGTCTTGGCTGGACGATAGATCTTGGCAGACATGACTGCGCGTCTCCGGCTATGCGGGCATCGCCCGCCTTTGATGGTCTCAATCCCGTTGCCGGGGCACTTGCTTCATCGCTAGTGATAGCGCGAAGAGATGAATTTTGCTTATCCGCGAATCCCCGGCTTTTCAAGAAAAAAGGCAGTGTATGACGCGCCTCGACCCCATCGCGTTGATGAGGCGATGCTTCGGAAACAAGGATATCGGCAGACAGGCCGGTTGCGCAATATTACCGGTCGTCTCATGTTGTGATCACAACCTGATTGCCGCGGCCAGCCCTCGGGACTATTTACGGCTCAGTCAATTTCAGTGGATTTGCACACATGATGAGACGTTCGGCGGAGTTCAATGCCATTGTGATCGGGGCTGGCATTACGGCTTTCTTCTACGTTGCCATCAGCTACGCCCAATATATCGGCCTGCTCGAACGCGGCTGAGGAGCTTCCTCCTGATGCCCAGTTGCCCCCTCAGGGCGGACGGGCGGCCCTTCCCGATTTTATGTATACACCGACATATCAGGCGAAAACTTCGGCCAGAGCTGGATTTATGGGTTGCGACGGTGAAGTGAACCGTGTATCTCCCCGCCACGGCACGGAGTGTAGCGCAGCCTGGTAGCGCATCTGGTTTGGGACCAGAGGGTCGGGAGTTCGAATCTCTCCACTCCGACCATTCAATATCCCGATATTTTTGGATCTTTGACGGCCGCATCGCGGCTCGCACGCTTGCGCGTCGTCACTTCGTCTTCTTCGTGGTCGTGGCGCTGACGATCCTGTCGCCCGGCTTGATTCCGAGTTTGGCGACGATGCCGGCATTGAGTTCGACAACGTATTTCACCTTGCCCATCGAATCGATGATGTCGCGCGAATAAGGCACGGCCTTTTCCTTGATGTGACGGATCGCGCCGGTGTCGTCGGCAAAAAGCATGTCGAGCGGCAGGATGGTGTTTTCCATCCACATGGTGACGCGCCGCGGCTCGTCGAAATCGAAGATCATGCCGGCATCATCGGCCATCGCCTTGCGAAACATCAGTCCGTAGGCGCGCTGATCCGGAGTCGAGGCGATCTCGACAGTAAAATGCAGCAGCTTGCCCGCAGCGGTCTGGATGAGCAGCGGCTCCTTGTCGAATCGCATCTGCTCCTCGGCCAAGGCCGGCAGGGCGACCATGAAAAAAAGCGCCGTGATGGCGCTTCTGATCGCATGAAGAAGAATGAGACCGCGCATATCAATGCGACCGGCTGGCCGGGCTCGGAACGTCGGGATGGATTTCTGCGGCCATCAGGCCCTTTTCGCCGTCGCCGAAGCGGACGAGCACCACCTGGCCGGGGCGAAGCTCCGTCAGACCGAAGCGGCGGAGCGTCTCCATGTGTACGAAGATGTCTTCCGTGCCCTCGCCGCGTGTCAGGAAGCCGAAGCCCTTGGTGCGGTTGAACCACTTGACGAGCGCACGTTCCAGCCCGCTCGTCGCGGTGACCTGCACATGTGTGCGCACCGGCGGCAGTTGCGAGGGGTGAACCGCGGTCGACTGGTCCATCGAAAGGATCTTGAACGCTTGGTAGCCGCGCTCGCGGCGCTGGATGAGGGCGACGATGCGCGTTCCCTCGAGGATCGTCTGGTAACCGTCGCGCCGCAGGCAGGTCACGTGCAGGAGGACATCCTGTATGCCGTTGTCGGGCACGATGAAGCCGAAACCCTTGGCGACGTCAAACCACTTGACGACGCCGGTGATTTCAACAAGATCGACCGCCTCTCCCGATAGCTCGTCGAGGTCGGAGTATTCGTTCGATGAAATCCTATCAGCCATTGTCGCCAGCCCCTCGAATACGCGTCACACTGTTACGGTTAACTGATTCTTGAAATCAAGATTAACATCTTGGTAACGGATAAGCGCAAGTCCTAGTTTTCGGTTATTCCCAACTGCACATTTTCCAAAGATGACTTGCCCGAAGCTGACCTCAGCTCGCCGAAAAAGACCAGCCCCAATAAAGGAGTAGATAGAATGCGTTATCTTCACACAATGGTACGCGTCAAAGACCTGGACGCCTCGCTCGCTTTTTACACCACGCTGTTCGGGCTGGAGGAGATTCGCCGCCACGAAAACGAGGAGGGTCGCTTCACCCTGGTTTTCCTGGCGGCTCGCGACGATCTCGACCGTGCACGCAGCGAAAAGGCTCCCTGCCTCGAGCTTACCTACAACTGGGACACGGAAGATTATAGCGGAGGACGCAATTTCGGCCACCTCGCCTATGAGGTCGACGATATTTACGCAACCTGCCAGAATCTGATGGACAACGGCATCACCATCAACCGGCCGCCGCGCGACGGGAACATGGCCTTCGTCCGCTCGCCCGACGGCATCTCGATCGAAATCCTGCAGAAGGGCAGCCCGCTTGCCGCCGCCGAACCCTGGGCCTCGATGGGCAATACCGGCGCCTGGTAAGGCTTTTCGCCGCAAGGCTTTTGCGAAGCTTGCGGCTTTTGCGATTTCGGATCCGGCCGGCGCCTTGACGCTTGCCGCGATCCGGCCCCGCAGGCAATCTCCTGATGACTCGAAGCGGAAGATGGCGGTTTTCGCCCGTTTTCCGCATCAACTGGAGACTGTCGCTTGCGTAACATTGAGATGCGGATGCCCCTGACGGGCGCTTTGCTGATCGCCACTTCGGTGCTGGCGCTGTCCGGCTGTGCGTCAGACAAGAAGGCGCTCGACTCTGCGGCAGCGGTTCCAGCGGAGCAAGCCGCGGTACCGCAGCTTGCTCAGGCAGCGCCTGCAAAAAATGCCCCACGCTCAATGTACTCGGACCCCCGGCTCGTCAACGTCTCCGGCGCCCAAGCCGCGCCGCAGGTCGTCGCTGAGGGTCCGAATGCCGCCGTCCCGCCGGCCGATCCGGCGACGGCAGCACCTGCCAATATCGGCGGGCTCGTGCTGCAATCGACCAGGATCAACGCGCAGGCGATGAGCATCTTTTCGGATCATCAGCCGGCGCCGCAGAACAACGGCACGTCCACCGTCATTCAGCCGGAGGCCTATGCGCCGGTTCAAGGTGCAGTACCCGCAAGAAGCAGCGTCTACAGCCAGCCGCCTGCATCGGCACAACCGGCGGAGCCGGTGCTGCCCCAGCAATCCTCGCAGAATGGCAGCACCCAGCCTGCACCCGGTCAAACGGCGTCGTTGGCGACAGACGGCAGTCCGGCCACGACGATGAACGCGCTCTACAGCGCGCCGAAGCAGAACCTGCTCGGCAGCCTTTCCGGCCTTTTGCACAAGGCTGCCCTGCCCGGCATGACGCGCATCGCGCCGAACGGGCTGCATCTCCAGAACGACAAGGTCGAGGTCAGCTGCTTCAAGCCCGAGCTGCTGAGTGTGATCAAGACGGTCGAAAGCCATTTCGGCCGCCCTGTTATCGTCACTTCAGGTTATCGCGACGAAGAGCATAACCGCCTGGTCGGCGGCGCCGACGAATCGATGCACAAGAGCTGCGAGGCGGCCGACATCCAGATCGACGGCGTGACGAAATCGGATATCGCCGCCTATATTCGCTCGCTGCCGAACCGCGGCGGTGTCGGCACCTATTGCCACACGGATTCGGTCCATCTCGATACCGGCAAAACCCGCGACTGGAACTGGGGCTGCGGCGGCAAACGCGCGCCGACGGCGACCGCAAGAGCGATCTGACGACCGCGCATTTTTCGCATGACGGTACGAAAGCGCCGCCTCGTCTTGTTAAAGAAACAACTGGCAGCCTATTGATTCAGCTTTAATAATCAGCTCTTCGAACGCACTCGGATTTCCTGTCATTTTTTTGAAAGAAAACCGAATTGCCGCTTGCGGGATTCAAAACGCCTGACTATAAGGGCGCCACCACGAAGGAAGCGCCCTTCGTCTATCGGTTAGGACACCAGATTTTCATTCTGGGAAGAGGGGTTCGACTCCCCTAGGGCGTACCAATTTCTCTCCATATTGAAGCCATCGCATCCGCTTGCAGAAGTCTGCGCGCGGTCCTATTTTAACGGGGCCGGCCTGCGCCCTTCGTCTATCGGTTAGGACGACAGATTCTCATTCTGTAAAGAGGGGTTCGACTCCCCTAGGGCGTACCAACATGGGCAAAAATGCCTGCGTTTGACCAAGCACTTGTATGTCTACCCCTGCGACTCACCGGAGAAGTTGCGGAGACGATATCTCAGGGATTGCATTTAACGGCTATCCTTGGAGCTTGATCGCGCTGTTTTGGCTGCATCGCCTCCCCCGCCACGTTTTTCCACAGGAGCAAAAAAATCGGCGAAAACGATGATTTTTTCGCGTCTTGGCGCTTGCGGCTTTTGAAGGTGCTGACTATAAGGGCGCCACCACGAAGGAAGCGCCCTTCGTCTATCGGTTAGGACACCAGATTTTCATTCTGGGAAGAGGGGTTCGACTCCCCTAGGGCGTACCAATTTCTTCCCTCCGAATTCCTCATCATCAGCTTTTTTGCGCGGCTGTTTTATTTTGCCGGCGCAGCATCGCAGACGCGCAGCTGGATGCGGCGGGCGCCTTGATAATGCTCGGCGCCCAGCGAACCCACCACGTGCAGGCTGGCGCCGCGTGAGTTGAGGAGAAGATTACCAAGTGGCGTATCGGCGGCGCGGAAGGCGATGCCGTCGAGCCGCGATCCGTCCATTGCCTCCATCGTCACCTTCACATGTTTCTCGCCGACCAGGCGCGCGTCGCTCACACGATGTGCCGGCACGGCAAAGAGCGGTTGTGCATGGCCGGAGCCATATGGGCCGGCGGCCTCCAGGCGGTCGATGAGTTCGAGCGTGGCGCCGCTGGCGCCGATCGCACCGTCGATCTTCAGCGTCTCGTTGGCGACGAGGTTCGCCACAGTCCTTGCCGACTTCTCGGTGAAGAAGGTCCTCAGCCTGCCGAGATCGGCGCGCTCGACCGTCAGCCCGGCGGCCATGGCGTGGCCTCCGCCCTTGACGAGGATCCCCTCGTCGACGGCAGCCCGCACCATCCTGCCCATGTCGAAGCCGTTGATGGAGCGGCCCGAGCCGGTGCCGCGGCCGGAAGGATCGAATGCGATTGCAAAGGCGGGGCGTTTGAACTTTTCCTTCAGCCGCGCGGCGATCAGCCCGACGATGCCGGGATGCCATTTCTCATGGGCGGTGACGATGACGGAGGCGCCCTCGCCGTCGCCATATTCGGCGAGCGCCTCGGCTTCCGCCTCCTGCAGCATGATGGTCTCCATCGCCTGGCGCTCGCGGTTGAGCTCGTCGAGGCGCTGGGCGATCACATCAGCCTCCCCGGCGTCGTCGAGCGTCAGCAGCCGGCTTCCGAGTGCCGCATCGCCGATCCGCCCGCCGGCATTGATGCGCGGGCCGATCAGGAAGCCGAAATGATAGGGTGTCACCGGGCCTGCGAGCCCGGCCTTGCGGAAGAGGGCTGCAAGCCCGGCATTGCTCTGGTGGCGGGCAGCGACCAGCCCCTTCACCACATAGGCGCGGTTGAGGCCCTTCAGCGGTACGACATCGCAGACCGTCGCCAGTGCGACGATATCCAGCCATTGCAAGAGGTCGAGCGCGAGGATGCGCTTGTTGCCGGCGGCGCGTAGCAGCCTCAGCGTCGCGACCAGCACCATGAAGACCACACCGGCGGCGCAAAGATGCCCCTGCCCCGAGAGATCGTCCTCGCGGTTCGGATTGACGAGCGCATGGCAGGGCGGCAGCTCATGTGTCACCTGGTGGTGATCGATGACGACGACATCGATGTTGCGGGCGGCGGCGGCGGCCAGCGCCTCGTGGCTGGTCGAGCCGCAATCGACAGTGACGATCAACCGGGCGCCGTTGTCGATCAACTGGTTGATCGCCGCCGGATTGGGGCCGTAACCTTCAAAGACGCGGTCGGGAATATAGATGTTCGCCTTGACGCCGAAATGGCTGAGGAAGCGAAACATTAGCGCCGAGGAGGCCGCGCCGTCGACGTCGTAGTCGCCGAAGATCGCAACGCTCTCGCCGCGCTCGATGGCGCTCAGGAGGCGGGTTGCCGCCTTTTCGCAATCGGTCAGCCTATGGGGATCGGGCATCAGGCTGCGGATCGTCGGATCGAGGAATTCGATCGCCTCGTCCACCGTCACGCCGCGCCCGGCCAGCACGCGAGCGATCAGATCCGGCAGGCCGTGGATCTGCGACATGGCGAGCGCCCGGTTCTGCCCGGCCTGGTCGAGCCGCGCGACCCAGCGATTGTCGAGCGCGGATTTCTCCACGCCGAGAAACGCGCGCTGTACCGGATCAACGAGATCTGCCATGCCACACTCCGCTGACTTCATCTGCTCTTTCTACAGAAGCAGCGGAGATAACATAGCGATGGATTTGCAGACACGGATTTTTACCAGAACACCGCCCAGACGATCACGGCGATGCCGCCCAGCTGCACCAGCATGACCGAAAACAGCGTTAGCAGAATGGCCCAGTTGCGGCCTTCTGTCTGCTCATCGTCGCCGTCAGGCTCATCAGGAGCCTCTTGACGAATTTCACGGTAGGTCGGCTTGAGCATTTCCTCAAGCATATCAGGACGGTCCGGCGGCACCTCGCCCGGGCAGCCATACCCTTTCCCGGCGTGGCTGTCCTTGCTCATGAAATTCTCCACGCAGACGACTCACCAATCTCCGGTTTAATTATATCAATATTTCGGTATTTGTTAATATAGACTTCCGTAAGGGGAGGTTGAAAAAATTACAGAAAAACCGCCCTGTCGAGACGGGGCGGTTCAACGGGTGTCCACACGATCGGGAGGGCTCAGCCGTCCTCTTTCGGCCGCTCGATTCGAATCACCTGCGGCTCGCCGAAGAGATAACCTTCCGACTTGATCGAGGCGACGGCCTTGCGCACCGACTCTTCCATCGTCGCATGGGTGACAAGAATGATCGTCTGGTGGTGCGACGGCGCCAGATGCTGCTTCGAGCGTTGGACGATCGATTCCAGCGAGATGTTGTTTTCGGCCATTCGGGTTGCGACGCTGGCAAAGACGCCGGTGCGGTCGAGCACGGTCAGGCGGATGAAATACCCGCCCTCGTGGCTCTGCATCTGCGCCTTGCGGTAGGGTTCCAGCGCCTTTGCGGGATGGCCGAGCACCGGCACGCGCTGGGCGCCCGGCTGGCTTTTGGCGATATCGGCAATGTCACCGAGCACAGACGAGGCTGTGGCATTGCCGCCGGCGCCGGGGCCGACCATCAGCAGTTCGCCGAGCACGTCGGATTCGATCGCCACCGCATTGGTGACGCCGTCGACCTGGGCAATGACCGAATCGACCGGCACCATGGTCGGGTGAACGCGTTGCTCGATGCCGGTATCGGTGCGCTGGGCAACGCCCAGCAGCTTGATGCGATAACCGAGCTCGGCGGCAGCGTGGATATCCTCGATCGAGATGTTGGTGATGCCTTCGAGATAGATGTCATCGGCGGCGATGCGATTGCCGAAGGCAAGCGTCGTCAGGATGGACAGCTTGTGGGCGGTGTCGTTGCCCTCGATGTCGAAGGCCGGATCGGCCTCGGCATAACCGAGGCGCTGCGCTTCCTTCAGGCACTCGGCGAAGGAAAGCCCCTCCTTCTCCATCTTGGTCAGGATGTAATTGCAGGTGCCGTTCATGATGCCATAGATGCGCGAGACGGAATTCCCGGTCAGCGATTCACGCAGCGCCTTGATGACGGGGATGCCGCCGGCGACTGCCGCCTCGAAATTCAGCAACGCGCCCTTCTCCTCGGCGATCGTTGCGAGCTCGACGCCGTGATAGGCAAGCAGCGCCTTATTGGCTGTCACCACATGGAGACCACGCTGGAGTGCGGCGCGCACGGAAACGTTGGCAGCCCCTTCGGCGCCGCCCATCAGCTCGACGAAGACGTCGATATCGCCCTTTTCAGCAAGCTCTTCCGGCCGGTCGAACCAGGTGACAGTGGCAAGATCGATGCCGCGGTCCCTCGCCCTGTCACGCGCGGAAACCGCGGTAATGGTGATCGGACGCCCGCAGGTGACGGCAAGCTCGTTGCTCTTCTGCTGGATGATGCGGACTAGCGAGGCGCCGACGGTGCCCAAGCCCGCAATGCCGATTTTGAGGGCATCTGCCATAGATTTATCCTGAAATATCTGTGTGGCGGCAGCCGCGGGACGCGGCTGCCTTAGAGTTGGATTAGCGGTGCGCGTTCAGCGAAATGACGTTGTGCATCGTTTCGTCTGCCGTCGACATGAACTTCTTGATGTTGCGCGCAGCCTGGCGGATGCGGTGTTCATTCTCGACAAGCGCCAGACGAACGTAGTCGTCGCCCTGTTCGCCGAAGCCGATGCCCGGGGCAACGGCGACGTCAGCCTTCTCGACCAGCAGTTTGGAAAACTCGAGCGAACCGAGATGACGGAACTTTTCCGGGATCTTCGCCCAGGCGAACATGGTGGCAGCCGGCGGCGGTACGTCGAAGCCGGCCTTGCCGAAGCTTTCGACCATGACGTCGCGGCGACGTTTATAGACATTGCGAACCTCAGCAATGTCGGAGCCGTCGCCGTTCAGCGCATGCGTCGCCGCCACCTGGATCGGCGTGAAGGCGCCGTAATCGAGATAGGACTTGACGCGGGTGAGCGCCGCGATCAGCCGCTCGTTGCCGACGGCAAAGCCCATGCGCCAGCCGGGCATGGAGAATGTCTTCGACATCGAGGTGAACTCGACCGTCATATCCATTGCACCCGGCACTTCGAGAACCGACGGCGGTGGGGCGCCGTCGAAATAGATTTCCGAATAGGCAAGGTCGGAGAGCACGATGATGTCGTGCTTCTTGGCGAAGGCAATGACGTCTTTGTAGAAATCGAGCGTCGCGACAAGGGCCGTCGGGTTCGAGGGGTAGTTGAGGATCAGCGCCAAGGGCTTCGGGATCGAATGCCGGACCGCGCGCTCAAGCGGCGGGAAAAAGCTTTCGTCCGGCTCCACCGACATGGAGCGGATGACGCCGCCCGCCATCAGGAAGCCGAAGGCATGGATCGGATAGGTCGGGTTCGGGCAGAGGATGACGTCGCCCGGCGCGGTGATCGCCTGCGCCATGTTTGCAAAGCCTTCCTTGGAGCCCAAGGTAGCGACCACTTGCGTATCCGGGTTGAGCTTGACGCCGAAACGGCGGGCATAATAAGCGGCCTGAGCGCGGCGCAGCCCGGGAATGCCCTTGGAAGACGAATAACGGTGCGTGCGCGGATCCTGCACGACTTCGCACAGCTTGTCGACGATCGACTGAGGAGTGGGAAGGTCGGGGTTTCCCATGCCGAGATCGATGATATCGGCACCGCCCGCTCGCGCGCTTGCCTTCAAACGGTTGACCTGTTCGAAAACATAAGGCGGCAAACGCCGGACTTTGTGAAACTCTTCCATTTCATTCCCCATGGAAAGGCGGTTTTCGGGCCGCAGTCGAAGTTCGTTCCGTCTCCCGGCGGCTGCGACACGAACTTCAGAATCGCAGCGCCGTATTCATCAGACCCAAAACACGCGGCAAATCTTTGACGGAAAGGCCGCGTAACGCGCATTATCGGGAAAATCTTGTCTTCCGATCCATCCGGAAGGCTTTGCGTCCAAATTGCCTGAAAGGCAAGGTCTATTTGGAGATTTCGGAGAGCGTCTCCGGGCCGTGTTCGGCGGCGAGACGGCGCATTTCCGCGGCCTTGGCCTGATATTCGGCCTCCGAAATCGTGCCGGCCTTGCGCCGGGCGGCGAGTGCGGTCAACTGATGCTGCAGTTCGGCCGCCTGCTCGTCACTCATCTGGACGTTGGCGGCCGTCAGCGGCGCGCCGAAATTCGGATAGCCGTCCGGCGACTTTGCCAGGCCGCCTTCGACCGCATCGCCCTTGGTGGCCGGCATGACGACGGCGGTTGGCGCCGCTCGCTTGGCGGCGGCTGCGGCCTTCTGCTCAGCCGTCAGATTGCATCCGGCAAGAGCCATCGCCGCCGCGGCGCAGATCAATGCGGTGCGGTTGAAGGTTGCGATGCGCCGAATGCCGTTCTTCGTCATGCCTCAAAATCCAGTTCTGACTGCGTCGACTGTTAAATTTGTCGCAGCCACAAAGCAATAGCATGAGCCGGCGCGGGTGGAACTTGTTTTCTCGTTCAATCACGATGTACAACGATTGGATAAAAACAGTGCTGCCGCCGGAGGAAATGGTGACCGACAGCAAGCGGGAGAATGGCGGCCAGAAGAATGGCGGCAAAGCCGGTTTCGATGCGACCGATCTCGATCCCTATCTGTTGAAGGATCCCGAGACCATGGCGATGAATTTCGCCCGGGCGCTCGAAAATCTCGGACAGGCCGCCTCGGCCTGGCTTGCGCCGCGCGAACGCGGCGAGATCAGCCAAACCGCCGTCGATCCGATGACCGACATGGTCAAGACGCTTTCCAAGGTCACCGAATACTGGATTGCCGATCCCCGCCGCACCTTCGAGGCGCAGACGCAGCTGATGTCCTCGTTCTTCGGCATCTGGATGCGCTCGATGCAGCGGATGCAAGCTACGCACATGCAGGGCGAGCCTCTGCATGCCGAGCCGGACACCCGCAAGGACAAGCGCTTCTCCGACGAAGACTGGCAGAAGAACCCGTTTTTCGATTTTCTGCGCCAGGTCTATTTCGTTACGACCGACTGGGCGGAAAAGCTGGTGTCGGAGACCGACGGACTCGACGAGCACACCAAGCACAAGGCCGGCTTCTACGTGAAGCAGATCACGGCAGCACTTTCGCCCAGCAACTTCATCGCCACCAATCCCCAGCTCTACCGCGAGACGATCGCAACCAGCGGCGAAAACCTGGTGCGGGGGATGAAGATGCTTGCCGAGGACATCGCTGCCGGAAACGGCGATCTTCGCCTTCGTCAGACCGACATGACGAAATTCGTCGTCGGCCGCGACATGGCGCTGACACCGGGCAAGGTGATCGCCCAAAACGACATCTGCCAGATCATCCAGTACGAGGCTTCGACCGAAACGGTGCTGAAGCGGCCGCTGCTGATCTGCCCGCCCTGGATCAACAAGTTTTATATTCTCGATCTCAACCCGCAGAAATCCTTCATCAAATGGTGTGTCGACCAGGGTCAGACCGCCTTCGTCATTTCCTGGGTCAACCCGGATGCGCGCCACGCCGATAAGGACTGGACGTCCTATGCCCGCGAGGGCATCGATTTCGCGCTCGAGACGATCGAGAAGGCGACCGGCGAAAAGGACGTCAACGCCGTCGGCTACTGCGTCGGCGGCACGCTGCTAGCGGCAACGCTGGCGCTGCATGCCAAGGAGAAGAACAAGCGCATCAAGACTGCGACGCTCTTTACCACCCAGGTCGATTTCACCCATGCCGGCGATCTCAAGGTCTTCGTCGACGAGGAGCAGCTGACAGCGCTTGAGGGGCATATGCAGGCGGCCGGCTATCTCGACGGCTCGAAGATGTCGATGGCCTTCAACATGCTGCGGGCTTCCGAGCTGATCTGGCCTTATTTCGTCAACAACTACCTCAAGGGCCAGGATCCCCTGCCCTTCGACCTGTTGTTCTGGAACGCCGATTCGACCCGCATGGCGGCGGCAAACCATGCCTTCTACCTGCGCAATTGCTATTTGAGGAATGCGCTGACGCAGAACGAGATGGTCCTCGACGGCAAGCCGGTGTCGCTGAAGGACGTCAAGATCCCGATCTATAATCTCGCCACCCGCGAGGATCACATAGCGCCTGCGAAGTCCGTCTTTCTCGGCAGCCAGTTTTTCGGCGGCAAGGTGGAATTCGTCGTCACCGGCTCGGGACATATCTCCGGCGTCGTCAACCCGCCCGACAAGAAGAAATATCAATTCTGGACGGGCGGCCCCGCCAAGGGCGAGTACGAGACCTGGCTCGAGCGGGCAACCGAGACACCTGGATCGTGGTGGCCGCACTGGCAGACCTGGATCGAGACCCATGACAGCAGGCGCGTGCCAGCGCGCAAACCGGGCGGCGATGCGCTGAATGCGATCGAAGAAGCCCCGGGAAGTTATGTGATGGAACGCGCCTGAGAAGGCCCAGCGCATCTCTTTTTGAGACGTCGCGAGAAACAGCGGCGCGGCGTAAATAAATTAGAAACCATAATTCGTCATCCTTGCGAGACAGTCGGAAGTCGCGAGTGGTCTAAATTCGGCCCACTTGCGCCTATACCGGCCCCGGCGAAGTGTAGTCAGTCAGTGCCGCCGGCCTGCGTAGCGAGTTTGAAAGACGAGTGTAGTATGGCGTTTGCGGTCGGGACGTTCGATGACGTCACCCCTCTTGGCGGATCTGCCTTTCGTTTGCGCGGATCTCGCGGCTTTCTTTACGGCGTCGTCGGCGCCGGATTTCTGACCTCCACATGGTTGATCGCGACCTTGGCGACAATGCACTCGGTGGCCGTGCCCGTTTCTCCGCCCGACAGATTCACGCAGGCGGCATCGGCGCCGAAGGCCAAACCGGCGACGCCCCACGAGCGGCTGATCCATGTCGGCAAGGCTGACCGGCTGGCCGCCTTCGATGCGAAGCCGAAGATCCCGCTGACGGCGAGCCTCATTCAATCCCACGCCGAAAAGACTGCCGCCGCCGTAACGGCACTGGCGGCACTTACAAAACACAATCGGCTTGTCATGGCTGCCGAGCAGCCAGTCGTGGCGGCAATTTCGGACAGCGCCAAGTTCCGCAAGGATGATGTGATCACGCAGGCGCCGGTCGATGTCGCCTCGGCAGCGACGGAAGAACACGACGGCGACCGGGTCATCATTCCCTCGAAGGAGGCCGTTGCTGCTGCCGAACTCCCGGCCCTTCTGGCACTTGCCGATGCCGGATCCCGGCAGATCGCACCGGCTCCGGTCGAACCATCAGCATCTCCGGTCCGCACCGCCGCAATTCCCGCCTCGGAACCCGCACCGGTGGCCGTTGCCGCCGCCGACGACGCGCCGCCTTTCGATCTGGTGCTGACGCCCGACGAAGACTCCGTGCCGCTGCCGATGGCGCGTCCCGACGGCCTTATCGGCAAGCCGGCGCCGGTCGCCAAGGGTTCGCAGCGCGCCGGCGAACCTGCACTTGCCTACGCCCAGCCAAACTCGCCGATCGAGGACGACAAGGACGATGCAGTGCCACGCTACGACAAGCCGGTCTTCTCGCCGAAGCTGCGCGCCGGTGTGGCGATCTACGACATCGAGAACAGCACCGTCTATCTGCCGAACGGCGAGAGGCTGGAAGCCCATTCCGGTCTCGGCAAGATGCGCGACAACCCGCGTTTCGTGAATAAGAAGATGCACGGGCCGACGCCGCCGCACACCTATGCCCTCACCATGCGCGAGAGCCTTTTCCATGGTGTCGAGGCGCTGCGGCTGACCCCGCTCGAAGGCGCGGACGCCATCTATGACCGTGTCGGCCTGTTGGCCCACACCTACATGCTCGGCAAAGACGGTGATTCCAACGGCTGCGTCTCCTTCAAGGACTACCGCCGTTTCCTCGCCGCCTACAAGCGCGGTGACATCAAGCAGCTCGTGGTGGTGCCACGGCTGAACAACAAGCCCGCTTCGACGCTCGCCTCGCTGTTTTCATCGCGCAGCTAAGCAATAGGAGAGCGCGCAGCCGCTGGCGTGCCCGCGGGCGCTATTTCAACCAGGTTGCGATTCGCTCCACCGCCTCGGCGATCTCGGCTTCCGAGCCCGCATAAGACAGACGCAGGGTTCGATGTCCTACCAGCGGATCGAAGTCGAGGCCGGGTGTTGCGGCGACGTCGATTTCCGCGAGCATGCGCTTGGCAAAACCCATGCTGTCATTGGTGAAGCGGGTGACGTCGAGATAGGCGTAGAAGGCGCCGTCCATCGGTGACGCGATCGCAAGGCCGATCTCCGGCAGGCGGCGCATCAGCAAGTCGCGGTTGGCGGCATAGCTCGCCTTATAAAGATCGAGTTCGTCGCCGGCACCGAGCGCGGCCGTGGCGGCGATCTGGGAAAGTTCGGGCGGAGAGATATAAAGGCTTTGCGCCACCCGCTCGATCGGCCGCACCAGGCGCTCCGGCAGCACCATCCAGCCGATTCGCCAGCCGGTCATGCAGTAATATTTGGAGAAGGAGTTGATGACGATCGCCTCGTCGGTCAGCTCCAGCGCGCTGGCCTCCTCGCCGGCGAAGGTCAGCCCATGATAGATTTCATCGGAGATGAAGGCGATGGAATGGGCCGCGCAGTAGTCCGCGAGCGCTTTCAGCCCATCGCGAGCGGTCACCGTGCCGGTCGGGTTGGCGGGGCTTGCGAGCAGCACGCCTTTCAGCGTCACGCCGCTTTCCTTCTGCGCCGCCTCGAGGCTCTCAGGCGTCAGGGTGAAGTGGGTCTCGGCCGTTACCGGCACTTCGACAACCTTCAAGCCAAGCGCGCCGAGGATATTGCGATATGCGGGATAACCAGGCCTTGCGATCGCCACAGCATCGCCGGCATCGAAGAGCGACAGGAAGGCGAGGTTGAAGCCGGCCGAGGAACCGGTGGTGATGGCGATCCGCTTGGGATCGATCTCCAGGCCGTGGCGATCCTTATAGTGCCGGGCAAGTGCCGATTTCAGCAGCGCCGTTCCCAGCGCATCGGTATAACCGATCCGGCCTTCGGCAAGAGCTGCGCGCGCTGCTTCAAGGGCAGCCTGAGGGGCGGGATGCGAGGGCTGACCGACCGCCATCGAGATAACGGGCTGGCCGGCCGCCCGCCTTTTCGTCGCCTCCGCCAGGACGTCCATGGCATGAAATGGCTCGACTTCGCTGCGTTTCGATATGGAAAACAAGATCGCTTCTCGCTCGGCTACTTCACTGACGGCCTGACAATTGCCGCATTAATCGGCTCATCACAATCCCGCGAGGGTCACGCTGGGATGAAAATTCCTGTTTGAGCAGAACACAACGCACCGTACCTTGACGCGACGCACTCAAGTCCATAACCCGGCGACGGTCTTTTCGACAGAGAGACGACCACATCGCCGTTGACGAGGATATCATGGCCTTTCTTCCGAAAACCTTCACCGCACTGGCACTTGCCGCATCGATCGCCCTTCCGTTTCCGGCGGCAGCGCTCGACGACCAGCAGAAGAAGGAGTTCGGCGAATTCATCAAGCAATACCTGATCGAGAATCCCGAGATCATGCTCGATGTTCAGGATGCGCTGCAGAAGAAGCAGGAAGCCCAGCGGCTGGTGAAGGCCAATATGGCGATCGACGAGAACACGGCCGCGATCTTCGATTCGAAGAACGACGTCACCCTCGGCAATCCCAAGGGCGATGTCACCGTCGTCGAATTCTTCGATTACAATTGCAGCTACTGCCGTCACGCGCTTCCCGACATGCAGGCGATGCTCAAGAAGGACAAGAACGTTCGTTTCGTGCTCAAGGAGTTTCCGATCCTCGGGCCGGATTCGGTCGCAGCCCACAAGGTGGCCGACGCCTTCCGCAAGCTGGCGCCGGAGAAATATGCCGATTTCCATGTCGCGCTTCTCGGCGCCGAAGGCCGCGCCTCCGACGAAACGGCGATCGCGGTTGCAGCTTCGCTCGGCGTCAGCGAGAACAAGATTCGCGCCGAGATGGCAAAGAGCCCGAATGATGGTGTCGTCCAGGCGACCTACCAGCTCGCCTCCAGTCTCGGCATCAGCGGCACGCCGTCCTATGTGATCGGCAACGAACTGGTGCCGGGCGCCGTCGGGCTCGACGATCTCGAAGCCAAGGTCAAGAATATGCGCAGCTGCGGCAAGACCGCCTGCTGAGCAAGTGAGCCGCCAGCCGGCCGCCCATCAAATCGCCAAAATCGAAGCGTTTCAACCATGTGGACAAATGTGGCGTGATTCCGCTGGCCAATCCGTAAGGGCTTTCATTCAGCCTTCACGGAGTCTATAGGTTGCCGTCGTACATTTTACGGAACATTCGATGACGCAAACGATTTTCGTCCTGAACGGCCCCAACCTGAACATGCTGGGCAAACGAGAGCCCGGCATTTATGGTGGCAAGACGCTGAAGGACATCGAAGCGGACTGCAAGGCCGCCGGCCGCGAACTCGGCTTCGACATCGATTTCCGTCAGAGCAATCACGAAGGTACGCTTGTGGACTGGTTCCATGAGGCCGACGAAAAGGCCGTCGGCGTTGCCATCAACGCAGGCGCCTATACGCATACTTCGGTCGCGCTGCATGATGCGATCCGCGCTATTTCCATTCCCGTCATTGAACTCCACATATCCAACGTTCATGCGCGGGAAGAATTCCGCCATAAGTCGATGATTGCGCCGGCATGCAAGGGCGTGATTTGCGGCTTCGGGCCTCATAGCTACATCCTGGCGCTTCATGCGCTGAAGAACATCACGGCATAAGAATAAGACAGGGCAACACCATGGCTGAAAAGAAATCGGGTATCGATCAGGCACTGATCCGCGATCTCGCCAATATCCTCAACGAGACGGATCTGACGGAGATCGAGGTCGAGCAGGACGACCTGCGCATTCGCGTTTCGCGTGCAGGCACGCCGCAATATGTCCAGGCGCCGATCGCAGCGCCTGCCTATGCCGCAGCCGCCGCTCCGGCAGCAGCAACTGCGCCGGCCGCCGCTCCCGCCCGCAATCCCGCCAATGTCGTCAGTGCGCCGATGGTCGGCACCGTCTACATGGCGCCGGCTCCCGGCGCGCGTGCCTTCATCGAAGTCGGCGCGACAGTCAAGGAAGGCCAGACGCTGATCATCATCGAAGCGATGAAAACGATGAACCAGATCCCCTCGCCGAAGTCGGGCAAGGTGACCGAGATCCTCGTCGATGACGGACATCCCGTCGAATACGGCCAAGCCCTCGTCGTCATCGAATAGGCCCATGCCCATGATTTCGAAAATCCTCATCGCCAATCGCGGGGAAATCGCCCTTCGCGTGCTTCGGGCCTGCAAGGAGCTCGGCATCGCCTGCGTCGTGGTTCATTCCACCGCCGACGCCGATGCCATGCATGTGCGGCTTGCCGACGAAAGTGTCTGCATCGGCCCGCCCTCCTCGCGCGAGAGCTATCTCAATATCCACCAGATCGTCGCCGCCTGCGAGATCACCGGCGCCGACGCCGTGCATCCGGGCTACGGCTTTCTGTCGGAGAATGCCAAGTTCGCCGATATTCTCGAAGCCCACGGCATCACCTTCATCGGGCCGACGGCGGATCATATCCGCATCATGGGCGACAAGATCACCGCCAAGACGACGGCGCTGGAACTCGGCATTCCCGTCGTTCCGGGCTCGGACGGCGAAGTGAAGACCGAAGAGGATGCGCTGAAGACGGCTGCTGAAATCGGCTATCCCGTGCTGATCAAGGCAACGGCCGGCGGCGGCGGACGCGGCATGAAGGTCGCCAAGAGCGAGGCCGACGTGATCGAGGCCTGGTCGACGGCGCGCACCGAAGCGGCGGCCGCCTTCGGCAACGATGCCGTCTATATGGAAAAATATCTCGGCAAGCCGCGGCACATCGAAATCCAGGTGTTCGGCGACGGCGAAGGCAATGCCATTCATCTTGGCGAGCGCGACTGCTCGCTGCAGCGGCGACACCAGAAGGTCTGGGAAGAGGCGAATTCGCCGGCGCTCAACGTCGAGCAGCGGATGAAGATCGGCCAGGTCTGCGCCGACGCCATGAAGAAGCTGAAATATCGCGGCGCCGGCACGATCGAATTCCTCTACGAGAATGGCGAGTTCTATTTCATCGAAATGAACACCCGCCTGCAGGTGGAGCATCCGATCACGGAAGCGATCACTGGCATCGACCTCGTGCACGAGCAGATCCGCGTCGCCTCCGGCGGCGGTCTTTCGGTGACCCAGGATGAAGTGCATTTTTCCGGTCATGCCATCGAATGCCGCATCAATGCCGAGCACCCGCGCACCTTCGTGCCCTCGCCCGGCACGATCACGCATTTTCACGCTCCGGGTGGTCTCGGCGTACGCATCGATTCCGGTGCCTATCAGGGCTACAAGATCCCGCCTTATTACGACAGCCTCATCGGCAAGCTGATCGTGCACGGCCGCACGCGCGTCGAATGCATGATGCGGCTGCGCCGAGCACTCGACGAATTCGTCGTCGACGGCATCAATACGACGCTGCCGCTGTTCCAGGATCTCGTCTCCAACCAGGATATCGCCAACGGCGACTACGACATCCACTGGCTGGAAGACTACCTCGCCAACACACCGGCGGCATAGGGCGGGAATGGCAGGATCGCGCAGGAAGTCACCAGGCATCACTCCTGAAATCCTCCTGCGCGCCTATTCCATCGGCCTCTTCCCGATGGCCGAATCCGCCGACGACCCGGAAATTTTCTGGGTCGAGCCGGAATTGCGCGGCGTGCTGCCGTTCGACGATTTCCACGTGTCGAAGAGCCTTGCCAAGACGGTGCGCCGAAAACCCTTCGAGATCCGTTTCGATTACGCTTTCGATCAGGTGATCGCGGCTTGCGCGGAAGAGACCTCCGGGCGCCCGAGCACCTGGATCAACAGAACGATCAGATCCCTTTACTCGACGCTGTTCGACATGGGCCATGCCCATACCGTCGAAGCCTGGGACGGTGATGATCTGGTCGGCGGTCTCTATGGCGTCTCGCTGGGCTCGGCCTTCTTCGGCGAAAGCATGTTTTCGCGGCGAACGGATGCCTCGAAAATCTGCCTCGTGCATCTGGTCGAGCGGCTGCGGGAAAAAGGTTTCACCCTGCTCGATACACAGTTCACCACCGAACACCTGAAGACGTTCGGAGCGATAGACGTTCCGAAGGCCGATTATGCCAATATGCTTGCCACGGCGATGGAGTCGCCACACATTAAGTTTTAAGCTCCGAAAGATCAGGCGCCGGCGGTTAGCCGGATGCCGCGGCGCCCGGCAGTCGAGTTTATTTGCTCGGAGTCCCGGCGCTCAACAGCGCCCGGACCAATGCCGCCTGGCTGCGGACGCCTGTTTTGTCGAAGATGCGCTGCAACTGGGTGCGTAACGTGTTGACACTGACCCCAAGCTGATCGGAGGCGGCGGCGAGGTCGTGGCCATCGACGATCAGGCGAGCAAGCCGGGTCTGCGCCGGCGAGAGGCCGAAGACCTCCCGCGCGCTCGCAATCCGACGCACCACCGTCTCGGCGTCGTCGAAGGAAACCAGCGCCTTGCCGTCCTCGAGCAGGACCCAGCAGTAGAGCGGAATCCCCGCCGCGTCCTCGCCGAGCGCCACCGACCAGGCCTGCTTCGGCGCGATGTTCAAAGGTCTCTGGCTCTGCAACTCATGGAATGCCAGGCGCACCGCCTCGCGCAGCGCGACGTCGCGATCACGCCGCCGGGCGCGCAAGCGGCCGGCAGCGGCGACGAGCCCCGGATGGCCGCGAATCCGTTCCCGCGCCAGCCGGTTCGTCCAGAGGATTTTTGCATCCGCGTCGACCTCGATCAGCGAGCATCTCGCCTCCTCGACGCTGCTCTCCATCATTACCATGCAGCCGATCTTCCAGGCGCCGCCGATCCGGTGAAGTATCCGCAGTTGGCGCTTGCGATCCTCGCCGGTGTCGCTGCCGATCTGATCGAAGGTCACCCAGGCCATGTTGGCGTCAACGACGATGTTGACTTTTTCCCAGCGGACGCGCCCCTCGAAGGCGTGTTTCTCCGGGAATCGCTCCACGATCTTCTTGATCCGCGCCGCGATCGGGTCCCAACCTTCGTCCACCCGGACGCCCAGCGAGGCGAAGGCTTCCATCCGCCGGGTCTGCGGCGACTGCATCCAATGGCTCGCCAGCGCCTCGAAGTCCCGCTGCAGCCAGGCCTCGGTTTCGGCGCGGATCACCGCCATGATCGACGCCCGGTCAGCCTCGCTGTCGTCCATCTCCCGTTCCCCAGTGACAAGGGATCGCAGCATAGCATGATCGGTCTGTCTGACCATGACGACGCCTCATGCCTTGATGACGCCAGCCAGAAACAGCGTCACGCCGGCGGTCGTTGCGATCAGGCCGAGTAACCGAAGCCCCAAGGGCGGCGGCAGGGTGATCTGATTTCGGTAGTATCGGCCCTCGGCCGCGGCGTCCATCTGTGTGGGGCGGCGGTGGTTCGGCATGTGAGCAGCGACGAGACTCTGAAGATCCATTTGATGCCTCTTGGTTCGGGGCTTCATCTGAAACATTCTCGCACGCATCCGAGCCGTACCCTGTCATGCAGGCGGACGACATCGGGCTCAGAAGATCACGCTTGCCGCTGGGCCTCCCTTTGCACGAAGTAAGGAAATCGAAGACGTCATTGCGATCGTCACGAAGCACCTGCAGTTCGACGAAGGGAAGGTCTGGCGCGTTGGCGGGACGCTTTTTAGCGGGCTGTCGCCTTGGTGCCGTCAGGAGCCGGGACGTCCGAGTTTGCCTTGCAGTCCTTCAGCCAGACGTCGTAGATCGGGTGTTCGACGGCGTTAAGGCCCGGGCTGGCGGCGAACATCCAGCCGGTGAAGATGCGGCGGATCTTGCGGTCGAGGGTGATCTCGTCGACCTCGACGAAACCGTCGATCTTCTGTGCTTCGGCTTGGTCGCGCGAATAACAGGCCTTCGGCGTCACCTGCAGCGCGCCGAACTGAACCGTCTCGTTGACATAGACGTCGAAGGTGGTGATACGGCCGGTGATCTTGTCGAGGCCGGAGAAGACGGCTACCGGATTTTCGATGCGTGCGGCATTCGCCGCAACTGGCGGAAGCAAGGCCGAGAGCGCCAGCAGCGATCCGGCGGCACGCAGCACCCTGTTCCGCGTGAAGAGCTTCATGTGTACCCGTCTCCAGACATTCTTCGTTCGCAGCCGCGGTCAAGCGCGGCCAACCTGCGGGTAAAGGTCAATTGTGGCCAAAAGCCGGGTTTGGGATTGCCCGGTCGAGCCGTCTCAGTTGCCCGGCGTCCAGGCGTCGTAATCGCCGGTGACGCGGGGACGCTCACCCGGAACGGCGATTGAGCCTGGCGGACGGTAAGCCTGCGCAGAACCGGTGAAATTGGGGCGATGCGCCTTCTGCCATTCCTTGGCGACGTAGGTCTCCTTGGACGGCGGAACATCGGTGCGATGATGCATCCAGCCATGCCAGCCCGGTGGAATGGCGGAGGCATCGGCATAACCCTTGTAGATTACCCAACGCTTCGGCAGGCCGTAGGAAGACATGCCGCCTTCGTAATAGACGTTGCCGAATTCATCCTCGCCGACGCGCTTGCCGAAACGCCAGGTCGCAAAACGCGTGCCCATCGTCTGACCGTTCCACCAGGTAAAGGTCTGAACCAGAAGATTCCACATGTCTTTTCCTTGTGCCCGTCAGATGCGAGCCAAACCAGAATTCGTTTTCTCGCTTATGCCGTCGCCAAGCCGAATTGTCCAGCGATTCCACGACAAGCACCGGTCATTTCAAAGCCATCTTGAAGCCGAGATGCGAGGGCTTGAAACCCAGTCTTTCATAGAAACGATGGGCATCCTTGCGGATCGCATTCGAGGTCAACTGCACCAATCGCACGCCGCGGCCTTTTGCCTCGGCAATGGCGAATTCGATCATCCGTGCGCCGATCCCCTGCCCGCGCATATCGGCCCGGGCCTGCACCGCCTCGATGATCATCGCCGAGGAACCGCGGCCGGTCAGCGAGGTCGTCACCATCATCTGGAAGGTGCCCACGACCTCACCGCCGCACTCCGCGACATAAAGCGCCTGGTCGGGCGAAGCCTCGATGGCTGCGAAGGCCCTGAGATAATCGGCAAAGGCGTCGGGATCGATCGTATCGCCATGACCACCGAGCGCATCGGCTGCGAATAGAGCCACCAGAGCCGGCAGATCCTGCGGCCGCGCTTGGCGAACGACAATGTCGGACAACGCGGACGCCATAGACTCAATTCCCTTCGAGCGGTTTTTCGAAAATCAGCGTGGGAATGCCGGATTGCCCGGCCCCGCCATTCTCGTTGCGTCCAACCTCGGTGAAGCCGTGCGCGTGATAGAAGGCGATCGCTGCCACGTTCTGCGGCTCGACTTCGAGACGCATGATTTCCGCATCCGGGAAGCAGCTTTCGAGTTCGGCGAAGAGATCGCGGCCGATGCCCTGGCGTTGCAGCGCCGGCCTGACATAGAGAAGATGCAGCATGACTGTCTTCGCCAGCTCAGGCGACATCGCCGCATACCCCATGCCGCCGATAGTGCGGCCATCGTCGGCAACGAGGAATTCAGCGTCCTTTCGCACCAGGCGCGTCTTCAGTGCGGCGAGAGAAAAGAGCTGGGTGGTGAGCTCATCCACCCTGGCCCTGCCATGCAGACCGTCATAGGTGGCGTGAAAGCTCTCTACCAGCAGGACGCGGACCTTTTCCAAGTCACGCTCGCCGGCCGTGCGGACGAAATACACCGCTTATTCCTCGATGCCGAGCTTCGCCTTGACGAGCGCCTGGACGGCCTGCGGATTGGCCTTGCCACCGGTCGCCTTCATCACCTGGCCGACGAACCATGCGGCCAGGGTCGGCTTCGCCTTGACCTTTTCCACCTGATCGGGATTGGCGGCAATGATCTCGTCCACGGCCTTTTCGATCGCGCCTGTATCCGTCACCTGCTTCATGCCGCGCGCTTCGACGATCTCGGCGGGATCGCCGCCCTCGCTCAGCACGATTTCGAAGAGGTCCTTGGCGATCTTGCCGGAAATGGTTCCAGCCTTGATGAGATCGATGATGGCGCCGAGCTGGACCGGCGAAACCGGTGTCTGCTCGATATCCTTGCCGGTGCGGTTCAGCGCGCCGAGCAGGTCGTTGATCACCCAGTTTGCCGCCATCTTGCCGTCACGGCCTGCAGCCACCGCCTCGAAATAATCGGCGATCGCCTTTTCGGAGACGAGCACCGAGGCGTCGTAGATCGACAGACCGAGTTCGCGCACGAAGCGCTCCTTCTTGTCGTCAGGCAATTCCGGCAGATCGGCTGCGAGCGCGGTGACGAAGGCATCGTCGAATTCGAGCGGTAGCAGGTCCGGATCGGGGAAATAGCGATAGTCGTGCGCATCCTCCTTGGAGCGCATGGAGCGCGTCTCGCCCTTGTTTGGGTCGAAGAGCCGCGTCTCCTGATCGATCTTGCCGCCATCCTCCAGAATACCGATCTGACGGCGGGCTTCGTATTCGATCGCCTGGCCAATGAAACGGATGGAGTTGACGTTCTTGATTTCGCAGCGCGTGCCGAAATCTTCGCCCGGACGGCGGACGGAGACGTTGACGTCGGCACGCATCGAACCTTCGTCCATGTTGCCGTCGCAAGTGCCGAGATAACGCACGATCGAGCGCAGCTTGGTCATATAGGCCTTGGCCTCGTCGGACGAGCGCATGTCGGGCTTGGAGACGATCTCCATCAGCGCGACGCCGGAGCGGTTCAGATCGACATAGGACATGGTCGCGTGCTGGTCGTGCATCGACTTGCCGGCATCCTGCTCCAGATGCAGGCGCTCGATGCCGATCTCGATATCCTCGAACTGGCCCTGGCGGTCCGGCCCGAGCGAAATGACGATCTTGCCCTCGCCGACGATCGGATCCTTGAACTGCGAGATCTGATAGCCCTGCGGCAGGTCGGGATAGAAATAGTTCTTGCGGTCGAAGAGCGAGCGCTTGTTGATCTGGGCTTTGAGGCCGAGACCGGTGCGCACGGCCTGCCTGACGCATTCCTCGTTGATGACCGGCAGCATGCCGGGCATGGCGGCATCGACCAGCGAGACATTCGAATTCTGCGGCTTGCCGAATTCCGTCGAGGCGCCGGAGAAGAGCTTCGAATTGGAGAGCACCTGGGCATGGACTTCCAAGCCGACGATGACTTCCCAGTCGCCGGTGGCGCCGGGGATGAAGCGTTTCGGATCAGGCGTGCGGACGTCGACAAGGGTCATCTGATACTCTTTGCAGGCTGTTCTTTTCCATTCGTGAGGTAAAGGAAATGGCGTGCCGGTGCAAGGCTTTCGCGGAATCGCATGGCAGTTGCCGCCGGCCGCTTCTGCCCGCAGAGAAAGGCCGCTTTGCACCAGGAGCGGCCATGCATTTCATGGACACGAACCGATGGACAAGAGTTTCGACCGCCCCGATTGTCGATACCATAGTGATCTCTATCTTCAGTAAAAATACCTTGGACCGAAAGCTCCCATGGGAAGACTGAAGGAAATCGTGGTTGATTGCGACGTCCCCTCACGGGTTGCTCGTTTCTGGGCGGCTGCGCTCGATGGTTATGAAGTGATGCCTTATGACGATGATGAGTTGGCCCGCCTCGCCGCGATAGGACTGACGCCCGACACGGACCCGACCGTGATGGTCGATGGTCCCGGAACACGCCTTTGCTTCCACCTTCGCCAAGGAGAACGTCCAGCCCGCAACCGTGTTCATCTCGATATCGCCGCTGACGATCGGGAGAAAGAAGTGAAACGGCTCTTATCCCTCGGCGCGACATTGGTGCGCGAGACGGATGCTTACTGCGTATTGAATGATCCCGAAGGCAATAATTTTTGCGTCACGTCCGATTATCTGCCATAGGCTTAACCGCATCCGGCGGCATTTGTCAGAATTCCTGCCCGTATCCGCCCTTACCGTCCGAAACCAGCGTTTTCGTCAGCCCGACCGAGGGCACGTCGCGGTCGAGCTTCGGATTATAGGCGACCGAGAGCCAGTGGATGCTGTAGCCGTGTTTCCGGAAGAAGCCGATCGCCTCGTTGTTGCCGGAATGGGTCTGCATCGCCGCCTTCTCGAAACCTCGATCAGCGATCTCCTTTTCGATCCGCTCAAGGAGGGCGGAGCCCAGCCCCTGGCGGGCGAAGACGGGATCGATCCAGAAATCCGAGATGGTTTCGTCCAAACCCTCGCGCGCCGCCCAGCCTGCGACCTGGCCATTCTGCTCGACGACGGTGATGGTCAGCCAGTCGTTTTCCACGAAGTTGCGAAAGGCGTTGCGGGCTGCATCGATCATCGCGTGCGATTCGCCGATCGCCGCCATCGCCTTTTGCCAGGCCCTCAGCCCGATCTCGCTCAATAGCACCGCTTCGCCGTCGCGGGCATTGCGAATGTGGATCAACGACACCTCCGCGTTATCCCGCAACTAGACCATTGAGTCGCCGAATTTACCAGTACCCCCCTGGGGGATGATGGCTGGAAACTGCGGTACTCGACCGGTTTGATCGGCAAGCACGGTCTTGACCGCCATTTCCGCGCTGAATAAAAAACCTTATCGAGGTGTTTTATGTTGAGCCTGTCACAGACCCGGTAAAGGCCCTGCCCGCAAGTCCGCTTGCGCGCAAGGGCCCGAAAAAAACGAAGCCCTGACGTTCGAAAGAGCGCCAGATCGTTTTTGTGCGCCCTGCAGGGCGCGATACCGGATCTCAACACATGGACATTTCCCGCACGGAGCAGCGCATCCTGCATCTCATGGCCCAAGGCGGCCGCATCGAAATTTCTCGCGACGACGACAGGAAGATCGAGGCAGTCAGCTGCTTCACCCGCGACGGCTGGCTCTATCCCGGCGTCGATCTCGATCTCTTTCGCAGGCTGAAGCGGCTGAGAGCGATCAAGTCCTCCAGCGGCCAGCCCTACCGGATCACCGAAAGAGGACTGAGCTTGGTCAGGGCGCAATTGAACAACAGGTAATGCACTCAGCCACCCTGACTACGCTCGAACCGGCGCGGTCAGGGTGTCGTCTCAAGCCTTTGCGGAAAGTTCCGACCGCATCGCCGACCATTCGTCGGCCATCGTGCCCGTGCCGCGCGTCTTGCCGGCTCGGCGATACCAGTAATCGGCATTCCAGTCGTCGCCCTCGATGCGATGGCAAAGCGCATGGCCCCAGTCGAACGGCTGTTGACCTTCGTGGCGCTGGCAGATTTCGTGTACCGCCTGCCAATCCGCGCCCATGGTGAAACCGGCGGCAGCAAGACTGTCGATTGCCTCGATCAATCGCGCAAGATCAATGCTCGCCATAAGCTCCTCCTGGTTCCCGTTATCGATCAGCCAGCCGCTTCTTAAGATGCACCTTTTCGAGGTCGACGCCGCTCGTGGAAGAGCCGGATCGTTGGATTCGTTACCACCACTTCGCCGGCGTAAACCGGCCGGCTGCCTGCTCGATGACGTGGGCGGTCTTGAAAAGGGTTTCCTCGTCGAACGGCTTGCCGATCAGTTGCAGCCCGAGCGGCAGGCCCTTCTGGTCGACGCCAGCGGGCACGGCGATGCCCGGCAGGCCCGCCATGTTGACCGTCACCGTGAAGATGTCGTTCAGATACATCTTCACCGGATCGGAAGCGAGGTTCTCATCGGCGACGCCGAAGGCAGACGACGGTGTTGCCGGTGTCAGGATGGCATCGACGCCGGCGTCGAAGGCGAGTTCGAAATCGCGCTTGATCAGCGTCCGGACCTTCTGGGCGCGGATGTAATAGGCATCGTAATAACCGGCCGACAACACATAAGTGCCGATCATGATGCGGCGCTTGACTTCCTTGCCGAAGCCGGCGGCGCGCGTCTTCTCGTACATGTCGACGATATCCTTGCCGTCGACGCGCAAGCCGTACCGGACGCCGTCGTAGCGCGCCAGGTTCGAGGATGCCTCGGCGGGAGCGACGATGTAATAGGCCGGAAGGGCGTATTTGGTGTGCGGCAGCGAGATGTCGACGATTTCGGCGCCGGCATCCTTCAGCCAGGCGATGCCCTGGCGCCAGAGGGTCTCGATTTCCTCAGGCATGCCATCGACACGGTATTCGTTCGGAATGCCGATCCTCATGCCCTTCAGCGACTGGCCGAGAGCTGCCTCGTAATCCGGCACCGGCAGATCGACCGAGGTCGTGTCCTTGGCGTCGACGCTTGCCATCGACTTCAAAAGGATTGCGGCGTCGCGCACGTCGCGGGCGATCGGGCCCGCCTGGTCGAGCGAGGAGGCGAAGGCGACCGTGCCCCAGCGCGAGCAGCGGCCATAGGTCGGCTTGATGCCGACGGTGCCGGTGAAAGCGGCCGGCTGGCGGATCGAGCCGCCGGTATCGGTCGCGGTGGCGCCGGCGCAAAGATGCGCGGCGACGGCTGCTGCTGAGCCGCCGGAGGAGCCGCCCGGAACGAGCTGCTGGTTGGAGCCCGCAGCACGCCAGGGATTGATCACCGGGCCGTAGTGCGAGGTTTCGTTGGACGAACCCATGGCGAATTCGTCCATATTAAGCTTGCCCAGCATGACGGCGCCGTCATCCCAGAGGTTCTGCGTGACGGTCGATTCATAACGCGGCTCGAAACCGTCGAGAATGTGGCTGCAAGCCTGGGTGTGCACACCGACGGTGGCGAAAAGATCCTTGATGCCGAGCGGAATGCCCTCGAGATCGCCTGCCTTGCCGGCAGCGATACGCTCGTCGGAGTTCTTCGCCATGACCCGGGCGAGATCGGGCGTGACCTTTATATAGGCATTCAGATGAGCATTGGCCGCATCGATCGCCGAGATATAGGCCTCGGTCAGTTCGAGTGCGGTGATCTCCTTGGCGCGCAGCTTCTGGCGGGCTTCGGCAATGGTCAGGCTGGTGAGTTCGCTCATCGTATTTTCGCTTCAGATCTGGAAATGGCAACAGGGTCGGAAAGAGGCGTTGAGCCCTATTCGACGACTTTCGGCACCAGGAAAAAATTGTGGTCGGTGACGGGCGCATTGGCGACGATATCGGCGGCCTTGCTGCCGTCGGTCACCGCATCGGTCCGCTTCTTCATCGCCATCGGGGTGACGGATGTCATCGCCTCGACGCCATCGACATTGACTTCGGAGAGTTGCTCGACGAAGCCGAGGATGCCGTTCAGCTCGCCGACCATGCGATTTGCCTCGTCTTCGGAGACGGCAATGCGGGCAAGGTGGGCAACGCGCTTCACGGTGGCAAGGTCGACGGACATGGCATTCTCCGGATAGGATTTTTCCTACCCGCTATAAAGGCCATGTCCGCCCGGTGCAACGGGATTTCGTCAGATCGACAGGCCCTCGGCGGGCTTCAGCGCCTTCACGTCAGTCTCCGATCCTTCCATGCCGGTAACGAATTTATCGGCCGTCTGCTCGATGATCGGGAAGGTACCGTAGTGGCAAGGGATCGCGGTCTTGAAGCTGAAATAGCGCCGGCAGGCAAGGGCTGCCACGGCGCCGCCCATGGTGAAGCGGTCGCCGATCGGCACGAGGCCGATATCGGGCTGGTGCAATTCATTGATCAGCGTCATGTCGGAGAAGATGTCGGTGTCGCCCATGGCAAGGATCGAGGCTTCGTCATCGAAATGCAGCATCAGGCCGTTGGCGTTGCCGAGCGCATGCGAGACGCCGTCCTCGGTGATATGCGCGGAGGAGTGCAGCGCATTGGTGAAGGTCGCCGAGAAGCCGCCGAGCGCGATCGTGCCGCCGGTATTGCCCATCTCGATCTTGTCGACGCCCTTGGAGCCGAGCCAGGCGGCGAGATCGGCATTGGCGAGAACGACGGCGCCGGTTTCCTTGGCAAGCGCCACGGTATCGCCGACATGGTCGCCATGGCCATGCGTCAGCAGGATATGGGTGACGCCTGCCGAAACATCCTTGATATCCTGGCCGGAAAAGGAGGCGTTATAGCTGAGGAATGGGTCGAGCAGGATTTTCGCCTTTCCAGTCTCGATGCGGAAGGCGGAATGGCCGAGCCAGGTGATCTTCATGAAATGTCTCCTTTATTACGCAATGCAAAAGCGGGTTTCGATGGGAAATCCGGATGATCTTGGCCGGATCGGCCTCGATCTCAATCCGCATCTCAACCAGGGAATTGGAGCATGACGTCGTCCGAAAACCGTTCACACTTTTCGGCATCATGCTCTAAGGACATATCTTATGCGGCCGCAAAGGAAAGCAGCGGCGACTTCAATTTCTTTTGACGGGATGAAATGGCGATGACGGTGCTGACGATCGAGGAAATGGCCGAGACGCTTGCCCCGCGGCAGGCGATTGCCGGCCTCGATCTCGGCACCAAGACGATCGGGCTTTCGATGTCCGATCTCGGGCGGCGTTTCGCCACGCCCCGCACGCTGATCCGGCGCGTCAAGTTCACCATCGATGCCCAGGCGCTGCTGGATTTCGCGACAGCCGAAAAGGTCGCAGGCTTCATCATCGGCCTGCCGATGAACATGGACGGATCGGCTGGTCCGCGGGTGCAGGCGACGCGTGCCTTCGTGCGTAACATGGAGCAGAAGACAGCCCTGCCCTTTGTCTATTGGGACGAGCGGTTATCAACGGTGGCGGCCGAGAGGACGCTGCTTGAAATGGACGTGTCGCGCGCCAAGCGGGCCGAACGGATCGATTCGGCCGCGGCAAGCTTTATCCTTCAGGGCGCGCTCGACAGGCTTTCCTTGCTGGCAAGGTCGGAAGACGAATTCAGCTGACGCGCCTTCCACCAGGCAATGATCGATTGGCGTTTGCGGAAGCCCATGATGGCGAAGACGACCAGGCTGTCGACTGCGATCGCGCGGGCAACGAGCGGCGGGATGCTCTCCGGCGGAATTCCCAATACCTCGCCATACAGCTGGAACGTCAGGTCATGCACCTGCCGCGTCAACATGAAGATGCCGAAGTTCATGTCGTAATAAGAGAGCCAGTACCATCCGCCCAGAAAGACGATAGGGCCGGCCCAGAAGACCAGAAACCACCTCATGCGGCCTCTCCTCCATGCTTGCGCGAGACGGGCAGATCGAGGGAGACCAACCAGGTCGACAATGCCATGGCGCAAAGCACCAGCGTCGGAATTGCGATATCCAGCGCCAGCACTGCGAAAAACATCATCGCCGTTACGAAAAACAAGGCTTTGGCGATTTTGGTTCCCATGGCGTCAACTCGGGGCTCTACTCATTCCATCTCTGCTCGCCACCACACTGTCGGGTTAACCGCGGCCAGGCAACGTAAACCATTTGTTAAGGTTAACGCGGGGCCTGCCCCCTGTGGATAAGACAGGTATTAGCCGTAGACGCCGCGCACGATGCGCTTCAGCGCCATCGCCGCCTTCTCCCAATCCTTTGATGTCTTCAGCGACAGCCCGGCGCACTGCCCGCCGGCTGAGGCGGCAAGCACGAGGTGTTGGATCGCAGCGATGACGACGGCGTTGACGGCTGTTGCATCGACGCCCTTCGGCGGCGTCAGCGAGCCGCGCATGCGCTCCAGCCAGAGAGCCAGCTCCTTCGAACGCGCTTCCGACAGCCGCCTCACCTGCTCGGTGTTTTCCGATATTTCCCAGGCGAGGATGCGGCGCATCAGCGGATCGTTTCTCAAGGCGTCGAGAAGGAGAAGCGACAGCCGCTCCATCAGGTCGCCATAGGTGAGCAGGAACATGCCGCCGGCGTCTTCCGGAATGCGATCCTTCACCCATGTGCCAAGATCGGCGCCGATCGCCTCGACCAGTCCGTCGAGACCACCGTAATAGCGATAGATCAACTGCTTGTCGCAACCGGCGCGGCGCGCGACCGCATTGATGCCGAAATTCTGGAAGCCTTCCTCGGCCAGCAGGCCTTTGGCGGCTGCAAGGATTGCCCGCTCGGTGGCGCCGCGATCACGCACGCGTCGTTCCGGCTCGCCGCCGGGCTCGGACGAAATTTCAAATTTTGCCGCTTCATCAAGCACGACCGACCCTTCCCCGCTGTCACCAATCGGTGAGTAGCGGGGCGGCATCATCCGATCAATCCTATCCCCTTGGGAAGACTGTGGATATTCCATCCCGGCCAATGATTTGGCGAGAAAAGGATGCAGAAGACTGCATACCGGAGCGATCGGATCTGCTCAGAAATCTCGTCCGGGCGGTTGATCGCGATGGACGAACCCGGCATAGCTGCATTATGAACAATTCTAATATTCTCCGCTAAGGCCCTGCAATGGTGAACTATATCGAAGCCTCTTCCGCGCCCTCGAAGAATACGGGCGCTATTCGGCTTTACGACGCGCAAGCATTCGAGGGTATGCGTAAGGCGTGCCAGCTGACGGCGCGCTGCCTCGATGCGCTGGCCGACATCGTCAAGCCGGGGCTGGTGACCGATGACATCGACCGCTTCGTCTTCGATTTCGGGATGGATCACGGCGCCCAGCCGGCGACACTGAACTATCGCGGCTACACCAAATCGACCTGCACCTCGATCAACCATGTCGTCTGCCACGGCATTCCGAACGACAAGCCGCTGCGCGAAGGCGATATCGTCAATATCGACGTCACCTTCGTGCTCGACGGCTGGCACGGCGATTCGAGCCGGATGTACCCCGTCGGCACGATCAAGCGCGCATCCGAGCGATTGCTCGAGGTTACTTATGAAGCGCTGATGCGCGGTATTGGTGCCGTCAGACCCGGGGCCCGCACCGGCGCAATCGGCGAGGCGATCCAGACCTATGCCGAGGCCGAACGCTGTTCGGTGGTGCGCGATTTCTGCGGCCACGGCGTCGGCCGGCTGTTCCACGATTCGCCGAATATCCTGCATTACGGCCGTGCCAACGAGGGGCCGGAGCTGCGCGAAGGCATGATCTTCACGATCGAACCAATGATCAATCTCGGCCGGCCGCATGTGAAGGTTCTTGCCGACGGCTGGACGGCGGTAACCCGCGACCGGTCGCTTTCGGCGCAGTACGAACATACCGTCGGCGTTACCTCGGGCGGCTGCGAGATCTTCACCCTGTCGCCGGGTGGGCTCGATCGCCCCGGCCTGCCGTCGTTTGCCGGGTGACGATCCGATGGCAAAGCGGCCTGTTGCGACATCTTCCGACGACGAGCTGCCTTTCGAGACGCAGGAGCCCATTGCCGCCGACGAACGCTCGTTCTTCGGCGGACGCTCGCAACAACCGTCCGTGCCGAATGCCAAGGCCGCCCTGCCCGCCTCGCTCGCCGGCCAAGAACATTATCACGGCCATCGCGAGCGGTTGCGTGACCGCTTCCGCGAGCTGGGCGACACCGCGCTTGCCGACTACGAAATCCTCGAACTGCTGCTTTTCCGCCTGATCCCGCGGCGCGACACCAAGCCGATCGCCAAGGCGCTGATCGAACGGTTCGGCTCGCTCTCCGGCGTCTTCGGCGCGCCGGCGGCTTTGCTGACGGAGATAAAGGGCGTCGGCGAGGCCGTGGCGCTCGACCTGAAGCTAATCTCGACCGTCGCCCACCGGACCCTGAAGAGCGAACTTAGGAGCAAACAGGTCCTGTCCTCATGGTCCTCGGTCATAGAGTACTGCCACGCCGCCATGGCGCACGAGACCCGCGAACAGTTCCGCATCCTCTTCCTCGACAAGCGCAACGTGCTGATTGCCGATGAGGTCCAGGGCCGCGGCACGGTCGACCACACGCCGGTCTATCCGCGCGAGGTGGTGAAACGCGCGCTCGAGCTTTCGGCAACGGCGATCATCCTCGTCCACAACCATCCTTCCGGCGACCCGACGCCGTCGCGCGCCGATATCGACATGACGAAGGTTATCATCGAGGCGGCCAAGGCGCTCGATATCACCGTCCACGACCACGTCATTATCGGCAAGGACGGCCATGTCAGCCTGAAGGGGCTGAAGCTTATCTGAAAGGCACAGGGCGGCTGAATCGGCGGTCGTAAAACAATCTGTAACATTGACCGGCTACCGATAGACGGGCGACATCTTTGTGTCGCAAATGATTCCATTTCCAATCCGGGGCCAGACGATGCTTCAGTACGATCTTGTTGTGGTGGGCAGCGGTCCCGCAGGGCGCCGCGGCGCGATCCAGGCTGCAAAACTCGGCAAGAAAGTGCTTGTCATTGAGCAGGGCAAACGCGTCGGCGGCGTGTCCGTGCATACCGGCACCATCCCCTCCAAAACGCTGCGCGAGACCGCGCTCAATCTTTCCGGCTGGCGCGAACGCGGCTTCTACGGCCGGTCTTACCGCGTCAAGGAAGAGATCAGTGCAGATGATCTGCGCCGACGCCTGCTGATTACGCTCAACCACGAGGTCGAGGTGCTGGAACACCAGTTCGCCCGCAACCGCGTGCAGCATATTCGCGGCAAGGCGAGCTTCATCAATCCGTCGACGCTGCAGGTGATCAAGGATGACGGTGAGATTACCCAGGTCACCGGCGCCAGCGTGCTGCTTGCAGTCGGTACCAAGCCGTTCCGCCCCGATTACATACCCTTCGACGGCAAGACCGTTCTCGACAGCGACGAACTGCTCGATATCCAGGAGCTGCCGCGCTCAATGGTCGTCATCGGCGCCGGCGTCATCGGCATCGAATATGCGACGATCTTCAGTGCGCTCGACACGGCCGTCACCGTGATAGACCCGAAGGCGACGATGCTCGACTTCATCGACAAGGAAATCGTCGAGGATTTCACCTACCAGCTGCGCGACCGCAACATGAAGCTGCTGCTCGGCCAGAAGGCCGACAAGGTGGAGGCGCTGGAGGACGGCAAGGTCGAGCTGACGCTCGACAGCGGCCGGCGCCTGACGACCGACATGGTGCTATTCGCCGCCGGCCGCCTGGGAGCGACCGATGCACTGAACCTTCCGGCCATCGGCCTCGAAGCCGACAGCCGCGGCCGTCTCAAGGTCAATCCGGAAACCTTCCAGACATCGGTTGCCAACGTCTATGCCGCCGGCGACGTCGTCGGCTTTCCGAGCCTTGCCTCAACCTCGATGGAACAGGGCCGCATCGCCGCCCGCGTCGCGATCGGCGCGGTCGCCAAGGAACCGCCGAAATATTTCCCCTACGGTATCTATGCCGTGCCGGAGATTTCCACCTGCGGCCTGACCGAAGAAGAGATGAAGGAGCGCGGCATTCCCTATGAATGCGGCATCGCCCGCTTCCGCGAGACCTCGCGCGGTCATATCATGGGCCTCGACACCGGGCTTTTGAAGCTGATCTTTTCGCTGAAGACGCGGCGCCTGCTCGGCGTGCATATCGTCGGCGAAGGCGCCACCGAGCTGGTGCATATCGGCCAGGCGGTGCTCAATCTCAAAGGCACGGTCGAATATTTCGTCGAAAACACCTTCAACTATCCGACACTCGCCGAAGCCTACAAGATCGCCGGCCTCGACGCCTGGAACCGGATGGGCGACATCAAGTCGGAACTCTGAGGGCCTCTCATAGACGGCGGGCTTTCGTGTAAATCCGGCCGTCAAAACGGAGCCGAACGGCATTGCGCATCATTTCGCTGAATGCATGGGGCGGCAGGCTGCATGAGGCCCTGATCGACTATGTCGCGCAGGCCGATCCGGATGTGCTCTGCCTGCAGGAGGTGCTGCGGGCGCCGGGTGTGGATGACCGATGGTCGATCTATCGGGATGCGGGGCTGGAGCTGCCGCAGCGCGCCAATCTGTTTGCAGAGATCCGCGCCGCCCTGCCCGGCCACGACGGCTTCTTCTGCCCGACATCGAGAGGCGAGCTGTTTAACGGCGATACTGCCATTGCCGCCGAATTCGGGCTGGCGACCTTCGTGCGCAAATCGCATTCGATCATCGCCCAGGGGTTGGACTTCGTGCATGGGAGTTTTTCCGCCAATGGCTGGGGCGAACATCCGCGGCCACGGAACGCCCATTGCATCCGCGTCTTCAGCCATGAGCACGGCTCTACCGTGACCATCGCCCACCTGCATGGCCTGCGTGATCCCACAGGCAAGGGCGACACGGCGGCGCGCGAGGAACAGGCCGCAGCGCTGGCGGCGCTCATCGAGCGGATCTGGCCGGGCGACGAAGGGCTCGTCGTCTGCGGCGATTTCAACGTATTACCTGACAGCGCGACCTTTACGATCCTCGCCAGATTGGGGCTTTCGGATCTCGTCACCGGAAACGGCCTTGTAGACACGCGGACCTCCTACTATCTGAAGCAGGGCCGCTTTGCCGATTACATGCTAGTTACACCGGGGGTGAACATTGCCAAGTTCGAGGTGGTCGAGGCGCCCGAGGTCTCCGACCACCGCGCATTGCTGCTCGATATCGGGTAGTATATTGAAGAAGTTGCCGTGCGAAGCGTTTTGCATGCAACGCGCGTTTTTACGCCTTAGTTTGACCTCTTGAATCGCATTGATACGTCATGCCTGATATATGGCTTCAACACTATTTTGCTCCGGCAAAAGCTTCTGAAGAAAGATAGATACTCGTGTCCCATGTCTTGGAAGCTGCGCGCCGACGTTTTCAGCTGATCCTGATCAAGCCGTCGCATTATGACGATGACGGCTACGTCATCCGCTGGTGGCGGGCGATGATTCCCTCCAATTCGCTCGCGGCGCTCTACGGCATCGCCGTCGAATGTGCCGAGCGCCAGGTGCTCGGGCCTGATACCGCGATCGATATCACCGTGATCGACGAGACCAATACGCGGATCGATGTCGCCGGGCTGCTCGCACAGTTCAAGCGCCACGACAATTTCGGCATGATCTCGCTGGTCGGCGTTCAGACCAATCAGTATCCGCGCGCGCTTGATATCGCCCGGCCGTTCCGCGAGGCCGGCCTGCCGGTTTCCATCGGTGGTTTCCATGTTTCCGGCTGCCTGTCGATGCTGGATGGCCAGGCGGTGGGGCTCGACGCCTGCCGTGACATGGGCATCTCGATGTTCGCCGGTGAAGCCGAAGGGCGGCTGGAGATGGTGCTGCGTGATGCGGCCGCCGGCGAGCTGAAGCCGCTTTACAATTTCATGAACGACCTTCCCGGCATCGGCGGCACGCCGGTTCCGTTCCTGCCGAAGGACAATATCCAGCGCACGCTCGGGCTCAGCACCAGCTTCGATGCCGGACGCGGCTGTCCCTACCAGTGCTCGTTCTGCACCATCATCAACGTGCAGGGACGCAAGTCGCGCTTCCGCTCGGCTGACGACGTCGAAAAGCTGGTGCGGATGAACTGGGCGCAGGGCATCCACAAATTCTTCATCACCGACGACAATTTCGCCCGCAACAAGGATTGGGAGGCGATTTTCGACAGGCTGATCGAACTCAAGGAGCGGGACGGCATTCCGCTCGGCCTGATGATCCAGGTCGACACGCTCTGCCACAAGATTCCCAATTTCATCGAGAAATCCCGGCGCGCTGGCGTTACCCGCGTCTTCATCGGCCTCGAAAACGTCAATCCGGACAATCTGACAGCGGCCAAGAAGAACCAGAACAAGATTACCGAATACCGCAAAATGCTGCTCGCCTGGAAGGCGCAGGGCATCATGACGCTGGCCGGTTATATCCTGGGCTTCCCCGCCGACACGCCGGAATCGATCCGCCGCGACATCGCGATCATCCAGGACGAACTGCCGCTCGACGTCATCGAATTCTTCATCCTGACGCCGCTGCCCGGTTCCGAGGACCATCAGGTGTTGTGGAAGAAGGGCATCGAGATGGATGCGGATCTCAACATCTACGATGTCGAGCACGTCTGCACGGCACATCCGAAGATGAGCAAGCAGGAGTGGGAAGACATCTATCACGAGGCCTGGGCGCTCTATTATTCGCCGAAGCACATGAAGACCCTGCTGCGCCGTGCTGTGGCGACCGGGGTACCGCTCGCAAGGCTCGTCAAGGTTCTCGTCTCCTTCGCAACCACCGTGCCGCTGGAAAATGTGCATCCGTTGCAAAGCGGCTTGCTGCGCCTGAAGACGCCGGCGGAGCGGCGCCCGGACCTGCCGCGCGAAAATCCGCTGGTGTTCTGGCCGCGCTTTGCCTGGGAAACCTTCCGAAAACATGCTTCGCTTGCCGGTACGATCATCGGCCTGACGATTTCGGCATTCCTGATCTCACGGGATGCCAAGTCGAAGACCTATATGGATCAGGCCTTGACGCCGGTCGCCGACGATGAGGAAGAGACACTCAGCCTCTTCACCAAGACCGCTGGCGGCACCGCGGCGGTCAACCATATTCGCAAGGTGGCGGAACTGACCCACGGCCGATCTGCCGCGCATTGACCGGCATCTCTTGCAGCGGCGGCTCATACGCTGTCAGCCGGAATCATTGACGACAACGGAGTCGAAGCCTGGAGCTCCGACTTCCGTTACGCTAAGCGACCTGGATTATCTGACTTGTCTCGGCCACTTGCAGTGTGTCGACGAATTCGACGATCTTGACCGGTTTCCCGTCCCTGAAATGGATCTTGTCGACGAATTCCGTATAGAAGCTCGCACCCGATGGGATGTGCCTGACCTCACCCTCGCGATGGGCGAAGACCATATGCTCGTCCTCGTCCACATAGATGCCGACTGTCTTGATATTGGATAGATCCCACACAGTGATGAGTTGCTCTATCACTTGGCGAAAGGCATGCCCGCCGGATTCAGTTGAAAAAGGCGCCAACCGTGTATTGCCGGCCATCCGGAAGGTGCAATCCTCGCCGATCAGCGCCAGCGTGCCCTCGATATCGCCGCGGTCGCGCACAGCGTAGATTTCTTCCACGCATTTCTTCATGTCATGTTTTGCGGTCATTTTCCGGTCCTCCCACCGTCAGCGAAATCTGCATCGAATTATACTTTAACGCAACTATCTGTTGCCGGGAATACAACTCGATAGTGGGAGACCCTCGAGACTGAACGGCCCCGGATAATAGAAAAAGGCCCCGCACAATGGCGAGGCCTTGCAGACTTCAGAACTGAAAAGCGATTATTCGGCGCTTTCGTCAGCCGCCTTCTTCTTCGGAGCAGCCTTCTTCTTCGGAGCGGCTTCCTCGCCTTCGCCGGCGTCGGCAGCTTCGGCCTTGGCGGCAGCCTTCTTCTTCGGGGCGGCCTTCTTGGTCTCAGTCTTAGCCTCGCCTTCTTCCTCGGCGAGCAGCTCTTCCTTGGTCACCTTCTTGTCGGTGACGTCGATTTCGGTCAGCAGGTGATCGATGACCTTCTCTTCGAAGATCGGCGCGCGGATCGACGCGGCGGCACCCGGCTGGCTGCGGAAGAATTCGAGGATCTGCTTTTCCTGGCCCGGATACTGGCGCAGCTGTTCGTATATCGCACGCTGCATTTCGTCTTCGCTGACTTCGACGCCGGCCTTTTCGCCGATTTCGGAGAGAACGAGGCCGAGGCGGACACGACGCTCGGCGAGCGTCGTGTATTCCTCACGTGCCTTCTCTTCGGTGGTGTCTTCGTCCTCGAAGGTCTTGCCGGACTGGGCGAGGTCGTTGTTCACCTGGCTCCAGATGCCGTTGTATTCGGCGTCGACGAGCGAGTTCGGGGTCTCGAACTTGTACATCTCGTCGAGCTGGTCGAGGATCTGGCGCTTCAGCTTCTGGCGGGTCAGCGAGCCGTACTGCGATTCGATCTGGCCGCGAACGATTTCCTTCAGGCGATCGGCGGATTCGATGCCGAGCTTCGAGGCGAGTTCGTCGTTGATCTCGACAGCGGCAGGTGCTGCAACATCCTTGACCGATACGTCGAAGGTCGCTTCCTTGCCGGCGAGGTTCTTGGCCGGATAGTCAGCCGGGAAGGTCACGGTGATGGTCTTCTCGTCGCCAGCCTTGGCGCCGACGAGCTGGTCTTCGAAGCCAGGAATGAAGCGGCCGGAGCCGAGCACCAGTTCGGCGCCCTGGTCGGTGCCGCCTTCGAAGGCTTCGCCGTCGACCTTGCCGACGTAATCCATGGTGATGCGGTCGCCGTTCGCGGCCTTGCCGGTCTTGGTCTCGTAGGCGCGAGCGCTTTCGGCGACCTTCAGGACCTGCTCGTTGACTTCGTCGTCCGAGATGTCGATGACTTCGCGTGTGACCTTGATGCCCTTGACCGACTTCAGTTCGATCGGCGGCAGCACTTCATAGGAGAGCGTGAATTCGAAATCCTGCTCGGCGGCGAGGATCTTGTCAGCTTCATCCTTGTCTTCGGTCATGGCGATTTCCGGCTGCGTGGCCGATTTTTCGCCGCGGCTGGACAAGATGGCGGACGGCTGCTCGCGGACGATCTCGTTGACGAGGTCGGCCATGATCGACTTGCCGTAGACCTTCTTCAGGTGAGCAGCGGGTACCTTGCCCGGACGGAAGCCGTTGATGCGAACCTTGTCCTTCACATCGGCAAGACGCTCATTCATCTTGTCTTGCATGTCCTTGGCCGGGATAACGACCTTGATTTCGCGCTTCAGCCCTTCAGCGAGCGTTTCGATAACCTGCATGTCTTCCTACCTTCATTTCGTGGCGGCCGTGCCCAGACGCCGTTCGTTTCAATGAGCACGACGCCGGCCGAGTGCCGCGCGTGGCTTTTCCCAATTCCTGTATCATTCCGCCCAAGGGGGAACGGCACTCGCGGGCTATTCGGGATAACTCTCGGCTGCCCTGCGGCAACCGATTTTAGTCTCCCGCCTGCAAACAGCTTGGTGCGGGTAGAGAGACTTGAACTCCCACGCCTTGCGGCACCAGAACCTAAATCTGGCGTGTCTACCAATTTCACCATACCCGCGTTCACAAAACCGCATGCTTATGCCTGCACATGAGGCCTTCCGGAGCGCGGCGTCTCTATATCACCCGATTTGGTCGAGGCAAAGGAAAAATGAACGGCAAATGACAGGGATTTCCCGCCCGGAAGCCGTCTTCTTCCGAACTGCCGCCGGATCAGTAAAGCGGCTCGTCGTAAACCGGCTTGCCGTCAACGAGAAGACTGCGGATTTGTGCGCCTCCCGCTGGCGAAACGCGCACCGCGATTGCGACATTGCCGTCAGTGCGAGCCTCCTCGATCGGCTTGCCCTCGCCTTCGGGAACGTAGTAGCGCTCGATACCGTATTCGACGCGGATGCTGTCGGCCGCGGCCAGTCCGCCACTGTAGAATGGCTGGCTGCGCAGAATCACCGTCTCCGGTAGCGGTGGCAGTCCGTGAAAGGACGATTCGGTCACCGTCCAGAAACTATCCTCCTGCTTCTTCAACCGGACCCATAAAGTCCGCTCGCCGGGCTCGACCGGAATACCGCCGGAAACCGTCTGCACCAGCACCGAGGAAATGTCGTAGTTCAAGACGACATAGTCGCCGCGCAGGAAATCGCGCGGATCGACCGGCGCCGTTTTCAGCAGCACCTCGGCGCCATCGGCGAGGATCGACGCCCGGCTCTGGATGATCGTGCCGAGGATAAGGGTCTGCAGGCCGGCGACGACGATCGCCGAAAGCAGATAGCCCTTTCCGGATTGCAGCCTTGCCATGAACGAGCTCATACGCGCTCCCCCTGTGCATTCGCCGAAAAACGCCGCTCGAGACGGATGACGATCCAGGCAACCAGTGCGACCACGAGACCGGAGAACAGGAAGAGGCTCGACGTGCCGAGGATCGAGCCGACCGTGACGGAAGCGAGATAAAGCATTTCGGCGGCAAACGTGGTGTAGGCGAGATAACGCACCGCACCGTTGTCCCTGCCATGCAGGGCAATCGCCAGCACTGAAGCGGCAAGCGTCGCCAGGCCGAGCACCACCAGCCGCCAGCCGTCCTCGATTTCGAAATGCAGCAGCAGCAAGCCGATCGCAGCGACAAGGAAGCTGTAGAAGGCCGGGGCCGCACCGGCGCTCCTGAGCAGGGAGGTAATCCGCGGGAGCGGCAATGCCGTCAGGACGAAGGCCGCCATGCCGCCGATCGCGAAGGCGAGCGCCACGGCGATTTCCTCATAAAGCGTATAGAGCCAGGCAAGCCAACCGATCAAAAGCAGATAGGCCAGATGGCGGGCCCGCTCGGCGCCGGTATACCGCACCAGCCCGATAATGATCACAGCCATAACCGGCGCCATCCAGGGATCGAGTCCTATCCAATGTGTGTCGTGATTCTCGAGATAGACGGCGAAAGACGCCCAGGAGAGGAAGCCGGCGACGACGGCCACTGCGCCCGAACGGAACAGGATCGCGGAAATCGTCGCAATCGCGAACCAGAGATACATCACCGTCTGCTCATCGCCGGAGAGATGATACATCTGCCCGATCAGCGAGATGGCGCCGCCGAAACTCATCGCGCCGATGATCAGCAAGCCGCTTGCCGCCGCTGTCGCACCGCGGGCGAGCATCCGAGCGGCGGCAATATGCACCACCCAGATCAGGGCAAGGATGACGCCGACGCGGACGAGGCGCGGAATAGCCTCCCAGTTGGAGGCGACGACCAGCAGGATGGCGGCTGCAAGCAGTACCGCCGCCAGCGCCATCAGCACCCGCCCGAGGCTGAAGCTTGCCGGGCGGCTGTCATATTCGGCGAGAAGCGCGCCTGCCGTTTCCTGCCCCAGCAGGCCCTTGCCTACCCAGAGTGAGAGATCCCGCTCCAATCTGCCGCGATACATGCTCCACCCCTCATTTCCGCAACGCCGACTGCGGCGCTACGGCTCACGCCGTTATAGACGCAGCACGGGTGTTCGCAAACGCTCTTGCGCAAATATACAACTTCCTCATTGGTCTAACTTGTACCGAGCATTAACCGGCCGCTAACCTCAGAAGCGCTAATATCAGCATATGGACGGAGAGGTATGCGCCGATCGCATATCACTCATGAGTTTATTGCACTGCAAAATAATCATTAGTCATACTATTTATCGAACCATAGAAGCACGGGGATGGCGCCCCGGCCCGGCTTCAGCCGGACGCCCGCGGATCGCTTGGTCCGCGACGATATTCGCAGCCGCGCACTCCTCCTCCCAGCGCGCTGCGATAGGCTGGCAACACTCCTCCTCCCAGTTGCCGGTCACCATAACGCGCCCGCCGGATCCTCCCCCGGCGGGCGTTTTTGTTCGGCAAAAACTGAATTAAAGCATTGGCGGTCCGAGGATTTCCGCCGTTTGGCGCCGGCCTGCCGCATTGCCGTCACACCGCACCGGCAACGCTGCGGACAGATGAGCAACTTCGATCCGGCGGCGGAATGCGTTCTTATAGCGGATATATGGGCGGAACCGCCGGAAGCAGCGGCGTTTTTGAGCAATGGCACCGGTTCGGTCCTCCAAACGGGATTGCTTTCCTGAAAGCCATTCTGCCTATTCGTTGACCAAAAAACGGAAAATCTGCGTCAAACACGCCTAGAGCATTGCATACATCGCATAGGTGATCTGAAAACTTGGCTGTTTTAGTCTTTCGCGCCGCAACATATATTCTGGTCATCAAATAGAGGTCAGCGCCGATCGGCGGCTGCTGGCAGATGAAACCCTCAGAAAGGGGCTTAACATGAACTTCTCTCGCTCTTTCAATAACTGGCGCAAGTATCGTCAGACGATCACGGAACTTGGCCGCATGACCAACCGCGAATTGCACGATCTCGGCATCGACCGTTCGGACATTAATCGCGTTGCCCGTGAGGCTTCTTCCCGCTAATCCAGGCGATCCGCTGCTCCTCCCAAGCAGGATCGTTCTGATTGAAACGCCCGCTGTACCCACAGCGGGCGTTTTCGTTTGTCTGCATGCGGCTGCTGCGGCGGTTGCATTGTTTTGCCGCTTTCGTTAGCCCGCACAAAAAATATCCACCGCCTAATTGACGAGCATCACACTGCACAATTGCATGGCAGACGCCTTTTATTTGCACTGCACAATAGGACGGTTCTCGCCTATATAAACATCAACCGCAGAGAGATAGGCGATCCCGCCATCCAGCGGACATATGTTAGAGGAAAAAGACAATGAACCCGATCCGCATTGCAAGAAGCTGGCTCAGCTACCGCCGTACGCTCAATGAACTCGGCGGCCTTTCGAACCAGACCCTGTCCGATATCGGCGTCAGCCGCTACGACATCCGCAATATCGCATCCCGCTCGTTCCGCTAATAGCCGGCCGTTAATAACGGCCGCTAATAGCGAGCGTGATGCTCCCAAGACGGCGCCCCAGGGCGCCGTTTTTGATTCCGGGGTGTTGGATCGCACCTGCCGACATGATATCAGCCCGGAATGAACACGATCTCCTCCTATTCCCCCATCCATGTCGTCGGCGGCGGGCTTGCCGGTTCGGAAGCCGCCTGGCAGATCGCCAGCTCCGGCATCCCCGTCATCCTGCATGAAATGCGCGGGGTGCGCGGCACGGATGCGCATAAAACCGACGGCCTTGCCGAACTCGTCTGCTCCAATTCCTTCCGCTCCGACGATGCGACCAGCAATGCCGTCGGCGTCATCCATGCCGAGATGCGCATGGCGGGCTCACTGATCATGGCCACTGCCGATCGGCACCAGGTTCCGGCAGGTGGCGCGCTCGCCGTCGATCGCGATGGCTTCTCCGAGGCGGTGACGAGGGCGATCCATGACCACCCGCTGATCACGGTCGTGCGGGAAGAGGTCACCGGCCTGCCGCCAAGGGACTGGGATCTTGCCATCGTCGCCACCGGGCCGCTGACGGCGCCGTCACTCGCAAGCGCCATCCAGGCAGAAACCGGCAAGGATTCGCTCGCCTTCTTCGACGCCATCGCGCCGATCATGTACCGCGAGAGCATCGACATGGATATTTGCTGGTATCAGTCGCGCTACGACAAGGTCGGCCCCGGCGGCACCGGCAAGGATTACATCAATTGCCCGATGGACGAGGCGCAGTACAATGCCTTCGTCGACGCGCTGATATCAGGCGACACGGTCGGTTTCAAAGAATGGGAAGGCACGCCTTATTTCGACGGTTGCCTGCCGATCGAGGTGATGGCCGAACGCGGCCGCGAGACCCTGCGCCACGGGCCAATGAAGCCGATGGGGCTGACGAACGCGCATAACCCGACGGTCAAGGCCTATGCCGTCGTGCAGCTGCGGCAGGACAATGCGCTCGGCACGCTTTACAACATGGTCGGCTTCCAGACGAAGCTGAAATATGGCGCGCAAGCGGAAATTTTTCGGATGATCCCCGGCCTGGAAAATGCGGAATTTGCCCGTCTCGGCGGTCTTCACCGGAACACCTATATCAATTCCCCCACCCTGCTCGACCCGTCGCTGACGCTGAAATCGCGGCCCGGCCTGCGTTTCGCCGGCCAGATCACCGGCTGCGAAGGTTATGTGGAAAGCGCCAGCGTCGGGCTGATGGCCGGCCGTTTCGCCGCCGCCGAACGCAAAGGCGAGGCGATCTCGCTGCCGCCGGCGACGACGGCGCTGGGCTCGCTGCTCGGTCATATCACCGGTGGGCATATCGTCACCGACGAGGAGCCGGGTAAACGATCATTCCAGCCGATGAACATCAATTTCGGGCTGTTTCCGGAGCTCCAGCCGGGTTCGATCGTCAAGCCCGAGGGCGTCAAACGTTTCCGCGGCAAGGACAAGACGATCATGAAACGGCAGTTGATCGCACGCCGCGCGCTTGCAGACTGCGCCGCCTGGCTCGGCTAAAGCACTTCTACTGCTTGTTCGCCGCCGAGATATGGCTCGGCGGCAGGTCCTTATCCGGCTCGGCGATATAGTTGCCGAGCAGCCAGAGCGCCACTTCCGAGGATTCTTTAGCGGAAGCAAATTCGAAATCGCCGTTGTGATGGGGTGCATCGAGGAAGTCGATCACCAGGCCCCTGCCCGTTTGCGAGCTGACGACGCGCACGCGGCCTGGCTCGATCAGATGGCAGGCGAAGTGGCGTGACATATTGCGCATGAAGCCCGCTTTGTTGTCGTGCAGACGCACGAAGATGGCCTGGCCGTTTTCCGTTGCCTGCAACTGGCGGATCGCCTCGGTCGGAAAAGCGCGGCCGAACTCGATGATGGCGAGGCCTGTATCGTGCAGGCCGTCTTCCTTGTTTTGCGCAGCCATGCGCGTTGCCACAAAAGCAAAGAAGATAACGATGGTGAAAAGAACGCACCAGACGATAATGCCCACGCCGAGTCTCCGTTCAATGGGGTAGCGGTTCAAGCCTTCTAACGCGCGAGACTTGCGCGAATTTGACCCGATGTCAGATTTTGCGGCGCGCCGCGGCCAGCCCCATCTGCAACTGGCGGCGCCATTGCGGCGACTGCAGCGGCCGGTCAAATATCAAAGCGCCGCGTTTCTGCGCGTTGACGAGTACCGGTTCGGCAAGGGTCGCCGGCAGAAAGGCCGGAAAGACCGCCGGCGCAATCGGCCCCGCCGCCCGCGCCTTTACCAGATGCTCGCGACCGAGGCCGGCGAAGGCCTCGATGGCGGCTGCGATGCGTGGCCTGTCTTCGCCGGCAAGGAAGGAATCGCGGTCGAGCCCGGTGGCGAAAAGGATCTGCAGCGGAATATAGACCTGACCACGGCGGCGATGCAGCGGCATCAGCAGCAACAGGCCAGCGACAGCCTGGGCGACGCCGGCGTGGCCGGCAGCATTCGCCGATCGTGCGGCCTCCTCAGGCGACAGCACGAGGCTTGCAAGCTGAATGAGGGCTGATGCCGTCTCGCCGGCATAACCTTCGAGTGAAAGACGCGTTTCCATCGGATCATCATAGAGATCGAAGGTGCGGGCCTCGATCATGTCGATCAGCGTCTTGCGCGGAAGGCGATGGGTTTCGATCGCCGCCAGAAGTGCGGCGGCGACGGGATTGGCTGCCGTCGACCCGTGTGCGCTGCCTTCCAGCAGATCCCGCCAATATTGCAGCCGCACCTCGCCGGGCAAAGTCTCGTGCACGAGATCACGGATGCGGGCAAGCTCGGCATTGAAGGCATAGAGAGCTGCAAGCGCGCCGCGCTTTTCCTCCGGCGACAAAAGACAGGCAAGATAACGGTCGCGGTCGCTGTCACGGAGCATCGCCAGGCAGATCTCCTGGTTCGTCGCACTATTGGCTTCAGCCATCGTCAGACCGCGATCAATGCCGCAGCGACGGCGCGCTGCTCGGCGAGCATGATATTGAAGGTGCGTACCGCCGCGCCGGTGCTCATCGGATCGGAGGAGATGCCACGCGATTTCAGCGCCAGTTTCAATTCCTCGGGCAGACGGCGAAGCTCGGTTCCGGTGCCGACAAGCAGAACCTCGATCTCGTCAGCCTCATCGAGCACACGCCGAAAATTTTCAGGCGACAGCGGTTTCGACATATCCATGTCCCAACCGTGAATGCCGGAGGGAAGACAAAGGATCGAGCCGCGATGAGACATATCGGCAAAGCGGAACCCGCCATTGCCGTAGCTATCGATCGGCGCGCGCCCGGGGAAATGCGCGGCGCGGATTTCTATGCCTTTTGCCATGTTTTCAAACCACCGTGCCGGATTTTACACCAACATCCGTCTTGTTGCTCTCTTCCCCGTCGGGAGCCTCCGGGCGTAGCCGAAAGACGATCAACACGGGAGCGGCGATATAGATTGAAGAGAAGGTGCCGAGAGCGACGCCGAAGAGCATCATAAAGGTGAAGGAGCGGATGACATCGCCCCCGAAAAGATAGAGCGCGAGCAAGGCGAGCAGCGTCGTCGCGGCGGTCAGAATGGTGCGCGACAGCGTCTGATTGATCGAAGCATCGATCAGGATCGGCAGCGGCATCTTCCTGTATCGCTTCAGATTCTCGCGCATTCGGTCATAGACCACGACCGTGTCGTTCAGGGAGTAACCGACGATGGTCAGCACCGCGGCAATGCTCGTCAGGTTGAATTCTATGCCGGTAAGGACGAAGAGACCGAGCATGATGATGACATCGTGCAGCGTTGCGACTATGGCGCCGACCGCAAACTGCCATTCGAAGCGGATCCAGATGTAGATGAGGATCGCCGCAAGCGCTGCAAGCACGCCGAGCGTCGCCATCATCGTCAATTCGCCGGAGATGGCGGGGCCGACGACCTCGACGCGGCGAAAGTCATAATCCTCCTGGAGCTCGCCGCGCACCAGCGTCGCCGCGGATTGTTCGGCATTTTCGCCGCCGCCTTGGGACGCGATGCTGATCCGCGCATTCGACGGCCCGCCCGTGCGCTCCACACGCACCTCGCCTAGATTGAGATCGTTGAGGCGTGATTGAAGATCGGCGAGGTCGGCATTGCCCTGCTTCGCCGTCGCCTCGATGAGCGAGCCACCGGTGAAATCGATGCCGAGACGCAGGCCGGCGGTAGCAAAGGCGGCCATGGCAATCAGCGAGATGACCGCTGACGCCGTAAAGACATAACGGCGGATTCCCATGAAACGGATATTGGCGTGTTCGAAGAGATCGGTCAGAACGCTCTTCGGCAGATGCCGGGGATGGCGGCCTTTCAGCCAGCCGGCGACGATCGAGCGCGTCAGCGTGAAGGCCGTGAAGACTGTCGTCAGGATGCCGACCGCAAGCGTCACCGCGAAACCGCGGATGGATTCGCTGCCGAGGTAAAAAAGGATGATCGCGGCGATAAAGATCGTGACATTTGCGTCGACGATCGTTGCGAATGCGCGCGTGAAACCGCGGCCGACGGCCTCTGCGAAGGAATGGGTGGTTTTCTCCTCTTCACGGATGCGCTCGTAGATCAGAACGTTCGAGTCGACCGCCATGCCGACGATGAGCACGATGCCGGCAATCCCGGGCAAGGTGAGCGTCGCGCCGGCAAGGCTCAGCACCGCAACGATGAGAATCAGGTTGAAAAACAGCGAGACGACGGCGATGACGCCGAGAATGCGGTAGAGCGCGATCATCAGTGCTGCGACCAGCACGACGGCGACGAGGCCGGCAACAAGGCCACTGAAGATCGAATCAGCGCCAAATCTTGGGCTGACGCTGCGTTCCTCGACGCTCGTCAGCGTCGCCGGCAGGGCGCCGGCGCGCAGCATGATCGCAAGATCGCGGACGCCATCCTCGGAGAAGTTCGCCGAAATCGCGCCCTCGCCGCCAGTGATCGCCGCATCGATAACCGGTGACGACATCACCTGGTCGTCGAAGACGATGGCAAGGTGCTTGCCGATATTCTGCCCCGTCACCTCCGCCAGCCGCTGCGTGCCTTCGGCATCGAGGCGGTAAGTAATCGAGGTATCCTGCGTCTGTGGATCGACGACAGGCTCGATATCGACCATATTGCTGCCGGAGACGAAAGCCGTGCGGTCGACGAGATATGGGATCGGCGGATCATCAAGCGAATAGAGCACTTGCGATGTCGCGGGCCAACGGCCGTTCAGCGCCTCCTGCCCCGACATGCTTGCATCGATCAGATGAAAGGAAAGCTTGGCCGGCTGGTTGAGCAGGTTTTTCAGCCGTTCCGCATCGACCGATCCCAGCACCTGCACGACGATCCGGTCGGCGCCATCGGGGTGAACAAGGAAATTCGCATGGCCGAATCCAGCGATACGGCGGGCAACGATATCGAGCGATCGAGTCCGGGCGGAAGCGACGTCAGCTGTGATGCCGGCGTCGGAAATCTGCAGCGAGAGCTGTCCCTCCTCGCCCCGCCGCAGCGCCACCTCCGGCCCTAAACTGCCGGCAGTCGCCGTCAAAGGTGTCAGGAGATCAACCGCCTTCTGCGTCTCGGCCGGATCGGTGATGCGGACAGTAACGGTCTGGTCATTGCCGGTCAGCCCGGTATAGCGGATGCCGGCGCCACGCAGCGCATTGCGCACATTGGCGACCGCCTCTTCCAGGCGGTCCTTGACGACATCGGAACGCTCGACCTTCAGAACGATATGCGAGCCGCCCTGCAGATCGAGACCGAGCGTCACGCGGTCGTGACGCAACCAGCCCGGCAGAGCGGAACGCTGCTCCTCGCTCAGCAGATTGGGCGCAGCGATGACGATGGCCGCAAACGCGGCCAGCCAAATCAGAAGTGTTTTCCAGCGGGAAAAATGCAACATTCTCTCGACGATCTTCCGATCCGGCGGTCCTGCCGTTATCGCTCGTTACGCTGCGTCGGCCTTGACGGGTTCACCCTTGACCCGCACTTCAGAGATGCCGCTGCGGACGATGCGTACGCGAACGCCGTCGGCAATCTCGACTTCGACTTCCTTGTCGTCGACGACCTTGGTAACCTTGCCGACAAGACCGCCACCGGTGACGACCTGGTCGCCGCGACGGATCGCCTTCAGGGTCTCGTCACGCTTTTTTGCCTGCGCGCGCTGCGGCCTGATCAGCAGGAAGTACCAGACGACCATCAGCGGCACGAACAGGATGATCATTTCGAAACCGGAGCCACCGAAACCGGTTGCGGTGTCTGTCGCACTCTGGGCGAATGCCGGGGTGATGAACATGCTAAACTCCTCAGGCTTCACGGCGGAACACCGCCTCTTTTTTCAGGTTGCCGGACTATAGTTACGGCTTCGGTGAATGCAACAGAAACAGCCGGAAACAGTACCGATTCCGCTGCCTCATAACCTTTCCGGCGTCAAAACGCCATGCTACCCCGCAGCGAAAGATCAAAGCGGATTGCCGCAGCGAAAAACAGGAGGCCTGCGATGACCGAGGAAATCAACAATGCCCTGCTTGCCGAACTGAAACGGCTCGCCGATGCCCTCCAGCGTCTTGCCGGGCCGGCGCCTGCCCTCAACGACTGGGATGCTGCCGACTGTTTCGTCTGGGCGCCTCTGCGCCAGCATCTGCAGCCTGTGAAGAAGCCGAACCGGGTGGCGTTGAAGCTCATCCGCGGCGTCGATCATGTGCGCGACATTCTGCATGAGAATACGGTGCGTTTCGCCGAGGGTTATGCCGCCAACAATGTGCTGCTGTGGGGCGCACGCGGCATGGGAAAATCCTCGCTGGTCAAAGCCGTGCACGAGGATGTCAGCCGCGAAAGTGGTGTCTCGCTGAAACTGGTCGAAGTCCATCGCGAGGATATCTCCAGCCTTCCCAATCTGCTCGACCTCTTGAAGGACACGTCGTACCGCGTGATCGTCTTCTGCGACGATCTGTCCTTCGATCATGACGATACCGCCTACAAATCGCTGAAGGCAGCACTCGACGGCGGCGTCGAGGGGCGGCCGGACAATGTACTCTTCTATGCCACATCGAACCGGCGCCATCTCCTGCCGCGCCACATGATGGAAAACGAGCAGTCGACGGCGATCAATCCGTCGGAGACCGTGGAAGAGAAGGTTTCGCTGTCCGACCGCTTCGGCCTCTGGCTCGGCTTCCACAAATGCAGCCAGGAAGACTATCTCGGCATGATCGACGGCTATGCCGATCACTTCAAGCTCGGGCTCGAACGCGGCAAGATGCATGCCGAAGCGCTGGAATGGGCAACGACGCGCGGGGCGCGCTCCGGCCGTGTCGCCTGGCAGTATATTCAGGACTTGGCCGGACGCATGCGCGTTCACATCGACCGGGTCTAATTTAGAATGATATGCATTGAATGACAAAAGCCCGGCTGTTGCCGGGCTTTTCTCGTTTCCTGGTACGCTATACCTATTCCAGGAAAGTCATCGGGTTGACCGGGGATGCGTCCTTGCGCACCTCGAAATGGACCTGCGGCTGCTTGACGTCGCCGCTCATGCCGGAGACGGCGACGGTTTGGCCACGCTGGATCTTCTGGCCGCGAGCGACGCTCAAAGTATCGGCATTACCGTAGACGGTGACGGTGCCGTCGTCGTGACGGACGAGAACCGTGTTGCCGAGTTCCTTCAGGCCGTTGCCGGCATAAATGACGACGCCATTTTCGGCGGCCTTGATCGGCGTTCCCTGCGGAACCGAGATGTCGATGCCGTCATTGCGGTTGCCGTTGACGTTAGCGCCGTATGAAGCAATGACCTGACCGCGGACCGGCCAACGGTACTTGCCGATGCCGGTCGATTCCGGTGCGGCGGAGCTGACGTCAGATTTCTTTTCGACATCGTCGACCGTCTGGGTGGCGGCCGGCGCCTTGTAGGGCGCTGGCTGAACGGAGGCCGTCTGCTGGGCCGGCGCTGTCTGAGCCGGCTTCGGATCGACCTTCTCGGGCTGGATCGACGCCGTCTTGATATTGTCGGCAGTGCCGTTCGGGATCTTCAGGGCCTGGCCGATCCGGAGCGAGTTGGCCGAAAGTTTGTTGGCGGCCTTCAGATCGTCGATATTGCTACCGGTCGCCTTGGCGATCTTTGCCAGCGAATCGCCTTGCTTGACGACGTAGCTGCCGGCAGGCGCTTTCGGATCCTTGCCGGCGCCGGCCGGAAGCTTGCCGGTAGAATCGGCGCTCGCCATGGTCTTGTCGCGGGCGGAATTGGCGCCGGGAATGACGGCGACGTTCTGCTCAGGAGCCTTCACCGGTTCCGGCATCTTGCCGGGCCTGGAAAGATCGGCCGCCTGCGACGCCGCCTTGGCGGCATTGCCGCCATTGAAGGTCGGGATCAGGATCGCCTGGCCGGGCGCAGCGGCGGAAGCCGTCTTCAGGTTGTTGACCCGCAGGATTTCCTTTTCCGGAACACCGAAGCGCCTGGACAGCGTGGCAACACTTTCGCCCGGACGTAGCGTTACGGAAGGGGCATTGGTCCCGGACCAGCCTGAAACCTTCGGCGTCGTGCCCGTCGTCAGAGTATCGGGCGTCAGCTTCGGCGCAGCCGGGGCCACCAATCGGTTTTTTTCGGCCTGGGGCGCTGAAGGGAAAGGCTGGGCGAGCGCGACTTCCTTTTCCCGCTGGCGGGAAGGCGCAACAGCCGTCGGCGCAGCAAGCTCGGAACGCTGCACCGAGACCGGTGCGGAAGCCATGCGGGCGCTCGACGTGCGGACCGGATCATAACTGGGGCTCGACGGATAAGGCTGGCTCAGCGCACCATTGCCGCCGCCGTAGCCCGACTGGCTGGCAACGGCGGAGCCGCCGAGATCGGCGCGCGGCACCGGATCGCCCTGAGCACCACCCCTGCGCGGAATGGAACTGGTGGTGATCTGATCCTGCCCTGAGGAGGAAAACAAGCCGCCAAACCGTGTCACATCGGAACTGCAGCCTGTTGCGGCACTCGCCAACAGACCCACAACCAGAAGATTACCGGCCGACTTCCCGAACTTCGGCGAAAGACTGAAACGCATTGACTCGACCCACTGAGAACGCAACCATTTGTGAGTCTATTAAAACGCGTTAGTATTACCACGCGGTTAAGATGCTGGAATCAGTGCGGTATTTTTGAGAAGTTGATAACCATAGCTTACGGGTGAAAAATCGTAGAGCTTACAGCAGCGAGGCAAGGCGCGGAACGATCGGCAGATACGGGGCTTCGAACAGTTCTTCGCGTTCGAACCGGCTGCCGGTTTTCGTCAACCGCACCATGCGGCATTCGGTTTCGGAGATCATCAACGGCGCGATCATCGAGCCGCCGGAAACAAGCTGGTCAGTATAAAAGCGCGGCATCGCATTGAAGGCCGCCGTCACCAGGATGCGGTCGAAGGTGCCCTCTCCCTGCATGCCGGCACTACCGTCGGCGTGGCGGATGATAACGTTGCGCAGGCCAAGCGATTCCATGCGCCGCTGTGCCGCCGATGTCAGCGTCTTGTAGCGGTCGATGGACAGAACACGCTCAGCCATTCTGCCGATGACGGCGGCGGTAAAGCCGCTGCCGGTGCCGATTTCGAGGACGCGCTGTCCTGGTTTGACTTTGAGGTGATGCAGGATGCGGACGACAAAATCGATGCCTTCAAGGAAGGAGCCGCATTCGATCGGTATCGTCCGGCTCGAATAGGCATCATCGGAAAATTGCGGCGGCACGAAGAGCGAGCGCTGCGTCTGCTCGACCGCCGTCAGCAGATCGAGGTCGGAGATGCCTTCGGCACGCAATCTAAGGACGAGCGCCGCAAAGCCCTCTTTCTCGGCCAGTCTTGCCGTCAAACCTGTGCTCCGTATCCCAAGGCCCGCGCCACGCGGTCCGTCACGGAATAATCGGTCAGATCCAGTTTCAAAGGCGTTACCGAAATCTTGTTATGCTTCAGGGCATGAATATCCGTGCCTTCGATGAAGGCGCCGGCGCGTTCGCCGAACTTCAGCCAGTAATAGGGAAAGCCCCGGCCATCGGAGCGGGCGTCGACCTGCAGGTTGAAGGCGAGCTTGCCCTGCATGGTCACCTCGGCGCCATCGACCTCGTCGGGACCGCAGTTCGGGAAGTTGAGATTGAGAAACGTGCCCTGCGGCAGGTCCAGAACCATCAGCTTTTCCAGAAGGGCCGGCGCATGTGTCTCGCAGACCTCCCAAGGAACGATGCGCGCGCCGTCCTCATAGAGGTAGGCCTGGCTCAGCGCGAAGGAACGCACACCCTGCATCGTGCCTTCGATGGCGCCGGCGATAGTGCCGGAATAGGTTACGTCGTCTGCGACGTTCGAGCCCGAATTGACGCCGGAGAGAACGAGATCGGGCTTGATGTCCATCACCTGCCGGATGCCCATGATGACGCAATCGGTCGGCGTGCCGCGCAAGGCGAAATGCTTGTCGGAAATCTTGCGTAGCCGCAAAGGTTCCGACAGGCTCAACGAATGGGCAAGGCCGCTCTGATCAGTCTCGGGCGCCACGATCCAGACGTCGTCGGACAGCGTGCGGGCGATCCGCTCCAGCGCGGCCAAGCCTTCCGCGTGAATTCCGTCGTCATTCGTCAGCAGGATGCGCATCGCCTTCAGGCCGCCCGTTCGATTTTGGTCAATCCGCCCATATAGGGAAGCAAAACGTCCGGAATCGTGACGGACCCATCTTCGTTCAAATAATTTTCGAGAACGGCGATCAGGCAGCGGCCGACAGCGGTGCCGGAGCCGTTCAGCGTGTGGACGAACCTGTTGCTCTTGTCGTCCTTGTCGCGGTAGCGCGCGTTCATCCGGCGGGCCTGAAAATCGCCACAGACAGAGCAGGAGGAGATTTCGCGGAAGGCGTTCTGTCCCGGCAGCCAAACTTCGAGATCGTAGGTCTTGCGCGAGCCGAAGCCCATGTCGCCGGTGCAAAGCGTCATCGTGCGGAAATGCAGACCTAGGCGCTTCAGAACTTCTTCGGCGCAGGCCGTCATGCGCTCATGCTCGGCGATGGCGTTTTCGGCGTCGGTGATCGAGACGAGTTCGCATTTCCAGAACTGGTGCTGACGCAGCATGCCGCGCGTATCGCGGCCGGCCGAGCCCGCTTCCGAACGGAAGGACGGCGTCAAGGCGGTGAAGCGGAGCGGCAGCTTTTCCTGATCGAGGATTTCCTCGCGCACCAGATTGGTCAGCGTCACTTCGGCTGTCGGAATGAGATAACGACCGTCCGTCGTCTTGAAGAGATCCTCTTCGAACTTCGGCAGGTTGCCGGTGCCGAACAGGGCTTCAGCGCGCACCATTAGCGGCGAGCTGACTTCGGTATAACCGTGCTCACGGGTGTGGAGATCGATCATGAACTGGCCGAGCGCACGCTCGAGCCTGGCGAGCGACCCGGTCAGAACCGTGAAGCGCGAGCCGGAGAGCTTGGCGGCGCGCTCGAAATCCATATAGCCGAGCCCCTCGCCGATTTCGAAGTGCTCCTTCGGCGTATGGTTCCAGCGCGGCTTTTCGCCGACGACGCGGGTGACGACATTGTCGTGCTCGTCCTTGCCGACCGGAACATCGTCGAAAGGTATGTTGGGGATGCGAGAGAGCGCGTCGGCGAGTTCGGCCGTCAGTAGCCGGTCCTCCTCCTCGATCGCCGGCAGCAGGGTCTTCAATTCGGCGACCTCGGCCTTCAGCTTCTCGGCAAGCTCGCCATTCTTCTGGGACAGCGCCGCGCCGATCTCCTTGGAGGCGAGATTGCGGCGAGACAGCAAGTCCTGCGCTTTCTGCACGGCAGAGCGGCGCTTTTCATCGAGGGCGACGAGGCTTTGGGCCAGAGGCTCCGCGCCGCGCTTGGCAAGAGCGGCATTGAGCGCTTCGGGATTCTCACGGATCCATTTGATATCGAGCATCGTCGTTCCAGATCGTTTGCAACAGAAGTGACCCGGCCAAAGCCTGAGCGGGCTTCGACCGGATGAGACGGCGTTCATGAAAGGATTTCCGGATTGCCGCTCAGACGCTGTCCGTCTTGGCAACGTCCGCGGATTCGGTGTCCTTTTCGACCGCCTGCCGGGCACGCTGGCGCTCTACGAGTCGCGCCGCATGGATGGAAATCTCGTAGAGAAGGATCGTCGGTATCGCAAGGCCGATCTGGGACATCGGATCCGGTGGCGTCAACACGGCGGCGACGATGAAGGCAAGCACGATGGCGAACTTGCGCTTTTCGGCGAGCCATTGCGACGTCAGAAGTCCGACGCGGGCGAGCAGCGTGGTGACGACGGGAAGCTGGAAGACGAGGCCAAAGGAGAAGACAAGCGTCATGATCAGGCTCAGATATTCCGAGACCTTCGGCATCAGCGAGATCGCCACCTCGTCATGACCCGGCGCCTGCTGCATAGACAGGAAGAACCACATGACCATCGGCGTGAAGAAGAAATAGACGAGCGCGCCGCCCATCAGGAACAGGACCGGCGAGGCGATCAGGAACGGCAGGAAGGCCTGACGTTCGTTCTTGTAGAGGCCGGGCGCTACGAACTTGTAGACCTGGGCGGCAATGATCGGGAAAGCGACCACCAGTCCGCCGAACATCGCCACTTTGACCTGCGTGAAGAAGAATTCCTGTGGCGCGGTGTAGATCAGCTGGGCCTTCTCGACGTCGAGATGCGCCCATATTACGGCTGTCTTGTAGGGAATGACTAAGTAGTTGAAGAGATGCTTGGCAAAAAAGAAGCAGGCGATGAAGGCGATAAAAAACGCGCCGATCGACCAGATCAGCCGCGTGCGCAACTCCATCAGGTGCTCGATCAACGGCTGCGGCTTATCTTCGGACTCACCGCTCATGCCTCGTCCTTTTTCTTCATCTGTACCGGCGTCTTCGGCGTTGCAGGCTTCCTGACTGCCGTCGTGCGCTTCGGCTTTTCCACAGGCGCGGCAATGGCAAAGGCGGCCTTATCTGCGGCCTTGGCGCGTGGCTTGCGTACGGCCTTCGGCTTGGCGGCAACCGTTTCGGCCTGGACGATCGCTGCTGCGACGGGTTCAGGCTGCGCAGGCGCCGGCACCAACGGCGGCGTTTCCGGCAGGCTCATCGACGGCGTCGGGGCTGAGACCGCAGCAGGCGGCACCTCGGTCTTGTTTTCCGGGGCCACGGTCGCCTTCTGCAGGTCGGCCTTGATCTCGTTGCCCATCTGGCGAAGCGGATTCATCGCCTCGCGCAGGCTATTCACCGGGTTGAGCTTCTGAGCGTCGCTGAGCGTCTGGCGGACATCGTCAAGCTCTGCCTCGCGCAACGCTTCATCGAACTGCGCGCGGAAGTCACCCGCCACCTTGCGGGCGCGCTGCGTCATCTTGCCGAAAGCGCGCAGCATCGGCGGCAAATCCTTGGGACCGACGACCACGATCAGGACCACCGCGATGACCAAAAGCTCGGTCCAGCCAATATCGAACATGCAAGGCTCCTGGACGGGAAGCGCGGGGGCAGCGCCTTTTCCCGGACTTGGTTATTTCGTTTCGTCGGCCTTGTGATCGACGGTCTTTGCCGTTTCCGGCGCGTCCTCGTCCGTCATGCCCTTCTTGAAGCTCTTGATGCCCTTGGCAACGTCGCCCATCAGTTCCGGGATCTTGCCGCGACCGAACAACAACAGCACTATGACCAGAACGATCAACCAGTGCCACATGCTAAAAGAACCCATTACCCTAACTCCCTGTTTCGTTGTTCCCACGATGTAAGGATTTCAAACACCGTTTCCAACATCACGCCTTTTGAACTGCGCTTAATGTCACGGTATCGCCCTTTGTGACAAGCCATTGACCCGTCGAAAAGTGGCGGCCCCCATTGTTTTCGCCATGCATGGCAAAAGCAAGACGCAAGCCCCTCAATCTTCGGAGGCGCCGCGCGGCGCCAGCAACCCCAGTTCCTCGAGGTCCATCTGGGTTATCGGGTCCTCGTCCTCGGTCAGTTCGTCGTTCATCAACGGCGAGGGAATATTGAAATTCGCCGGAATCCGGCCTGACAGCAAGCCCGCTCCCTTCAATTCTTCGAGACCGGGCAGGTCACGCAGTTCCTCGAGACCGAAATGGTCGAGGAAATCGCGTGTCGTGCCCAGTGTCACTGGCCGGCCCGGCGTGCGCCGGCGGCCGCGAAACCGCACCCAGCCGGCTTCCATCAGCACGTCGAGCGTGCCGCGCGAGGTCTGAACGCCGCGGATATCCTCGATTTCGGCCCGGGTCACCGGCTGGTGATAGGCAATGATCGCCAGCACTTCCAGTGCGGCGCGCGACAGCTTCTTCACCTCGTTTTCATCGCGGCGGATGACAAAGGACAGATCGGCCGCGGTGCGGAAGGCCCAGGCGCCCTCGATCTGCACGAGGTTGACGCCGCGCGGCGCATATTGCGCTTTCAGACGCAGCATGATTGCGCGCACGTCAGCATTCTCAGCCAGACGCTCAGCCAGGAAGCTCTCGGAAACCGGCTGCGAGGAAGCGAAGACCAGCGCCTCGGCGATGCGCTCTGCCTCGATCTCCGCCTGCAAGTCGCGGCCCCTGCCTTCGAAATCGTCCTCGAAATCCTCATCACTCTTCGGATCGATCAAGCCGGCTGCTCCTGCTCCACCACCTGCAGCGTGGCGTGTTTGGGACCGCGGCGCATGTATAACGGCTGAAAGGCGCCGTCCTGGCGGATTTCCAACTTGCCCTCGCGCACCAGCTCTAGCGAGGCGGCAAAAGCGCTAGCGATCGCCGTGACGCGTTCCTCGGGCGCTGCGAGATAGCGCAGCAGATAATGCTCCATCGCTGTCCAGTCGCCGACCTCGCCGATCATCTGGGTCAGCAATTCGCGGGCATCTGTCAGCGACCAGACGCTGCGTCTCTCGATCGTCACATGGGTGACCGCATTGCGCTGGCGCAGCGCCGCATAGGCGGTCAACAGATCGTAGAGGCTGGCCGCATAAGCGGATTGCTGCCGGTCGGGAATATGCTCGGGCGCGCCGCGCATGAAGATGTCGCGGCCGAGACGGTTGCGGTTGACGAGGCCTTCCGCAGCCTGGCGCATGGCTTCGAGGCGTTTCAGCCGGAAGGCGAGCGTTGCCGCCAGTTCCTCGCCGGAAGGACCGTCATCCTTGGCCTGCTGGGGAATGAGCAGCCTCGACTTCAGAAAGGCGAGCCAGGCTGCCATGACGAGATAGTCGGCGGCAAGCTCGATGCGGATGCGCCGGGCGCTTTCGACGAACTGCAGATATTGCTCGGCAAGCGCCAGCACCGAAATGCGCGACAGATCAACCTTCTGGTTGCGGGCAAGATAGAGCAACAGGTCGAGCGGGCCTTCAAAGCCGGCGACATCGATCACCAACGCCGGCTCGTGGCTGGCGCGCTCGGCACCATTTTCCTGCCACAGCTTGTCCATCGGCGTTGCCGCCTGCGAACGCTCCGTGCCCTTGACCGTGTTCACCACCCTGCTCCTCTACAATCAGACCGTCGCAAACATCGCCTCGAATTCTGCCCTCAATTCCGCTTCGTCGGCGGCATCTGCTGCCGTGAAGCCCGCCTCCACCGCTTTTGCGCGGACAAGCGATTGACCGGCGATCTGCGGAACATTTGCCACGACCTCGCGCATCGCGTCCATATGGCCGTTGCAATGCAGCACGATATCGCATCCGCCTGCAATGATATTCGCCGCCCGTTGACCGATCGTGCCGGAAAGAGCATTCATCGAGCTGTCGTCGGAGAGCAGCAGACCGGTAAAGCCGATATGCTCGCGGATGATACCGTCGGTCACTTTGCGCGACGTTGTCGCCGGATTATCGGGATCGATGGCGGTGAAGACGACGTGGCAGGTCATCGCCATCAACTCGTCTTTCATCGCGACGAAGGGTGGGAAGTCATGGGCTTCCAACTCATCGCGCGAGACGGTGACGACAGGAAGTTCCAGATGTGAGTCCGCAAAGCCGCGGCCGTGGCCGGGAACATGCTTCATCACCGGCAACAGGCCGCCGGCCTTCAGCCCCTCGGCAGCCGCCCGGCCCATCGCGATGACGGTCTCGAGATCGCCGCCATAGGCGCGGTCGCCGATGACATTGCTGCTGCCCTCGACCGGCACATCGAGCACCGGCAGACAATCGACATCGATGCCGAGGCTCGAAAGGTCGAAGGCGTGCAGCCGCGACATCGCCCATGCGGCGCGCAGGCCGAGCCCTGGGTCGCGGCGATAGAGATCGCCGAGTTCCCGGCCTGAGGGATAACGCTTGAGAATGGGTGGCCGGATGCGCTGGACACGGCCGCCCTCCTGGTCGATCAGCACCGGTGCATGCCAGCCGACGCTGTCACGCAGTTCGGCGACAAGATCGGTAATCTGACCTGCCTCCGAGATGTTGCGCCCGAAGAGGATGAAGCCCCAGGGCCGTTCGCCCCGATAGAAGGCTTTCTCTTCGGATGTGAGGGAAAGGCCACTGCAGCCAAGGATCATCGCTTTTGATTCGGTCATTTGAGAATCATAGACGGCGCCCGGCCAAATGCGAGCAAGGTCGAAAGCGATGCACAAAAAAGAGCGGCGGACCGATCCGGCCCGCCGCTCTTGTTATTCCATTCAAACCCGAGACTACTTGGAGATCAGGCAGCTGCCGCCCGCTGCGCGATACTGTTCGCAGAGCGCTGCGGCCTCGTCCTTGGAACCGGCAGGAATACGGACACGGTAGAAAGTGCCCTTGCCGGCGATATCGGCCTTGCGGATCTCATGTGCGCGGCCACCAAGCACACCGGCGAATTTCTTCGACAGGTTGGCATAGGATTTGGTCGCCTCGTCTTGCGACGGCAATGAGGCGATCTGGATGCCGTAGCCGCCGGCGGACGCGGCCTGCTGCGGCTGAGCGGCGACCGGTGTTGCGGCCGCGACCTCAGTCGTCTTCGGCTGCTGTGCCGGCTTCGGCTGCTGTGCCGGCGGTCGGACATTGCCCTTCTCGGTCACGGTGCCGACAACGTTGACGGGCTGCTCGGCCGGACGGGCGATCGGAACCGGAGCGGTATCGGTCATCGCCCCGGTCTTGACCGGGCGCACCGGCGGTTGGACCGGGGCGGGATTTGCAGCCTGCGTGTCGGCGCCACCTGTCAGCGGCGGCTGTGCCGGCGTCGTTTCGGCAGGTGCTGCAGAACGAGCATCGGCGGAAGCAACCTCGGCGCTTGACGGGAAGCTTACGGCCGTTCCGCCTACCGGCGGCACGGGCGAAGCCGATTGCGCCGACGGGGCCGTCAACGCCGGCATCGGCTGAGCAGACGATGTCACCGGGGCAGCCGGCTGGTCGACGGCTGCTGGTTCCTCGCGGGCGACCAGCGTGCCATCGGGCTTGACGATCATCGTGCGGACCTTGCGCGGCGAAACGGACGGCGCCTTGTCGGCATCGCTAGCGGGCGCGTTTTCGGCATTGTCCTGGTTCGGCAGCAGCCGCGGATCCTCCGTCTCACCGACTGCGGTCGGTGTGACCTGATCACTCGGGTTGGCGTTCTCGTCGTCCTCAGGCAGCGCTTCCGGTGTCAGCGTGCGCTGGACGACATCGACCGGTGCCTCGTCGGAAGAAACCAACGCCTTCTGCTTCGGCTCCTCGGCAGAACCGGCAACACGGTCGTAGACCGCCTTGTCCTGGTTCGGCACGGTCTTGCCGCCGGGATTTTCCGGAACGACCTTGACCGGCTCCTTGTCCGCAGCGATCACGCGCGGCTCGCCCGATGCGACGATGCCGAGCCCCTCGCCGTTCCAGACGGAGGAATAGACACCGTAACCGACGCCGGCGAAGACCACGAGCACGACGGCTCCGGCAAGCAGCCGGCGCATCGACCGGGCCCGGCTGAAATCAGCCGCCTGGCTTGCCGATTCAATCCGAACTTCGGAGGTTTCGCGGCGCTCGACCGGCTCGCGCACGCTGCGGCGGAAATCCTCCTCCAGCGCCCGTTCGAAATCATCGAGGCCATCGGCGATGGTGGGCTTGACCACCTTTGCCGCTGCGGCAGCCGTATCCGTGGCCGGCGCCGGGTTTTCCCGCGGCTTGGCCGGTTCGAAGAAGCTCGCGATCTCCGCGTCGAGATCGAAATCGAAATCCTGAGTTTTCGCGACCGGAGCTGGCTGCTCGACCGGCGGTAGCGCCGGCACGTGCATGTCCTCGACAGCCTCAGGACGATCCTCCGGATCGGAGATCATCGCCGGATCAAACGGCAAGTCTTCGGTCGAGTCAGCGACAGGCGTCCAGTTGAAGGCCGGAGCCGGAGTTGGAACCTGAGCCTGAGCCCGAACGTGGGTCTCAGCAACGACAGCCGGAGCGGGCCGTGCAGGGGCGGAAGCCGCCTGCTGGAAAGCAGGAATTTGTGGCTCAGGCGCAAAAACGGCGGCGGGCCGAGGCGAGACGGCAGCGACCTGCTCGGGAGCACGGACTGCCAGCTCCAGTTGCGGCGCGGGCTCAGCCGGAGCCAGCTCTGGCGGTTCGGAGAAATCGAGATCGGCGAGTTCCAGCTCGATGCCGGCAAGATCCAGCTCGAAATCATGGCCGGCGAAGGGATCGTCGGCTTCCGGTACAGGTTGCGGTGCCCGCGAATATGCCGTCGCGGCAGGCCGAGGTGCAGCGACCTCGGCAAGCTGCGGCGCGACCGTTACGGCTTCAGCAGCATAGACCGGAGCCGGCTCGACCGGAGCAGGCCCAACGGCAGCCGCGGCGACCGGTGCCGGCGCGATCACTTGCGGCTGGACAAATGCAGCGGCAACGGGGGCTGCCTCGATCGATTCGGCCTGCGGCGAAACCGTCGCCGGATTGGGGCGTTGCGGTACCGGATAACGCGAGACGTCGGCGAGCAGATCGTCAAGATCGAAAGTGCCGGCAGTGTGCGGAACGTCGGGCACGACCTCGGTCAGCGCGGCATCGGCCTGGATCTCGCCTTCGACGGCGGCGGCAATGAGATCGAAACCGGCGTCGGACCCGAAATCTTCCAGATCGTCTTCGATTTCGACGAAGTCCTCGACCTCGGCAACCTCTTCCGACGCGATCACGTCGTCGTGGCGATCGAGCTCGGCGGGGAAGCCGAGCGACGGAGACGCGGATTCGAATTCCTCGGACGGCTCGGCAGTGACGGTGGGGGCCAACTGCTCGACGGCGGGGGCGGACTGCTCGATTACGGGCTGCGGCTCTGCAGCGGGCAGATCGGCGGAATGCGCTTCAGCCACCGGCGTTGCGGCTGCTTCGACCACAGGTTCGGGCTTCGGCGGAACAACCGATTCCTCGCGTTTCGCGGCGTGGAAATTGGCAAGCGGCAACCTGATGCTGGCGGCCGACCACTGCGGCGCCTTGGCGGGCTGCGGCAGCGAAGAGACCGGAGCAGCACCGATCGACAGCTCAAGCTCCTCGATCAGGTCGCGGGCACCGCCGATAGCCGATTGCACCGGCGTCTCGAAAGCGGGCTCGACGGAAAGCTGCTGCGGCCAAGCCGCCGGGTCGGCGGCGGGTGCATCCCAGTTGCTTGCTGCAGGCACAGTTGCTTCCTCAGCCTCAACGGAGGCGACGGAAACCGGCTCTGCAACCTCCGGCCTCTCGGCAGCCGGAGAAACATCGAGAACGGGCTCAATGTAATCTTCGGGGATGACGTCGTCAGAGATCGGCTCGGCTGGCCGGTCGAGCTCTGCGAGCGGACGTGGCGAATCGTAACGGTCGAACTCGCGGCCAAGCTCGTCCTCGAGATCGAGGGCGGGCTCCTGCCGCGCGGGCTCGGTTATCGTGTTTGCTGCAACACGGGGTTCGAAGCCGACGATACGGGCAAGTTCGGCCAACGGATCATCGTCGGCAAACAGGTCATCTTTTCCGCGCGTATCATACGCAAGTTGTTTATCAGCCATGCCTATCCCACTCGCAAACGCCAACTCTGAATTGCCAGCGCATTGTGGGGAAATGGTGACGTTATCGCATTTCGTCCGGTGCGGCAGTGCCTGTAATGGCAAGTCCCGACTTCAAAACCGACGCGACGGCGTACACCAGCCCAAGTCTGGCAATAGTTGATTCTCGGTTTTTATCATTAACAAATCGTAATTCCGGTTGATCTTTACCTTTGTTCCAGTGCGCATGGAAAGAACTAGCGAGGTCGTAGAGGTAAAAAGCGACCCGATGCGGCTCCTGTGACTGGGCTGCAGCCTCGACGATCCGCGGGAATTCGGCGAGCTTGGCGACGAGCTGCAATTCGGCCGGATCGCCAATGCCTGCAACGGTTTGCGCCAGTTCGGCGGCCGAAACATCGAGGTCGCCAAAAGCCTCCCTCGCCTGCCGGAAGACCGACATGCAGCGGGCATGCGCATATTGCACGTAAAAAACCGGATTATCTTTCGACTGTTCCGTCACTTTGGCGAAATCGAAGTCGAGCGGCTCGGAATTCTTGCGATAAAGCATCATGAAACGCACCGAATCACGACCGACCTCCTCGACCACTTCCCGAAGCGTAACGAAATCGCCCGAGCGCTTCGACATCTTCACCGGCTCGCCGTTGCGATAGAGCTTGACGAGCTGGCAGAGCAGCACCGTCAGTTTCGCCTTACCGTCCGAAACGCCACGTGCAACCGCTTCCAGGCGCTTGACGTAGCCGCCATGGTCGGCGCCAAGCACATAGATCATCTCGTCGAAACCGCGGTCGAACTTGTTCTTGAAGTAGGCGACGTCGGCGGCGAAATAGGTGTAGGAGCCATCCGACTTGATCAGTGGCCGGTCGATATCGTCACCGACTTCGGTCGAGCGGAACAGCGTCTGTTCGCGATCCTCCCAATCCTCAGGCAGTTGTCCCTTCGGTGGCGGCAGCGTGCCTTTGTAGACATAGCCCTTGAAGGTCAGGTCGTTAATCGCCGTGCGGATCGCGGCTGCACCATGGGCATGCAGCGTGCGCTCGGAGAAGAAGACGTCATGATGGACGTTCAGCGCCGCCAGGTCTTCGCGGATCATCACCATCATCGCATCGATGGTGCGATCCTTGACGATCGGCATCCATTGGTCTTCCGGCATGTTGTGCAGCCGTACGCCGTAATCGGCGGCAAGCGACTGGCCGACGGGCACGAGATAGTCGCCTGGATAGAGACCCGAGGGAATTTCGCCGATCTTTTCGCCGAGCGCTTCGCGATAGCGCAGGAAAACCGAACGGGCGAGCACGTCGATCTGCGAGCCGGCATCGTTGATATAGTATTCCTTCTCGACGTCGTAACCAGCAAAGGCGAGCAGGTTGGCGAGCGCATCACCGACGACGGCACCGCGGCAATGGCCGACATGCATCGGGCCGGTCGGATTGGCCGAGACATATTCGACGTTGACCTTCCGGCCCTCACCAAGCGTCGAGCGGCCGTAATCGATGCTGGCGCCGATCATCGCAGCGAGCAGCCGCTGCCAGTAGCCGACGGCCAGACGGATGTTGATGAAACCCGGGCCGGCGACCGAAACCTCGGCGATGTCGGCATCCTCCCTGAGCTTGGCGATGATGATGTCGGCCAGCGCGCGCGGGTTGGTTCCGAGCGGTTTTGCCAGCACCATGGCGGCATTGGTCGCGACATCGCCATGGCTCGCGTCACGTGGCGGCTCGACGGCGATGCGGCCGAAATCGAGCTCGGATCGCTTTTCCCTGACCAGATCGATCTGTTCAAGGGCGGTTTTGATCCTGGCTTCGAAGTCGGTAAAAAGGTTCATCACACTCTTCCATGCATAGGCTGTGCCAAAGGCTTAAATCGGCCTTCGGCGGGGCGACCGCTGCCTATCGCAAATCCGGAGTCTGGTCAAACAATCGCCTGTGGGCGCTGATCGCATAGGTGTCGGTCATGCCGGCGAGATAATCGCCGACATGGCGGGCCTTCGGCGCATCCGACAGGCCGGCGATATGATCGACCCAGTAGTGGCTCTGCATCTCCTTGGGATTGGCCATGTAGGCGGCAAAGAGATCGGTGACGATCTGCGCCGCACCCGCACGGATGCGCATGATATCGGGATTGCGGTAGATACGTTTGAAGAGCATCGCCTTGATCAGCCTGTCGGTCTCGGCCATGTGATCGGAAAACGTGGCGATAACCCGGTCGGCACCGCGAATGTCGGCTGCGCTCTCGGGCCGCAGCAGGGAAAGGCGTGCCTGCGCGACGCCGATCACGTCTTCGACCATGCGGGTGATCTGCCGGCGCATGATCTCATGGGTGAAGCGGCTCGGCTCCAGATGCGGGTATCGCGCCCTGACCTCGGCCATCAGCCCGGCGAGAAACGGGATTTCCTCCAGCATATCGAAAGTCAGGTAGCCGGAGCGCAGGCCGTCGTCGATATCGTGGGTGTTATAGGCGATGTCGTCGGCGATCGCCGCGACTTGGGCCTCGAGGCTGGCATAGGTTGCAAGCTCGAGATCGTGCAGCTCGCAATAATCGAGGATCGGCTGTGGAACGGGACCGCGCGTGCCGACACCTTCGGGCGTCAGCAGCGGACCATTGTGCTTGACCAGACCTTCGAGGCTTTCCCATGTCAGGTTGATGCCGTCGAATTCGGCATAACGCCGCTCCAGCTTGGTCACGATGCGCAGCGATTGTGCATTGTGGTCGAAGCCGCCATAGGGCAGCAGCACCTCGTGCAGCGCGTCCTCGCCGGTATGACCGAACGGCGTGTGGCCGAAATCGTGCACGAGCGCCACGCCCTCGGCCAGATCCTCGTCGAGCTTCAGGGCGCGGGCGAGCGCGCGGGCAATCTGCGCCACCTCGATCGTGTGCGTGAGCCGGGTACGGTAATGATCGCCGTCCTGAGCGATGAAGACCTGGGTCTTGTGCTTCAGCCGTCGGAAGGCGGTGGTATGGACGATGCGGTCACGGTCGCGCTGGAAGTCGGAGCGCGTCGGGCTTTCATCCTCCTGATAAAGCCGTCCGCGCGTCGTCCAGGGGTCGGCCGCATAGACCGCCCTTTCACCGCTGCCGAAACCCAAAGCACGCCTATCGATCGTCATTGTTCACCGTCATCCTGCATGTTGCCGCATCTGCCCATTGACGCCGCTTTGCGCTCTTCATACCTATAGCCCGAAGAAACGGCAAAGAGGTGCTTTCTCAACCACCTCGGCGCATCATGGCCTTTTTACGAAGATCATGATAAGTTTGTTTGATATCAGGCATTTGAATATTCGAGTGCCAAAACCCATTCTCTCCGGATCTTGACCCCGGCAGGAGGAAACATGACGGATACGAGTGTAACCCTTTCAGATGCCGCAGCAAAGCGTATCGCTGCGATCGTCGGCGCCGAGGCCGGCAAGAGCGCGCTGCGCGTCTCCGTCGAAGGCGGCGGCTGCTCGGGCTTTTCCTACAAGTTCGACCTTGCCGACAGCGCTGATGACGACGACGTCGTCGTCGAAAAGAACAATGCCAAGGTGCTGATCGACAGCCTTTCGCTCGTCTACATGGCGGGTTCCGAGATCGACTTCGTCGACAATCTGCTCGGTCAATCCTTCCAGATCAAGAACCCGAACGCAGTGGCAAGCTGCGGTTGTGGCACCAGCTTCTCGATCTGAAGATCCGAACGCACTGCGTTCTCCCCATCGAACCGGCCGAAGATAATGCTTTCGGCCGGTTTACCGTCTTGTCCGACGACGAAAGACCACGATAAAAGAAGCGCACTAAAGCGCACCGCCTCGAAGCTGATTCATGCGGCGCGCTTTAGTTCTTTTGTTTTTATGCATGCCGTTATCCAGAACCGCTGCACATTTCTGGGCGACATGCATTATGCGCAACGGGACAGAGCCATGAAGATCGCGACCTGGAACATCAATGGCGTCAAGGCGCGCATCGACAATCTTACGCAATGGCTCAAGGATTCCGATCCGGATATCGTTTGCCTGCAGGAGATCAAAACGGTCGACGAAGGTTTTCCAAGGCTCGAGATCGAGGCGCTCGGTTATCACGTCGAGACGCACGGTCAGAAGGGCTTCAACGGTGTGGCCATTCTCTCGAAGAGTTCACCTTCCGAAGTGAACCGCGGCCTGCCCGGCGATCCGCTGGACGAACAATCCCGCTTCATCGAAGCGGTGTTCACCCTGCCCGACACACGTATCCTGCGCGTCTGCTGCCTCTACCTGCCGAACGGCAATCCTGTCGACACGGAAAAATATCCCTACAAGCTCGCCTGGATGGAGCGCCTGCGGACGTTTGCAGCCGAGCGGCTGGCCTATGAGGAGATGCTGGTCCTTGCCGGCGATTACAATGTCATCCCGGAACCGCACGACTGCTTCGATCCCAAGGTCTGGGAAAGCGATGCGCTGTTTCTGCCGCAGACGCGGGAGGCGTTCCGCCGGCTCGAAAATCTCGGGCTGACGGATGCCGTGCGCGTGACGACGGATGCGACGCAGCTCTATTCCTTCTGGGATTATCAAGCCGGCGCATGGCCGAAGAACAACGGCATCCGCATCGATCATCTGCTGCTGTCGCCTGAGGCCGCCGACCGGATGACGTCGGCTGCAATCGAAAAACACGTGCGGGCCTGGGAAAAGCCGTCCGACCACGTACCGGTCATCGCTTATTTCGATTTCACGGCCTGAGGCTTTTCGCCTTGATACTAGTCGTCGGAGCTAGTTGCGATGCTGTGCGAGAGGGATACCGCCGTGCGGCGGTCGGCCTCATTGGCAACGGAGAAGGCCTGTTCCTGCAGCGCTTCCATCCAGCTGCAATCCTTGGGCTTGCAGCGGTCGAGCGCGGCCGTCATCAGCGCCAGGCCGCGGGCCGTCTGGCCCTCGTCGAAAAGAATATTGCCGAAGACCGCCATGGCGCCTGGGTGACCGCTCTTGCGGGCCTGGTTCAGCCATTTCTTCGCCTGCTGCGGGCTGGAATTGCCGCCCTCGCCGGCCAGCATCATCTGCGCCAGCTGGAACTGCGCCTCGGGGACGCCAAAGGTGGAGGCCACCTGAAAATAAAGCTGGCGCGCCTGGCTGAGGTCGATCCGGACCGGACTGCCTGATATGCCGTGTTTGTAATAATTGGCGAGCGACAGCAGCGCGTTGACAAAGAAGCCGGTATCTTCCGAGCCCGGTTCGACGCCCTGCTGGGCGATTTCGCTGTAAATCTTGAAGGCTTCGAAATCATCCTGCGTGACACCGTCGCCATCGGCATACATATTGGCGAGCGCCCAGCGTGAGCCGGTGTGCCCCTTTTCAGCAGCGTATTTATAGGCTTCGACCGCCTCTTCCTTCTGTCCGTTCTTATAGGCCTTGAAGCCGAACTTGAAGAGGTCGAAGGGTCCGGATTCCTTGCTGACGCCCGCCTTGATGTCAAATGCGCGGACCGGGCCGGACAGCGCCAGCGCTACGGCCATCGACATGCCCATCAGCATGAATTTGAACAGTCTGAACTCGGACGTCACCATTTCAACCGATTTCTTTCGCTCATCGCAGGCAGGAAGCAGCGGCGCTCGCGCTGTGCATTCCGCGGATGTATTTCTTCGAGGCGAGCGATCCCGCGGCGAGCTCCATGGCTCCTTTGCCCGCGTCGCATCCAGCCCACTGGCCCTCTCTCGAAGGCCGAATTTTCAGCGCATCATTCAGAACCACCCGGCTCACGGCATGGCCCGACAGCAATCTCCGTGGCAGGCTTTCGACAGTTGCGGCATCCGCCTTCCCGCCTTCACCATAATCGTAAACAACAAATGTGACGAAACCGGTATCGACATCTCCAGGAAAGCCGTGCCGCTCATCCGAGCGGGCCGAAAACGACAACAAAGAACGGCTCGACGGCGCCGCCGTGAGACCGGATTGGCGGTCGCAACAGCCTTGTGCAGAAAGCGAAACGGCCGCAATCAAACGATTGTTGCCAATCGTATCGCGCGATCTGTTGTTGCCGGAAAAAAATCGACCCATGCTACTATTTACACGCACCGTAAGCCTGCCCATCACCTTGCCCGCAAATAGCGCTGCGCCCTCTTTGTGGCGGGAAATGGACAATTTCACCCCGCTGCCACCTTACGGCAATCGTCGTAAAAAAGTGTTGCTGAATCGTCACAAATCAGAACGTCCATTTGTCTTACGGAGTGCTCAAAAAAAGCCCGGCAGACTGCCGGGCTCTCAAACCTCTACTTGGGACGCAGGGTCAGAACTTGATCTTTACGCTGGTGGAAAGCGCCGCCACCAGATCGTCGCCGAAGGAATAAGAGACGTCGTCGCCGTAAGTCTTGCCGTTATAGACGAAGGTGCCGGATTCACCGGCGGTCATGATGCCGAGCGCACCGGCCAGACGCCATTCGACGTTTTCGACCGGCGTATAGGAAACACCTGCGCCAAGCGTCCACGTGTCGGTTTGGGCGCCGTAGCCCTGGCTTGTGCCGCGATCCCAGGTCAGGCTGAGGGCGCCTGCCCATTGGTCGTTGAACTTGTGGCCGACGCCGCCGCTGATCGTCCAGCCGTCGCGATACAAGAGGTCGAGCGAGGTGAGTTGGCTGCCGGCGTTGCAGGCGACGACGCCCTTGGTGGCCTTCGGGCAGAAGGCGATCGACTGAAGCACGCTCCAGTTCGTCCACTTGACCGAACCGAAGGCAAGCCAGTCGGGGGCAATGCCGCTCTGCAGCTTCAACTCGACGGAATCGGGCGCTTCGGCCGAACCGTAGACGGGCGTGACGATACCGAGGTAGGGATTGGTGGGACTGACGGCCTTCGGCACCTCGGTCAAGTCGACCGTGCCCGTGAGATCGTCATACTTGACCTTGCTGTTATAGACCAGGCTGGCGCGAAAGGCATATTCCGGGATTTCGTAGGCGACGCCCGCCCGCCATCCCCAAGCCTGGTCGGCAAGGTCCAGACGGCCAGTGCCGTCATAGATTAGTGCGGCCGGCAGAGTGGTGATCGGGGCGACGAGGCGCGTCTTGAACCCCTCGACCGTCTGGTAGAATCCGCCACCGATCAGGCGAAGCTGTCCGGGACCCATGTCGAAACGATAGGAGCAAGTGGCACCGTAGTTGCGGGTGCTGATCTTGGTTTCGATGTTGTTGTTGACGCCCAGCCAATCAGTGCCGGGATTGGTGTGTGCGCCGAAGGGCGTTGAATAATCGCCCAAGCAGTCGATGGCGTCTCCGAAACCAACCTTTACCCCGAGATAGGGGACCCAGTAATCCTCCGTCTCATCCGCTGTGGTCGAACCACCGCCGATGCCGTTGGTGCCGAGGCCGTCCGAGGCTTTGGTGTCCTTGACGTTCGTCAGCCTGCGCTGCGGCATGACATAGGTCGCACCGGATTGCACCGAGAACCGCGAATTGTCGAAGAGAAGGTCGATATTGTATCCGCCGCGCTCCAGACCGCCGGCGAAGGACGGCGATGCAAGCGACGAAAAAAGAACGAGCGACGTTACGCCCTTGGAAAACCTACGCGATGCCATTGTGTCTCCCCCACTCCAGCAATTGATGTCACGTCACTCTAGTAAGTGTTCGCTCGACATGGCAACGCGCGCCACGGCAGCGCTTCCAGGCATTGCAGCGACTAGCTTACGTAAAGAAATTGACGGACACGTCAAAAAATCTGGTTAATAAAATTTTATTCCCACGTTATCGGTTTTAAGATGGGCTTTTGGGTTTTCATTCCAAACATTGCAGAAGCTGTATCAATCCGACAACAGTGGCAGTTTTCACCCCCAGGAGGTCCGTCCAGCCGTAATCCACAGGCTCAGCGCCTGAAATCAGCCGCTTTCAGGCCGAATCACGCGCGCCGAAACCAATGAAAAAGACGCGCCCGAGGAGGGACGCGCCTTTGAAATAAAATACCAAAACGGGCGATGAACCTTACCCGGCTTCGCTTACCCTGGAGAGGGCAGTGTTCAAGCTGGCGATCTGGCCCTTCAGCTCGTCGAGGCGCTCGCGTTCGGCCTCGACCACTTCGGGATTGGCGTTGGCGACGAACTTCTCGTTGGAGAGTTTGCCGTTGATGCGCGAAATCTCACCTTCCATTTTGGCGATCGCCTTTTCGAGTCGGGCCTTTTCGGCGGAAAGGTCGATCAGATTGCCGAGCGGCAGGCAGATGGTAGCCTCCGCGACGACGATCTGAGCAGCCCCCTTCGGCGCATCGTCGGCCAGCGATATTGCCTCGACACGGGCAAGCCGCTTGATGGCGGCGTCATGGCGGAACAGACGTTCGCGCGTCAGGTTGTTGGCCTTGACGACGACGAGCGGGGCTGTCGCCGACGGCGGTACGTTCATTTCGGCGCGTACTGAGCGGATGCCGGAGACGAGGTCGATCAGCCAGTTGATCTCGTCGGCGGCCGCGTCGTCGGCATAGGAGGGCGACGGCCATTCGGCATGGCAGACCAAGGTGTCGCGCTCTTTGCCCTCGCCTGCCGTATGGGCCCAAAGCTCTTCGGTCATGAAGGGCATGAAGGGATGCAGCAGCTTGTAGATCTCTTCGAGAATATAGGCGCTGCAGGCCTGGGCCTCGGCTTTGGCACCCTCGTCCTCACCATTGAAGACCGGCTTCAGGAGCTCGAGATACCAGTCGCAGACCTCGTTCCAGACGAAGCGATAGAGCGCGCCGGCGGCATCGTTGAAGCGGAAGGCTTCAAGCGCTTCCGTAACGTCACGTTCCGTACGGGCAAGCTCCGTCAGGATCCAGCGGTTGATGGTGAGTTCGGCCGCCTCGGGCACAAAATGCGGGTCGCTCTTGACACCGTTCATCTCGGCGAAGCGCGTGGCGTTCCAGAGTTTTGTGCCGAAGTTGCGATAGCCGGCGATGCGGGCCGGATCGAGCTTCACGTCGCGGCCCTGCGCCGCCATGATCGCCAGCGTGAAACGCAGCGCGTCGGCGCCATATTCATCGATCAGTTCCAGGGGATCAATGACGTTGCCCTTGGACTTCGACATCTTCTGCCCATTCTTGTCGCGCACCAGCGCGTGAATGTAGATCGTATGGAAGGGTTCGACAGGATCGCCATTCTCGTCCTTCATGAAATGCAGGCCCATCTGCATCATGCGAACGACCCAGAACGGGATGATATCGAAACCGGTGACCAGAACACTCGTCGGATAATAGCGTGCGAGTTCCGGCGTTTCGTCCGGCCAACCGAGTGTCGAGAATGGCCAGAGCGCGGAGGAGAACCATGTGTCGAGCACGTCCTCATCCCGCGTCAGGATCTCGCCCGGCTTGAAGTTTTCGAGCAGGTCCTCGACATAAGCCTTCATTGGTCCTTCATGCGAGAGGTAATGCTGGATCGCCGCCTGCAGCGCCTCTTCCTCTGTCTGTTCGACAAAGACCTGGCCGTCCGGGCCATACCAGGCGGGAATCTGATGCCCCCACCAGAGCTGGCGAGAAATACACCACGGCTCGATGTTCTCCAGCCAGTTGAAATAGGTGTTTTCCCAGTTCCTGGGAATGAACCTGGTTCTTCCCTCGCGAACGGATTCCAGCGCGGGTTGTCCCAACGTCTTGTTGTCGACAAACCATTGTTCAGTCAGCCGCGGCTCGATAGGCACGCCGCCGCGGTCGCCGTGCGGCACCATGTGCTTGTGCGGCTCGATCTTGTCGACGAGGCCGGCCTCTTCGAAAATCTCGACGATGATCTTGCGCGCGAAGAAACGGTCCTGTCCTTCCAGACGGTCCCAGGCGCCATGCAGCGCTGCCGGATTGTCGAGACCTTCGAGGAAGTCCTCGTTCTCCTTGATGGTAATCGTGGCATCGACATTCATGACATTGATGGTACGCAGCTTCGCGCGTTTGCCGACCTCGAAGTCGTTGAAATCATGCGCAGGCGTGATCTTCACCGCGCCCGTGCCGGCCGTCGGATCGGCATAGGAATCAGCGACGATCGGTACCTTGCGGCCGACGATCGGCAGGATGACATGCTTGCCGACGATCGATTCATACCGCTCGTCTTCGGGGTTGACGGCAATGCCGGTATCACCCAGCATCGTCTCCGGCCTCGTTGTCGCGACGACAATATAGTCACGCGTCTCGAATTCGGTCGGCTTGCCTTCCTCGTCGAATGCAATCGGATATTGGTAGGTGACACCCGGCTCTAGCGGATAGCGCAGATGCCAGAGATGGCCCTTTACCTCGTGCTGCTCGACCTCCATGTCGGAAATGGCAGTCAGGAGTTTGGGGTCCCAATTGACGAGGCGCTTGTCCTTGTAAATCAGGCCTTCCTTGTAGAGTGTGACGAAAACTTCGAGGACGGCCTTCGACAGGCCCTCGTCCATGGTGAAGCGTTCGCGCGACCAGTCGCATGAGGCACCAAGGCGCTTCAGCTGGTTGAAGATCAGGCCACCCGATTCAGCCTTCCACTCCCAGACCTTGTCGATGAAGGCGTCGCGGCCCATTTCGCGGCGGCCGGGCAGCTGCTGTTCCATCAGCTTGCGCTCGACGACCATCTGCGTGGCGATGCCGGCATGGTCCATGCCCGGCTGCCAGAGCACGTCCTTGCCGCGCATGCGCTCGAAGCGAACCATGATGTCCTGCAACGTGTTGTTGAGCGCATGGCCCATGTGCAGCGAACCGGTAACGTTCGGCGGCGGGATGACGATGGTGAAGGTCTCGGCCCCGGGCTTGGCGTTCGCGCCGGCGCGGAAGGCGTCGTCCTCATCCCATTTTGCAGCGATTTTGGGTTCGACGGCAGCTGAATCATAGGTCTTGTCGAGCATTTTCTGACCAATTTCGAGGTTCGAGGATGGCGTTTGTAAATAGGATGGCTACCGGCAAGTCAATAAAAAAGCCGCCCCGGAGACCGGAGCGGCTTTTCAGGAAAAAGCAATCCGATCAGCGGCGCGGGCCGCGCGCCACGCGCTCGATCTCTTCACGCACCAACCGCTCGACCAGCGTCGGCAGATTGTCGTCCAACCATTCGCGCAGCATCGGGCGCAGCATATCCTCTGCAATCTCGTCCAGCGAGCGGCGCTCCGCACCGTCGATCGCGGCGGCGAGCTCCTCGAAAGAGCGGCTGATCTGCAGACCGGCATCCTGTGAAAGCAGCGTCGGCTGGACCTCGTCCATGACGCTCGGCAGAAAACGTTCGGCCGACGACTGTGCGGGTTCCAAAACCGGCGGCATTGTTTCGACGGCGGGCGCCGGCTCGTCGATTGCGACCCGCGGTGCTTCCGCATAGACCGGCTCGGCCGGCTGCTCGATCACCGCCTGCGGAACGGGTGCAACGCTAGCCGGAGGAAAAACAGGCTGCGCCGGCTGCGGCTGCGGTGCTGCTGCACGCGGCGGCTCCGGCATCACTGCCGGCTGCAGTTCGGGCTGGCGGAAGCCGCTCGGAATCTCACGCAGTGCCTGACCGGCCTGCACGGCGCTGCGCTCGGAGGCGGCGCGCACGCGGGCGGCGACATCGGCAAGCGACAGGGCGCGGGCCGGCACTTCTGCTTCAGGGGCGGTGCCGGCCGAATTGGCTGCGACGAAACGCGGATCGGAGGAGCGCATGGCCGGTTCGGGGAACTCCACGCCGGCATAGGTGTCATCCACCGTCAGATGGATTTCGGAGCCGTTCTCGTCCTCATCGGCGCCGTAGACCGGCGGCAGGGATGCGGAGATCGCCTTGCCGGCGCCGGGCTCATTGCTTTCGATGATCTGGCGAATGGAGGCCAGAATTTCTTCCATGGACGGTTCACGCGCTACACCTGGCTGAGCCATTTCAATCCCCGTTATCCAAAAACAACGACCGGATGATGTGGAGCGTTCACCCGAATCACCACGACCTTAGAATACCCCAGGCAGGAAAAAAATCATCGCGAATCAAATGAATGCGGCCATGCACAGTTTTGTTACCCGATGTTTGCGACCTGGCGGCATCAGGGTAATTCATGTTTGTGAAGGCTTTCCAGCGGCACGAACAAAAACCGAGCATTAATGACAAGCCTTGCTCTTTACTCGGCGTCATCCTCGGCCTTGTGCCGAGGATCTGCGACAGAGAAATAGGCAGGCCTATTAGCCGGTCTGACAGGCCCCATTGACGCCCGTTGCTGAATTCATCGACAAAACCGCCTCAGAAAACGAATTCGCGCGCCTTGGCGAAACCGGGCAGCGGCTTCACGGAGGCATTGAAGAAGACGTTTTCCGAAACGGCGCCGCGCTCGGCGACGAATACCTTGGCGCGGGCAGCATTGCCGTAACCTTCGACGGTGATCAAACGGCCGCCATCACGCAATTGACCGAGAAGAGCCGCCGGAACCTCCTCGACTGCGCCATTGACGAAGATCAGATCATAGGGAGCGCCGGCAGCGTAGCCCTTTTCGAGTGGTCCGGTCACGACTTCGACTTTGGCATAGCCGGAAAGCTGCGCCTTCGCCTCGGCGGCCAGCGTCTCATCGCATTCGAGCGAGATGACGGAGCCGGCAATGATCGACAGCAGCGCCGATGCGTAACCCGTACCGCAACCGACTTCGAGGACGAAATCATTCTTGGTGATCGCGGCCAATTGCAGCAGCTTGGCGAGCGGCGATGCCTCCATCAGGAATCGGGCCGGCTTTCCCGGTGCTGCGGCCGATATCTCGACATCGTTGTCGATGTAAGCCAGCAGCTTCGCCTTCTCCGGCACGAATGCCTCACGCGGCACGGAGAGAAACGCCGTCAGCACGGAATGCGAGGTAACGTCCGTCGTGCGAACCTGGGTGTCGACCATCTTTGCGCGCGCTGCTTCGAAATCCATCATGTCCTCTGGCTCTTGAAAGCGGTTCCTATCCTTCGTCTCTTAATCCCCGCCACGGTTGCTTTCAAGGCTTGGCAGCCTCCGGCGTAAAGAATCCGGCAGGCGCATCTTCCGCGCCACAGGGGGATTGAAGCGCTGCAACGCAAACGTGGAATCCCCTGCCCCGTCATGTTATGATCCTCAACGGAGGAAATAAGGAGGAGCAGGCAATGTCTGCGATTTTCGAGCATTTCTCGCTGTTCGATTTTTTCATCGTCGCAGCGCTCATCGGCATATTCTGCTGCGGGCTGCTTGACGGCGAAACGACCCTGAAGTGATTGGGCGCCGAAGGGCGCTCAGAGATATTCCCGGCATATCGTCTGCGGCAATCTCATGCAGGCAGACGCGGGTTTGATTTGCGCTCGGTTCGTTTGAAATCACGGCGCGACCCCGGGGTGTAGCCAGCACTTCCAGCCTCGACCGCCTCACGCACATTAACGTTACGTCAACCATTTTGTTGCGGCGCCCTCACCTTTCGCTATGGGTGTGCGCATGCAAACCTTTCTGATAAAATCGCGTGATATAGAAGCGCTTCACTACAATGCCGATGCCCGCCTGCTGCTGATCAAATACAGCAGCGGCGACATTCGCAGCTTCACCGGCGTTTCGCCGCGGGCCATGCGACGGCTGCTCGGCGCTGGTCCCGAAATCGGTAGCGGGTCTGGATCAAGCGATCTGGAATATCAGGCGCAAATCCGCAAGGGCGGCCTGAAGGCGCTTCACCGCCTCAGGGGAATCAATCCGTCGCAGTTCGATTTTTCGGCCCGCCCGCGGATCTGGTAGCCGTGCGTTTCAGACGCGACGCCTCGTCGCTTAACCGGCCGCAGCCAGGCGGTATACGTCGTGTGGAAAATTTTGGAGGCCTCGCCCGGAATTGAACCGGGGTACAAGGATTTGCAGTCCTCTGCGTCACCACTCCGCCACGAGGCCTCACGCGCTCGTTATCTGAGCCGTGGCGAGCGTTTAGAATGATCGTAAGGAAATCGCAAGAGGGCATTTCGGAAAAACGCCATTCCGCTGCTGCCGAAAAGGCCATTTTCCCATCCCGGAACGGCGCGGGCGCAGGCTGGGATTTCCATGGCCGTGACGATGCCCTATTTCCTGCCAATGTTTGCATTTGAAACGAATTGTCAGCTTGACGATCGTGCTGTTGGCCTCATATTGCCCCCGGGAGGGTGATAGGAGCTGCAATGGATTGGGCTGCCCTCAAATCGAAGCACGTGCATGCGGCATACGACGCCGACAGCCGGGATCTCCACGTAAAATTCCCGGGTTCTCCACCAGTGAAACATGCGGATATTCCGCCGCACGTCTACCAGAACCTGCTGGAAACGAGTGATCCGCACTTCTATTACAGTTATTATGTTGCGCCTTCCCGCGTATCACGGGGTGGGCGACATCCGGTCTCGGTCTCCCACGCGCTGAAGCTCGTCCTCCTGCTTGCCGTCTGCAGCCTCCTCATGGTGACCAGCCTCGATCCGGGTCCCAGTGGAGTGTTCGAGGAAAGCGAACTCAGGTCGAATTAGGCCCAAATTCGCATAGGCGGCGTGCCCGGCTCAATCGCTGGGCCTGCGGCAAGGCGACTGGCTGCTGGGTCGACATTGTCGGTTCTGTTCTGATTGCGATAACGGCGATCGTCGCGGTGGCGATCGTTGCTGCCATCACGCTCGTTCCGGCCGTTGAAATTGCGATAGTTACGAGGTCCGTTATAGCCGCCGCCTTGACCTTGGTCGATCACGCATCCCTCGGGACGGCGGCAGACGCCGCGAGCGTCAAAACCCCGGCTGTCGAGGGCCTCGGCAGGAACGCTTGAAAAAATCGCCGCCGCTGACACAACGACGATAAATAATGCCTTCATTTCCTCACCTGGACCAATTGGCGCGTTTTCGCATTTTACAATCCATAAACCATGAAGGCAAAAGCCATTCAGGGTTTCGCCAAATCTTTCTGGAGATGACTGTCAGCCAGCCGGGTCCCGCCGCCTGTGCCACCAGACCACCAGCCGCCGCCGAAGCCTGCGCGCGACAGGCAGATCGTGCGAAAGCACCAGGAGGCCGAGCGGCAGCATCCAGAATCCCAAGATTGGCAGGAAGCCTAAGAACCCGCAAAGAATGAGGGCCACGCCGATCGCCATCCGCGCGATGCGCGAACGGGGCATTCCGATGCTGAAGGAGCCGAGCATAAGCCTGCCGCTTGCATGATCGATGCCGAAGCGCCCCGCCCGCTTTTTGGGCCTTTCGCCGGCCCTCGTCTGTTCGCGATCATTCCGATTCGTCATTCCCCAGAGATGGGCACAGGCATCCCAAATACAAGTTCATTTCATTTTTTTGAAAAAACCGCTTGGCAAATCGGGCAAGCATTTGTATTAGCCCACTCACACCGCGCCAAGCAGTGATCCCTGGTAGCTCAGCGGTAGAGCATTCGACTGTTAATCGACAGGTCGCCGGTTCGAATCCGGCCCGGGGAGCCAGTTTCAAGTTAATCGCCTGTTTCGTTGAGAAATCCGAAGACAGGCGCTTTCTTCTCACTTTTAGCCCTAAATCAGCATCCCCTAATCCTTGCGAAAATCCACAAGACGCATAAATTCAATCCATCGGATAGCTTTTGCTGGTGACCACGGATGAACTGGCACCGTGCTGATGTAATCAAAGAAAGGTCGGGTCGAATGCTCCCCCCGACCTTTTTTTGTTCAGACGCCGGAAACAAAACGCCCGCCGAGTTGCTGCTCGACGGGCTGCTGTGGTGGTGTGGTTAGGTCAGGCCGACGCGACTGTGACCGGGTTACTGCCGACTAAAAATCGAAATACACGGTCACACCTGACCGACGACGATAGCCGTAATCGTTGCGATAGCCGTAATCGTCGCGATAGCCGTAATAGTCGCGATGCCCGTAATACCGCGGACGGTAGCACGAACCGTAGTACCGGCAGTCGCGGTAAGCGTACCGGCGGTTCTTCCAGTGGCCATACGCATATCCATTGCCGTGTCGACGGTGTTTGACCTGCTCGACGTCGGCGGTGTGCATTGCAACTGGTTTCGGCACGACGATCGGCGTGGCGTTTAGCGGCAGGGCAAAACATGCAGCCAAGACTGTGGCTGCGACTGCGGGAAAAAGCTTTTTCATCGGCGCATCCTTTCAGGCTCCGAGTCTGGGTTAATAGGCATTAACCTGGCATGAACGGCTCTCCGCTGTGGAATTTCCAGAAAGACACCAGCCGCCGCGCCCTAGTGTCGGATGGGGTGGTGATCGCGCCGGCCATCGGTGTTGGAGGAGCGGAGGTCACGTCAATGTGGCGTGAAGTGCCCCCCGCTGTTGGCCTGGGCAGCGGCCGAAAGGAACCGAGCGCACCCATAAAGCTGAGAGCCGCCCGGCCGCGGCGCCGTATGAAGCGGCGTCGCTCGCCTGCCATCGTGATGGTCACGATCCGGTTCAAGCAAAGCAAGACAGGGGTCAAGCTAGTCATACCCCGTGCTCCTGTGGACCACTCGCTCCTGGCCCGTGGCCGCATCAAGAGACCGCGATCGGCAACGTTCTGAGAGGCCTGAAAAGTTCTCATGCTGCGAACTTGGCAGACGCTACTTCGCCCTAGCACAGAGCACCACTATAACATTGCAGACGTCTTCACCGGATTGCGCGACTCGAAAACAGCAGCGGCGCTTCACCTGCGGTAGCCAAAGAACCGCCAAGGGTGTAGAGCCCATCGCATGGCCCTAGACCCACTCAAAGCACTCTCCGACTATTCCGAAGCCGATTGCACCGTGCAGTTCTGGATTGCCGACGCGCCCGCGGTTGAATTCAAATCTCTACAGGCCGCCGTGAGTTACGCGAAAAACAATGGCGGTCGATGGCAGCAGATCGAAATCACGGTGCACTTGCCCCGCGAGGATATCGTTTACGCAACCGATAAGGTGCACCAGTTGATCGATGCATTGCGCCTTCACGGCCAGTGACATTGTTGGCATAGTCCCAAAGATCCAGGTCGCGAGAGAACAGCGTGGCCGCGGTCGTGTAAGCCCTCGTGGCGCCGGCCTTCATCGACGGCGATACCTCCGGGGCTGGTCGTCCTGGCGTTCGTCTTTAATGAAAGCGAAACGACGAACCGGCCGGCCTTTGCGTTGACGGTCGAATGATGTAGAGGCTGAGGCAGGACGCGACCGCCATTAACTTTAGAATGGGGTCGGGCGGCAGATTGACGTCACGTCGCTGCCACGAGATCACGTGGCCGTTCTCTCTTGATCATTGGAGCGTGGGAACCGCGCTCGCAGCTCCTTTTCAAACACATACTACCGCCACAGCAACCGGATAGGCTCAGTCATGGCTCTCGGTATGGCAATAGGAATTGGAATAGGCGCCGCGGTCGGCCCGATTCTGTTCGACGACGTCGCGATTGGCATCACGTTCGGGGTTGCGCTCGGCGCTGCCGTTGGGGCTACAATCAAACGGAAATGACGTCCGGGCGCGATCGCGATCCTATTGGCCAACGCTCCCGACTACGGAGCGCCTGCCTGACTTCTCCCCCATACTCCCGTTCTGTGCAGACGCGAGCCGCCTGCCTTTAATAGCTGCACGAACGACCGTCGCCGGGTCGGAAGCCATCGGCGCAGGCCGGATTCATGGAATCTCCCGGCTGATATCCCGATGCTGTGCCATATGAATTCGGCGGTGTCGAGCAGGCCGAGATCATGGCGGCAAGACTGATTGCTCCGGCTGCTACAAATGCCCGAAATCTGTTCATTGATGCTTCTCCAGTTTACGCCGTGACGCCATCATGAGTGCCTGTCCCTTGGGAGCAGCGGGAGGAATTTATCTTGCCCCCAAAGATATAGGCGCGTTGCTCGACTGGCGTTAGCGGGAGCGTCCAAGATTTCGTCGATCTTTATCATCCGCGCCTGAAGATCGTCGACGATCAAGCCGGCCGGGAACAAAGGCCGTGGTTCAAAGTTGAGTGGCATTAACAACGTAACGTCAGTTTCTGACAGGAGGTCTCTCATGGGTCGCGGTATTCTACTTTGGCTGCTCGGTGTTCCACTGCCTATCATCATTCTTCTGGCTCTGTTTATGCGATAGGAACAGATATGTCGGTTTCAATGACAGGTTCCGGAGAGATTGCCACTCCGGTCGAATCCTCCAAATCGGCTATGACATGGGGGCCCATCTTTGGGGGAGCCGCGGCAGCCATTGGCGTGACGCTCATCCTTTTGCTGCTCGGATCCGGGCTCGGGCTGACCATGGTGTCGCCCTGGTCGGGACAAAGCAGTTCGCTCGGGACACTCGGTGTGACGGCGGCAATCTGGCTCGTTCTCGTGCAATGGCTCTCTTCGGCGCTCGGAGGCTATATTACCGGACGGCTGCGGACGAAATGGGCGGCTGTCCACACTGATGAAGTTTTCTTCCGTGACACCGCGCATGGTTTCTTGAGCTGGGCTTTGGCGACAGTCTTCGTCGCCTGCTTTCTTGCATCGTCGCTGACCTCGCTGGCCGGCGCAGGTGCACAAGCCGTGGGTTCAGCGGCACATGCCGTGGGATCGACTGCCACTGCCGCCGGTACAGCAGCAGCATCGTCGGCAACTTCGCCGGTGGATCTCTCCACTTCCTATTTTACCGACGCACTGCTGCGCCCCGATCAGGCGCGAGCAGCGGCCACATCCAATGATTCCGCGGCAACATCGGAGGTGTCTCGCATCCTGCTCAACGGCGCCGCCGAGGGCAAGATTCCCGATGACGACAAGGCCTATCTTGCCACCATCGTCTCTTCTCGGACCGGTCTTTCCGAAGCCGATGCACGCACCCGCGTCGATGCGGTGTTGAAGCGTATCGACGACACCAAGGTTGCCGCCCAGAAAGCTGCCGATGAGGCACGCAAGGCGGCCTCCACCACGGCCCTGCTCGGCTCGCTGTCACTTCTGATCGGGGCTTTCATCGCCTCTGCCGCCGCAGCGTTTGGCGGATCGCAACGCGACGAAGAGGAAGATCTCATCGTCACTTCCCGGCGCTAAAGGCCCGGGTGAACTCGGGGCGCGGGGTCGAAAGGCCGCGCGCCCTATTTATGTTGTCTTGTTTGAAACGCAGCCCTTCGCCAGGTTGCAGTTTATTTTGCGGCGAGCGGAACATGTGGCCATTTTTGAGCTTCGGTTAAGTCAAACCTTTTCCGGAGAAGATAGATGGCCAAGAAGACGTCCAAGATCTCGCCCTCGGACAGTGCAACGATCCATGATCAGAAACTGCATCGCGGTGCAGGCGGTGAGCTTCATCAGTTTGCCGAAGACGGCATGCCGGTGTTGACCACGGCTCAAGGCGGCCCCGTCTCCGACGATCAGAATACGCTTCGCGTCGGCGCCCGTGGCCCCGCCCTCATCGAGGACTTCCATTTTCGCGAGAAGATTTTTCATTTCGACCACGAGCGCATCCCCGAGCGGGTCGTCCATGCGCGCGGTTACGGCGCCCATGGCTACTTCGAAACATACGAATCGCTGGCCGCCTATACCCGGGCCGATCTTTTCCAGCGGCCTGGCGAAAAGACGCCAGCCTTCGTACGGTTTTCCACAGTTGCCGGCAGCAAGGGTTCCGTTGATCTGGCGCGCGACGTTCGTGGTTTCGCGGTGAAGCTCTATACGCAGCAGGGTAATTGGGATCTGGTCGGCAATAACATTCCCGTCTTCTTCATTCAGGACGCAATCAAATTTCCCGACGTCATCCATTCCGTGAAGCCGGAGCCCGACAGGGAATTTCCGCAGGCGCAGTCGGCGCATGACAATTTCTGGGACTTCATCACCCTCACCCCCGAAAGCATGCACATGATCATGTGGGTCATGTCGGACCGCGCCATCCCGCGCTCCTTTCGTTTCATGGAGGGTTTCGGTGTTCACACCTTCCGCTTCATCAACGCCGCCGATGAATCGACCTTCGTCAAATTCCATTGGAAACCGAAACTTGGCCTGCAATCCGTCGCATGGAACGAGGCGGTCAAAATCAATGGTGCGGATCCGGACTTCCATCGCCGCGACCTCTGGCAGTCGGTCCAGTCAGGAAACTTCCCGGAATGGGAGCTCTGTGTCCAGCTCTTCGATCAGGACTTCGCCGATACGTTCGACTTCGACATCCTCGATCCGACGAAGATCATTCCCGAGGAGGTCTTGCCGGTCAAACCGGTCGGCCGTCTCGTGCTCGACCGAATGCCCGAAAACTTTTTCGCCGAGACCGAGCAGGTCGCCTTCATGACGCAGAACGTTCCGCCCGGCATCGATTTCAGCAACGACCCGCTTCTGCAGGGACGGAACTTCTCCTATCTCGACACGCAGCTGAAACGTCTGGGTGGTCCGAATTTCACCCATCTGCCGATCAATGCTCCGAAATGTCCCTTCCACAATTTCCAGCAGGATGGCCATATGGCGATGCGCAATCCTGTCGGGCGGGTCAATTACCAACCGAACTCCTGGAATCAAGGGCCACGAGAATCGCCGGTTCAGGGCTATCGTCACTTCCCCGCCGAGGAGCAGGGTCCCAAAGTCCGGTTGCGGCCGGAAAGCTTTGCCGATCATTACAGCCAGGCCAGGCAGTTCTTCATCAGCCAGACACCGCCGGAGCAACGCCATATCGCGGCAGCGCTGATCTTCGAACTGAGCAAGGTCGAGACACCTGTCATTCGCGAACGCATGGTCTCGCATCTGATGAACATCGATGAGACCCTGGCCAGCAAGGTCGGCCACGCGCTCGGCTTCAAATCGATGCCGAAACCTGCCGATGCCGCCATGCCGACGCGGCAGGATCTCGAGCCGTCGCCGGCGCTCAGCATTATCGAGCGCGGTCCGAAGCGGTTCGAAGGACGCAAGCTCGGCATTCTTGTCAGCGATGGTACCGATGCCGCTATCTTCAAGGCGCTGCTTGCTGAAATCACCGAACAGAGGGCAAGTTTCGAAGTGATCGCGCCAAAGATCGGCGGCGTGACGCTCTCGGACGGCAATTGGATCGAGGCGCATCAGATGATCGACGGAGGACCCTCGGTGCTCTACGACGCCGTCGCGCTCCTCCCCTCGTCGGCGGGAACGAGTGACCTGCTGAAGGAGGCCACGGCCCATGATTTCGTGTCGGATGCCTTCGTGCACTGCAAGTTCATCGGCTATGTGGAAACAGCGCTGCCACTCATGCAGAAGGCCGGAATTGCCGATTCACGGGATGAGGGCGTGATTGCGCTCGGAGCGGCTGGGGATGTATCGGCCTTCGTCAAGGTGCTTGGCAAACTGCGTGTCTGGGGCCGCGAACCCTCGGTCAAACGGAATTGACCGCCGCCATGGGAATGATTTGTCGCAATCTAAAACCCGCGTAAACGCGGGTTTTATACCGTATGAGGCACGCAATTTATTGAAACTACGTGATGGAAACTGCTTCGATCTGTTCCATCTTCCGTCCAATGCGCTGTGGAGAGCCGTATGCGCTGGTGCTTTCGACAGATCTCCGACTTAGCCGTCTTATGGGCAGGGCATCGTGTGGTCCCTGTCACGCTGGTCGCTTTCGTAGCCACATGGGCGGCAGTCGGCCTGAGTTTTTCCTTCCCGCGGCAGTGGCTTCTGCTGACCAACATGGTCGGTACAGCTATTATATTTTTCATTTTGCTGCTGGTGCAGCACTCGCAAAATCGGGACATGATGGCGCTCCATGCAAAGCTCGACGAACTCATCCGATCAAGCAAGGCAAGAAATCACTGGATTGCGGCTGAGAAGAAAGATGCCGACGCCATCGAGGAAATGCGCCAACAACACCACGACCAGATCTCAAAGACAATGAACTGAAGCGCGTCGCACGGAGGCGGCATGCATCAGGCGGATGCCGCCTCTGCGGCAGACTTTTCATCCGCTTTTTCCTCGACGCAGTCGGCTTGCGCGGCAAGCGTCTTGCTCATTTCCCTGAGTTCCTCCTCCTCCAGCTTTTCGATACCGACAAACTTGTTGGCGGCCTGGCTCGTCAGGATGAGTTCGTCAAGCTTGGCCTGGACCGCCTTTCCGTCGCGGTTCTGGCTGTTCTGCAAGACAAATACCATCAGGAAGGTGATGATGGTCGTGGTTGTATTGATCACAAGCTGCCAGGTTTCAGAATAGCCGAAAAACGGGCCGGAGATCGCCCATGCAAGTACGAGCGCCAGCGCCGCTACGAAGGTGAACGGCTTTCCCGAGAAATCGGCGACGAGGGTTGCAAAGGAAGAGAAGAAGTTGGGTTTGTTCGACATCTGAAAAGCCTCGCTGGATCGCAGCATCAATGCCGTCAATCGACAACATCAACGTCAAATCCGGGCCGAAGTTCCTCGCCGGTGAGCCGTCAGCGCACCCGGAAACACGGCCAACTCAGAAAATATTGTGCAGCGCAGCAACTTTTTGCTAGTGTAGACGTTTGGTTAAGCATCACCGCCATCCCGGCTGCTGATTGGCGGAGACTTTTCATGAGATCTATGTCAGACACTCTCGCACGCCTTGCTGCGCTGCGTGGAACGCTTCGCCCCCAACCCACGCAGGACAATTCCGATCTTGTCGCCTTGGAGGCGTTTGGCGCAAACCCGGGTGCTTTGGGAGGCCATACCTATCTGCCGACGAAGCGCGGGAAAAACATGGCGCTGGTCGTCGTCCTGCACGGCTGCATCCAGACTGCCGCCGGCTATGATATCGGGTCGGGGTGGTCGCGATTGGCCGAGGACTATGGCTTCGCGCTACTGTTTCCCGAGCAGCGACGGGCAAACAATCCAAACCTCTGCTTCAACTGGTTTAACCCGGAGGACACAAGACGCGATCACGGCGAGGTCTCTTCCATTCGCCAGATGATCGCAAAACTCGTTGCCGAACACGGTATCGACAGCCGGCGCGTGTTCGTGACGGGGCTTTCGGCCGGTGGCGCCATGGCCGCCGCCATGCTTGCCACCTATCCGGAGGTTTTTGCCGGCGGCGCGATCATTGCGGGCCTGCCCTATGCAAGCGCCGCGACCATTCCCGAGGCATTCGACCGAATGCGCGGCCACGGCGGTCCGACGGCAGAAGAACTTGAATTGCGGTTGAGAAGCGCTTCAGGGCACAAAGGTCCCTGGCCGACATTATCACTCTGGCAGGGAACCGCCGACAGAACCGTCGTGCCAGCCAATGCGAATGCGATCGTGGAGCAATGGAGAAATATCCACAGCGTCGACGCATCGCCGTCACGCGTCGAGGATATCGGGCGACATCAGCGAAGGGTGTGGACCGATGCTCATGGGGTCGAGGTGATTGAGCTTTATACGATTGCCGGGATGGATCACGGCACTCCGCTCGATGTCGGCACCGGCTACGGGGCAAGCGGCCCCTTCATGCTTGACGTCGGAATTTCCTCGACGGTGGAAATTGCCAGATCCTGGGGTCTGGTTCCCTCGTTTGAAAAGCGACTCGTCGCCAAATCCTCTGCTGCGCAACCGGAAAACGCCACGGCTCCATTCGCCGCGGAGAGCGACCGTGGCGGCATTCAGAAGGTCATTGAAGACGCCCTTCGATCCGCCGGCCTGCTGCGGTAAAGCGACAGACCGAGCAGCCCTGGCTGCTATGCCGTCATGCCAGGATGACCGTCGGAAGCCGGCGAGATTGCGCTATCGGTTTTGGGACTTGGGCAGTGGCCCGTTTTGATGGCTGAGGACGAGTTCGATCTGGACATCCTGCTGAAACTGCAGCACCCGCTGACCAACGTCGCTCTCCGGCATCCCGGCTGCCAGAAGCTGATCGGCGAGCCTGCGGCATTCGGCCCTCCAGAATTCTATTGCCTCTGCGCCGTGTCGGCGGCCGAGTTCACGGGCGCAGCGCTCGATATTGGCGGTTCCGGTTGCAGAGGGAAAAGCAATAACCCTGCCTTCACTACGGGCGGCGGGGCGGCAGGTCATTTCAGTAGCCATTGAACACAGGTTCCTTTGATCCTATTCGTTGTCTACGGGACTATGGTTAATGCTTTCTATCGTTCGTATCGGTTCCTTTTGACGAAGCAGAATTTGCAGCCCACGGCCGTCAGTCAGCCTCGCCTTCGACCTTGACGCCGGCACGCCGATGCGCCGACAGTCCGTGTCACGATCGACACTCCAGGCACAGAGACCACTGATGACGATGACCGTTCCCCGCAATTTCCTGAAAAGCCTGTTCGACGCGGCGGTTCGCGCCGCCGATCCGATAACCGGCATCAAGGCAAACCTGCCGGATCGGCCGAAGGGAAAGACCGTGGTAATCGGCGCCGGCAAGGGTGCTGCGCAGATGGCGCGGGCGCTTGAAAGCGTCTGGGATAGACCGCTCGAGGGTCTGGTGGTCACCCGCTACGGTTACGGCTGCGAGACAATCGATATCGACATCATCGAGGCTGCCCATCCGGTGCCCGATGCGGCAGGCCTTGCCGCGGCAAGGCGGCTGATGGAGACGGTGAACGGACTGACGGAAGACGATCTGGTGATCGCGCTGATCTGCGGCGGCGGCTCGGCCCTGCTGCCCGCCCCGCCGGAGGGGCTGGCCCTCGAAGACGAGATTGCCCTCAACGAAATGCTGCTTGCCTCAGGCGCGCCGATCTCGGCGATGAATGTCGTGCGCAAACATCTCTCGACCATCAAAGGCGGGAGACTTGCGGCAGCAACCAAAGCAAGGGTCGTCAGCCTGATCGTCTCCGACATTCCCGGCGACAACCCGGCGCATGTCGCCTCCGGGCCGACCGTGCCTGACGGTTCGACGCGGCACGATGCGCTGGAGATCATCAGGCAATATGGATTGCAGCTGCCGCAGGCGGCGCTCGACCATCTGAACTTGCCGAAGGCCGATGCACCGCGGCCGGACGATCCGGTCTTCCTACGGCACGAGCATCATATCATCGCCTCTGCCGGCGTGTCGCTGGAGGCCGCTGCGGCCCTGGCGAAGTCGCAGGGGATCGAGCCCGCCATCCTTTCGGATGCGATCGAGGGAGAATCGCGCGACGTGGCGCGGGTGCATGCGGCCATCGCCCGCGAGGTGCTGGGCCGGAACAGGCCGTTTTCGAAGCCGGTCGTCATCCTTTCCGGCGGCGAGACGACGGTGACGCTCCGAGCCAAGGGCGGCAAAGGCGGACGCAACGGCGAATTCGCGCTCGCCATGGCGCTTGATATCGACGGACAGGAGGGTATCCATATCCTTGCCGCCGACACGGACGGGATCGATGGCTCGGAGGATAATGCCGGCGCCTTTGCCGATGGTGGCACCGTCAAGCGCCTTCGTGCCGCCGGGCTCGATCCGCGCCGGCTGCTCGACGGCAATGACAGCTATTCCGGCTTTGCGGCCACCAGCGACCTCTTCGAAACCGGCCCGACCGGAACCAACGTCAATGATTTCAGGGCTATCCTGATCCGCTGAAAGCCGGCCAATAGCAGCGATGGTGGATCAGGTTTTGATCCGCCCCTGCCCGACCAGCCATCCCACCGCCTCCTGCACCGCCTGCTGGGACGTGTACCTGGGGGTGTAACCGAGCAGGCGCCGGGCTTTGGCGATCGAGCAATTCGGGCTTCGGGCAATATGCTCCCACGTCGCCTTCGCATCTTCGGCCGTCTGGCTTTTGGCCCAGGCATTGAATGGGGCGAAGGTGAGCTTCGGCTCCTGCCCGAACCACCGCGACATGGCTTCGGCATAACCGCGAAGCGTCAGCGCCTGCTCCGAAACCGCGTGGAAACTTTCCCCGATCGACGCATTCCTGTTGGCGATCGCACCCATGAACATCGCCGCCACGTCATCGGCATGGACGTGATGGACAGTCTCCAGGCCGAAATGGGGCAGCGCCAGGGTCTCTCCCCGAGCAAGGGTTGAAAAGACCTGCAGGTTGAAATTACCGGCAGGATTGAGCGGCGCCCATCCGGGACCGACAATATGGCCGGGATGGATGATGGTTGCCGGAAAGCCGTGAAGCCTTGCCTGCTGCAGCAGATAGGTTTCGATCGCCGCCTTCTGGATGCCATAGTGACCGAAAGGAGACTTCGGCGCCTCTTCCAGTGTCGGCACGGCACTGGCGTGGCCGTGTGTCCAGATCGTGCCGGTATGCAGGAAATGACCGACATGCCCCGATAGTGCCGTCACCAGATGCTCCGCGCTCTCCAGCGTGAAGCAGATCATGTCGATGACGGTGTCGGCTTTCAACTCACGCACGGCCGTGCCGAATTCACCGGTCCGTTCCATCGCTGCCCGATCCATCCGACGCTGATCGACGGCAGCCCAGGCGCGGTTTTCCGTGTAGGGCTTGGCGGCGCCGCGGCTGATCGTGACGACGTCGTGCCCCGCCTCAACCAGACGAGGAACGAGATAGGTTCCGACATGGCCCGTTGCCCCGATGACCAAAACCCGCATTGTCGTTCCTCCCTTTGCATGATCCGCGCCGACTATGCTGCGCCGTGCCGCGATCCCGCAAGCGGAGTTTTCGCCAAGATGGGAAAGCGGCCCCGCTATCGATTCTTGAAAACAAGGCAGGTGCCGCCGTGACTGCGGATCTGGTTGCAGAGGTTGTTGGCTTCCGGGCGCGTCTGCCGGCCGATGCGGGCAGCATAACGCGGGCGAAAGCCGAAGCTGCGATCACGCTGTCGCAGGATCAGCGGTTGCTCCGCATTGAGCGGCGCAGGCAGATCCTGCACCGAATCGAGAAACATACGCCGGGCCACCGCGACATCCGCGTTCGCGGCAAGCTGGACGCCCCAGGGCGCCCAATCGCCCTCCGGACGCCAAGGCGTGTCCTTCAATATCCGGCGTTCGGCAAGCGCCACGCAACCCTCGAGAAAGGGCCTGTCCTTGTCGAGCGGGGCGGCCGCATCTTCCGGCGGATTGTCCTTCCACTCCTCCACCGTATGAGCGGTGATCGCCATGACGTAGCCGCGCGTCTCGTAAGGTAATCTTCCTGACGCGAGGTAAGAAGAAAGGCCGTTTTCGCCGGCATTGTAGGCAGCGGCGGCAAGGCCGAGATTGCCGAAACGATTGCGCAATTCATCGAGATACTGCGCCGATTTCCGCAGGGCTTCCAGCACCTGGTAGCTGTCCTCAAGGCCGCGCAGTTTCGCCGTTCCGGGCATGAACTGCGCAATCCCCTGCGCTCCCTTAAAGCTCACGGCATCGGGGCGAAAGGTGCTTTCGCGCCAGATGAGACGGGCGAAATAATCCGGCGGCAATTGATTGGCGCTGGCGAAATGCTCGATCGCGACGCAAAGGTCGCGATTGAAATTGTCCTTACGGATGCAGAGTGTCTCGCCCGATCCCGACGCCGAAGGCCCGGAGTAGAGACAGGCCGGCTCGGCAGCGCTTTCTTCCGGCTGGGCTTTTCCACTGGCTGCGGCGGAAAACAGAAGGCAGAGCGAAAGCATGGCCTTCGCCGTTCTCCTCCCAATGCCGGACTGACGCTTTCGCCCTATCATCGGATCTCAGCAGGTTCGACTTCCATCGCGACGGTGATCCTAGATAGCATCGATCAAGGCGCGAAGCTTGCCATTTCCGCAATGCCCGCACGAAAAAGCCGCCGCGCCAGATGGCCGCGGCGGCTTCAGGAAAGCTTTGAATACAGCGGTCAGGCCGTCGGTTGCTTGGTCTTCCGGAGATACGGCAGAACCGTATCGAAGGAGCCAAAACGCGTGATTGCGTCTTCGTTGGAAACCGCTGCGGTGATGATGACGTCCTCGCCCTGGTTCCAGTTCGCCGGTGTCGCCACCTGGTGCTTGGCCGTCAGCTGGATGGAATCGATGGCGCGCAGGATCTCGTTGAAATTCCGCCCCGTCGTCATCGGATAGGTGAGGATCAGCTTGATCTTCTTATCGGGACCGATGATGAAGACCGAACGCACCGTTGCGTTGTCGGCGGGCGTGCGGCCTTCCGAGCTCTCGCCGGCGCCGGCCGGCAGCATGTCGTAGAGCTTGGCGACCTTGAGGTCCTTATCGCCGATCAGCGGATAATCGACGTCGAAGCCGGTGGCGGTCCTGATGTCGTTCTTCCACTTGGCATGGCTTTCCACAGGATCGACGGAGATGCCGATGATCTTGACACCACGCTTGGAAAAGTCCCCGGCCAGGCCGGCCATGGCGCCGAGCTCGGTCGTGCAGACAGGCGTGAAATTCTTCGGATGCGAGAACAGGACGGCCCAGCCACTGCCGATCCAATCATGGAAGCTGACCGGTCCCTGTGTGGTGTCGGCGGTAAAATCGGGAGCAATATCGTTGATGCGTAAGCTCATGGTCGGCCCTCCAAAGCCTTGTGTTAAATCTTGATCATCTCAAATCGAGGCCATGGGATCCGTCCGCCGGAAGCGGTCACGAGATTGCGGTCAACAGGATCGCACCGGCCGAAGATAAAAACTTCCCATTCCAGGATTTTAAGTACGTCATATACCACGATCACCGAAGGCATGCTCTTTCGATTTCAGGCCTACGGCGGCATTATTTTTCCGATGCATCCGAGCGATGACAGGGCCGATATTTCAATCGGCCTTATCTGAAACATCAGGGGTCCGCCCTGCCCTCATTCAAGCCGCCTGCACGGTTTTGATCCTGTCGATGCCGCCGACAATAGGCGCGAAATCGGCCCAGACGCCCTGCGCGCCCTTCTGCCATTCATCGAAGGCTTCCGGCTTCAAGAGCTTGCCGCCATGGCCAAGCGCCGTCTCGACGGACTTCACCTCGTCGTCGACGATCAGCTGGTTGAAATAGGTGGCGCCTTCGCTGGAAGCCTGCTGGAACACCGCCTTCTGCTCGTCATTGAGGCCAGCCCAGAAGGTCGAGGAATAATAGATGACGCCGGATGCCCAGATGTGGCCAGTCTCGGTCATATCAGGCACGACCTCATAAAGCTTGAAGCCGGAATAGGCCGATTTGGTCAGGTCCATCGCGTCGGCGACGCCGGTTGCGAGCGCATTGTAGGTCTCGGTGATCGGAATGCCGATCGGTGTCGTGCCGAACGCGCTCCAGAGCTTGGTGTGCAGCGGGCTCTGGATGACGCGGATGCGCTTGCCCTTGAGTTGCTCGGGCCGCGTCACCGGTTCCTTGGTCAGGAGATGGCGGGCGCCATAATTGATGAAATCGCCGACGACGAAATTCTGCGCCTGCAGCCTCTGCTTGAGATCGGCACCGACATCGCCGCTGACGGTCCTGCGCACATGGTCGGCATCGCGGAAGAGGAAGGGCAGATCGAGGATCTGCAATTCCGGCGCCCAGCCGGAGAGCGACGAGACCGTCGAGAGGCTGGCCTGGATCGAGCCGAGGCGCACGCCCTCGGCCACTTCCTTCTCGCCGCCGAGCGCGCCGTTCCTGACGATATTGAACTTGAACTGGCCGGGAAGCTTGGCTTCGACCAGTTTGCCGATCTTCACCCAGATCTTCGTTTCCGGCTTGTCGTCGTTAAGCAGCGAGGCAATCGTGATCGTCGTCGTGCGGGCGGCGGCCGTGCGGACGAAAGCGGGCGCCGCGAGCGCCGTTCCGGCGAGCGCTGCGGTCTTCAGGAAATGGCGTCGGTTGAGATTGTCCATGGGGTTGTCCTGTTCGTTAGACGATGATGGCCCAGGCGCAAAGGATTGCGAGCGAGACCAGAAGGGCGAGCAGATAAGGAACGACGGCCCGGAAGAGCTCTGAGGCGGGAATGCGGGTGACGCCGCTGACGACGAAGATCAGCATGCCGAGCGGCGGCGTCAGTCCGTGGATCATCAGGTTGACCACGATGATCACGCCGAACTGGATGGGATCGATGCCGGCGGCAACCGCTGCCGGCAGCAGGATCGGGCCGAAGAGCAGGATCGCGGCACCGATGTCGAGAACGAGACCGACGAACAGCAAAATGACGTTCGACAAAAGAATGACGGCAAGCGCGCTGCCGCCGAGCGCCGTCGTCAGATGCGAGATCAGCGAGGACACGTCATCGACCGCCAACAGGAAGGCGAAGGGGCCGGCCGTGCCGATCAGGAGACCGATCGCCGCTGCCTCGACCGCCGCCTGACGAAAGGCAACATAGAGCGAGAGGAAACCGAGGCGCGCACCGATGCCGAGCAGCAGCGTGTAAAAGGCGGCGAGTGCTGCTGCCTCCGTGGTCGTGACGATGCCGATACGGATGCCGACGACGACTATGACGCCGAGGCCGAAGGCGGGGATCGCCTGGACCGCCGATTGCCAGCGCTGTCTCGCGGTCGCGCGCGGCAACGGCACCTGTTCGGTGACCGTCAGGTGAATGGCAACCGCCAGGCATATGGCCATCAGGCAGCCGGCAAAAAAGCCGCCGACGAGCAGTGCGCCGACGGAAAGATTGGTCGCCGAGGCAAGGATGAGAAATGCGATCGACGGCGGGATGATGTTGTCGAGAACCGATGTCGAGGCGATGATCGCCGCCGCCTGCGCCGGTCGATAGCCGTGCTTGACCAGTTCGGGCTGGAAGGTCGACGCGCCGAAAGCGGCATTTGCGACCGAGGAGCCGGAAGCGCCGGAAAAGAGAACACTGGTCAAAAGCGTCGTCTGCGCCAGTCCGGCCCGGCGATGACCAACCATGGCGGCAGCAAAACGGACGAGCTGATTGGCGACGCCCGAAGCCGTCAGCAGGCCGCCGACGAGCAGGAAGAAGGGAATGGCGAGCAGCAGGAATTTCGATATGCCGGTGACGGTCGAGGAAACGATCGCCGCTTCCGGCAGGCTGCTGCCGAAGGCGATGGCGACATAGGCCGCGGCGAGAAAGGCGTGCGGCAGCGGCGCGGCGAGCACGAGACCGATCGCCGCGATCAACCCGAGGAAAATGCTTGGCGGCCAGTCGAGATCAATTGAGATATGCGGGATGCCGGCATAGAGCGCGACGCCCAGCGCAAGCGAAAGCGTTACCGGCAGGACCTTGCCGTCGGCGATACGCTGCAGAAGCAATACGACGAGGATCAGCGCGCCGCCGGCGCCGAGGAAGCCGAAGCGGATCCATTCCGGCAGACCGAGCGTCGGCGAGATACCGCCGAGCATCGTCATGATCTGGTTGCCGCCGAAACTCAGGATCAAGGCGGAAAGCACGGTGAAGATATCGGCGCCGATCCGCGTGACCTTCTGCAGGCTTTCCGGCAGCATCCTGACGAAAACGTCGAGGCGCATGGCAAGCGCGCTGTTGAGGCTGAGCGGCGCGCCGAGTGCGATCAGTGCCACATGCAGCCAGACTCCGAGGTCCTCGGCACCGATGAAGCCGGTGCCGAGGAAATAACGCAGGCAGACCGTGACGAGCACCATGAACAGCAACACGGCGAGAACGGATGCCGCGGCAATGCCGAGGATCGCTTCAACAGCCCGCAGCGCCCGCGCCGCAAGCCCATCGTCCCCGACCCGTTCGATCGGACGAACTTCACTGGTGGCCAATAAACCTACCTTCTGCCCAGAGGATCTGGCACTCCTGATCCTCAAAAAGATCGCGGTCGAGAGCGTCACGCCTTTTCGCCGAAACGGAGCGCTTCCTCAAGCGGCAACGGGCCAGAAAAATCGGGCTATCGACATCGGTCTGTTGAATGGAGAAGCCCAAAAGTGCAGCATTTGATTGTTTTTTAGGCATTTGCGTTGATGCACGTTTTTCAGGCGACACCTTGCCAAAATTGCTGCAGTGCGTCATCAATGAATAATGACGCATCTCGATCTGACAATTCTGGTGATCGACGAAAATGCCATACGCGCCTCCATCATCGAAGAAGGGCTGCGCGAGGCAGGGCATGCGCGCGTCACCGTGGTGCATGAGGTCAACGGCATCGCGCGAATCATCGAAACACTGACGCCCGACGTAATCATCATCGATATCGAAAATCCCAACCGCGACATGATGGAGCATCTGTTCCAGCTGACGCGCACGGTCAGCCGGCCAATCGCCATGTTCGTCGATCGCTCCGACACGGCCTCGATCGAAGCTGCGGTCGATGCCGGCGTCTCGGCCTATATCGTCGACGGATTGAAGAAGGAACGTGTCAAGCCGATCCTCGACATGGCCGTCAGCCGCTTCAATGCCTTCAGCCGGCTGCGGCGCGAGCTTGCCGATGCCCGCTCAGCGCTGGAGGAACGCAAGCTCATCGAGCGCGCCAAGGGCATATTGATGAAAATGCGCGGACTGTCCGAAGAAGAGGCGTTCGCCCTGTTGCGCCAGACAGCGATGAACGAAAAGAAGAAGATGTCGGAAATCGCCCAGAGCGTCGTCACCGCCGCAGGGCTGTTGATGTAATGGCCGACGTTCGTGAATTTCCGGAGGAACCGGAGTGGATATGATGACGAAGGCGACGAATTTTAGCGGCGGGCTGCCCTCGCCCGTGCGCGTGAACAACGAAGGGCCGAAAGTGCTGCGGGCCGGCTTCATTCCGCTCGTCGACGCATCGGTGCTGATTGCGGCGGCAGAATTCGGCTTTGCGCAAAAGGAAGGCCTGACGCTCGATCTCGTCAAGGACGTCTCCTGGGCGACTGTCCGCGACCGCCTGGCATTCCGCCAGTTCGATATCGCCCACATGCTGTCGCCGATGCCAGTCGCCTCCATGCTGGGTCTCGGCTCCAATCCCTCGCCGACAATCACGCCGTTTTCTCTGGGACGCGGCGGCAACGCGATCACGCTGTCGACGCGACTTTTCGACAGGATGCGAAATGACGCGGGATTGCCGGAAACGGCAAATGCGCTCGACAATGCGCAAGCTTTGGCGAAGACACTGGCGGCGATGAAGATGCGCGGCGAGCCGCTACCGACCTTCGGGGTCACTTATCCCTTTTCCTCCCATAATTACGAATTCCGCTACTGGCTGGCGGCTGGCGGCATCGATCCCGACAGGGAGGTCAAGCTCGTCGTCGTGCCGCCGCCACTGACTTCGGACGCGCTTGCAGCCGGCGCGATCGACGGTTTCTGCGTCGGCGCGCCGTGGAATATGGTCGCCTCGGAGCGCGGCCTCGGCCGCATCGTTGCCGCCAAACAGGATATCTGGCCATCGGCTCCGGAAAAGGTGATCGGCATGCGGCCGGACTGGGCGGAAAGCCATCCGGAAACCGTTTCCCGGCTGATCGTGGCGCTCGACGCCGCAGCCCGCTGGTGCGACCGGCCGGACAATCACGACACGCTGGCGGCAGCACTTGCCGATTCCCGCTATATCGCCGCCCCCGTCGAGATCATTCGCCGTGTTCTCGCCGGCGAATTCAGCCTCGATGCAAAGGGCAACCGCCGCGTCATTGCCGACTATTTCATGTTCCATTCCGGTTTCGCCAACTATCCCCGGCCAAGCCATGCTCTATGGATCTACAGCCAAATGATCCGCTGGGGACAGGCCGAGGCCAGCCTCAACAGCGCAAGGGCCGCCGCATCCGCCTATCGCCCCGATCTTTATCGCAGAGCCCTCGGCGACGACAACGCACCCGATGACGCCGATATCCGCATCGAAGGCAATGACGAAGGCGACCGCTTCATGGACGACCACGTCTTCGATCCGACGCGATTGCCGGACTATGTTGCGGGCTTCGCCGTTCGGAGCACCCTGCCCTTCGCTTCCCACAGCGATGAGACCTGATCGACAGGCCGGCCTGCACAAAACGCCAGCAATGATCTCCGTCCGCCCCACCGCAACGCACAAAAAATTTGCACGATTTTTAGTAGCCCCAAAAACGAGCAGACGACAGACTTTTAAAAATACTGTTTTTATTCAGTGCCTTGATATGAAAACACCAATCTGGCACACAGCTTGCAAGGTTATTAGCGCGCAGATCAACGACGATCAGCACAATGAGCGCGCATTAGGCGCTCGCGCAAAACAGAGACATTGCTCTTCAGATTGAAGACGTAGGTCCTACTGACATGAATTCGGCGTCCAACGACGGGCGCCACCAGCAAAGCCGCTGATCAGGATACTTCGCGCACCTCGTGTATGCGCGGCCTGGCCAGCGGCTTTTTTGTTTTAACCCCCAACAATGGATCGGCACGACCTCGTCGGGCCACGGAGAAGCCATGTCCGTCATCGAGAAAGCAGAGCCTATGTCCGCCGGCGAACCAGCCAAAGCATTGTGGATCTCCACAGCCGCCTTCACCCTCTGTTTCGCCGTCTGGACGATCTTTGCGATCATCGGCATCCGCATCAAGCAGGATCTCGGCCTGAACGAGGCGGAGTTCGGATTACTGGTCGGCACCCCGGTCCTCACCGGCTCGCTGGTGCGCATCGTCCTCGGCATCTGGACAGGGCGTTACGGCGGCCGTCTCGTTTACACGATCACCATGCTGGCCGCCGCATTGGCGACATTCCTGCTCTCCTACGCCCAGACCTATTCGCAGATGCTGATTGCCGGTCTCGGAGTCGGGCTTGCCGGCGGCTCCTTCGCGGTCGGTGTCGCCTATGTCTCGCCCTTCTTCCCGGCGGAAAAGCAGGGAACGGCGCTCGGCATCTTCGGCGCCGGCAATGTCGGCGCGGCCGTGACCAAATTCGCCGCCCCCTTCGTCCTGCTGGCATGGGGCTGGCAGGCGGTTGCGGAGATCTGGGCCGTCTGTCTGGCGCTGATGGCAATCGTCTTCTGGTTCACCACCACCGATGACCCGGCCTTCCGTCTTCGCCGCGAGCGCGGCGTCGCCTCCAAGAGCCTGGCTCAGGAATTCGCGCCGCTGCAGAACGTTCAGGTCTGGCGTTTCTCGCTCTACTATTTCTTCGCCTTCGGAGGCTTCGTTGCCCTGTCGCTGTGGCTGCCGCGCTATCTGGTCGGCGTCTACGGCTTCAACCTGGAAACGGCCGGGATGGTTGCGGCCTGCTACTCGATCCCGGGCAGCATCTTCCGCGCCTTCGGCGGCGTGTTGTCGGACAAAAAGGGCGCACGCAGCGTCATGTATACGATGCTGGCCGTATCGGCCGTGGCCACCCTCATTCTGTCCCTGCCGGCCGCTACGATTACGCCTGCCATTTTCATCGTCGTCATCTTCGTGCTCGGCTTCTTCATGAGCCTCGGCAAGGCCGCCGTCTACAAGCACATTCCCGCCTACTATCCCGAAAGCGTCGGCGCCGTCGGTGGCATCGTCGGGATGATGGGCGGCCTTGGCGGCTTCATCTTGCCGATCGCCTTCGGCCTGCTCAAGGACATGACCGGCCTATGGTCCAGCTGTTTCCTGCTGCTCTTTGCAATCGTCGTCGCTTCTCTCATCTGGATGCACCTGTCCGTAAAGCAACTGTCGCGCCAAGGGCACTCCGCGCCCGTGGCTGCAACCTGATCTAAGGACTTGGAAATATGACCGAAAAACTTGTCATCATCGGCAATGGCATGGCGCCCGGGCGCATGTTGGAGCACCTCTTCGAACAGGCGCCCGGACGCTATGAAGTTACGATCTTCAATGCCGAGCCGCGCGTCAATTACGACCGCATCATGCTGTCGCCGGTTCTCTCCGGGGAGAAGGACTACGAGCAGATCATCATTCACGGTGACGGCTGGTACATCAAGCACGGCATCATGCTCTACAAGGGCCACAAGATCGTCAACATCGATCGCGTCGCCAAGACCGTCACCTCCGACCACGGCGTCACCGAAAGCTATGACAAGCTGGTGATCGCAACCGGTTCGGTGCCCTTCATCATCCCGGTCCCCGGCAAGGATCTGCCGGGCGTCATCACCTATCGCGATCTGGACGACGTGCAGGCGATGCTGCTTGCCGCTCAGTCGCGCGAAAAGGCTGTTGTCATCGGCGGCGGTCTGCTTGGCCTCGAAGCGGCGGCCGGTCTTGCCCAGCGAGGCATGGACGTCACCGTGCTGCACGTCATGCCGACGCTGATGGAGCGCCAGCTCGACCCCGCCGCCGGCTATCTGCTGCAGAAGGCGGTCGAAGAACGTGGCATCAAGGTCATCTGCAAGGCCAATACCAAGGCGATCGTCGGCAACGGCAGGGTCGAGGGTATCGAGCTTGACGACGGCCGCATCATCCCGGCAACGCTGGTGGTAATGGCCGTCGGCATTCGTCCGAGTGTGGGCCTGGCGAAGGACGCCGGCCTTGCGGTCAATCGCGGCATCGTCGTCGATGCCGGCATGCAGACCTCGGATGGCAATATTCTTGCGCTTGGCGAATGTGCCGAGGTGGGCGGCATGGTCTACGGCCTTGTTGCGCCGCTCTATGAAATGGCTCGGATTGCCGCAGCACATCTCTCGGGCGATCGCTCGCCGGCTTTCGTGCATGCGGATACACCGACCAAGCTCAAGGTCACCGGCATCGAACTCTATTCCCTTGGCGACTTCGCCGACGGCGACGACCGCCAGGAAATTGTGCTGCGCGATGCCAGCGCCGGCGTCTACAAGCGCCTGGTGCTGAAGGACAACAAGATCATCGGCACCGTGCTTTACGGCGAGACCGCTGACGGCGCCTGGTTCAACGACCTGAAGAAAAAAGCGACTGATATTTCGGAGATGCGCGAGACGCTGATCTTCGGACAGGCCTATCAGGGAGGGTCGCCGCTGGACCCTATGGCGGCCGTTGCAGCCTTGCCGGATGACGCGGAGATCTGTGGCTGCAACGGCGTATGTAAGGGAAAGATCACCTCGACGATTTCAGGCAAAGGGCTGACGTCGCTCGACGACGTGCGGGCCCACACGAAGGCATCCGCCTCGTGCGGCTCCTGTACTGGCCTCGTCGAACAACTCATGGCGCTGACGCTCGGCGACAGCTACAACCCGGCTGCCGTGCAGCCGATGTGCACCTGCACCGAACTCGGCCATGACGACGTCCGCCGCCTGATCAAGGCGAAAGGGCTGAAGAGCATCCCCGCCGTCATGCAGGAATTGGAATGGAAGACCTCCTGCGGCTGCGCCAAATGTCGGCCGGCACTCAACTATTACCTGGTCAGCGACTGGCCGGACCAATATGCCGACGACTACCAGTCGCGTTTCATCAATGAGCGCGTCCATGCCAACATCCAGAAGGACGGCACCTACTCCGTCGTTCCGCGGATGTGGGGTGGCGTCACCAATTCGAACGAGCTGCGCGCCATCGCCGATGTCGTCGACAAATTCGAGATCCCCATGGTGAAGGTGACGGGCGGCCAGCGGATCGACCTGCTCGGTATCGAGAAGGAAGACCTGCCCGCCGTCTGGGCCGACCTCGGCAAGGCCGGTTTCGTTTCCGGCCAGGCCTATGCCAAGGGTCTGCGCACAGTGAAGACCTGCGTCGGCTCCGACTGGTGTCGCTTCGGCACCCAGGATTCCACCGGTCTCGGCATCCGCATCGAGAAATTCATGTGGGGCTCCTGGACGCCGGCCAAGCTGAAATTGGCCGTGTCCGGCTGCCCGCGCAACTGCGCCGAGGCAACCTGCAAGGATATCGGCGTGATCTGCGTCGATTCCGGTTTCGAGATCCATTTCGCCGGTGCCGCCGGTCTCGACATCAAGGGTACGGAGGTCCTTGGGCTCGTGCGGACCGAGGACGAGGCGCTGGAGCATATCGTGGCACTGACGCAAATGTACCGCGAGCAGGCCCGTTATCTCGAGCGCATTTACAAGTGGGCCAAGCGTGTTGGCCTCGAAGAAATCCGCCGGCAGATCATGGGCGATGCCGAAAAGCGCAAAGCCTATTACGAGCGCTTCGTCTTCAGCCAAAAATTTGCCCAGGTCGACCCGTGGTCGGAGCGTGTTTCCGGCAAGGACAAGCATGAGTTCAAGCCGATGGCGACGATCGGCTATCCGCAGGCTGCAGAGTAAGGAGATGGACATGAACTGGATCGCAATAGGCGACATCTCCGACATCCCGCTACGTGGGGCGCGTTGCGTAAAGACACCGCAGGGCAAAATCGCCGTCTTCCGCACCGCCGAAAACGAGGTCTTCGCCATCGAGGATCATTGCCCACACAAGGGCGGGCCGCTGTCTCAGGGCATCGTTCACGGCAAAGCCGTCACCTGCCCGCTGCACAACTGGGTGATCTCGCTGGAAACCGGCAAGGCTCTCGGTGCCGACCAGGGCGAGGTCCGGACGATACAGGTGCTGAACGAAGACGGCAGGCTGTTCATTGCCCTGGAAAGCCTGATGATGGCGGCGGAATAGATGGTAGCCGAGGTCAAGACCACCTGTCCCTATTGCGGCGTCGGCTGCGGCGTTCTCGCCACCGTCGACGAGGCAGGCTCAGTCAGCGTCAAGGGCGATCCCGAGCACCCGTCGAATTTCGGCCGGCTGTGCTCGAAGGGGTCGGCACTTGCCGAAACCATCGATCTCGATGGCCGGCTTCTCTACCCCGAAATCGCAGGCGAGCGCAGCGGTTGGGACGAGGCGCTGGATCTGGTCGCCCGGCGTTTTTCCGAAACGATCGCCGAACACGGGCCTGACTCCGTTGCCTTCTATGTCTCGGGCCAGTTGCTGACCGAGGACTATTACGTCGCCAACAAGCTGATGAAGGGTTTCATCGGCTCCGGCAATATCGATACCAATTCAAGGCTCTGCATGTCCTCCTCGGTGGCGGGGCATCGCCGCGCCTTCGGCGCCGACACGGTGCCCGGAACCTACGAGGATATCGAACTCGCCGATCTGGTGGTGCTCACCGGCTCCAACCTCGCCTGGTGTCATCCCGTCATCTACCAGCGGCTTGCCGCCGCAAAGGTGGCGCGGCCAAACATGCGCATCGTCGTCATCGATCCGCGCCGGACGATGACATGCGATATCGCCGACCTGCATCTGGCAATCCGCCCGGACGGCGACGTCGCGCTGTTCATGGGACTGCTTGCCCATCTCGCGACAAGCCCGGCAATCGACCAAAATTATATCGCTTCCCACACGGAAGATTTCGCCGACGCCTTTGCGGCTGCCGCGGCGCTTGATATCAACGATCTCCTGGAGCGGACCGGCCTGCCGGCCATGCAGATCCGGGAATTCTTCCGCCTGTTCGAGACCACGCCGAAAGTCGTGACCTGCTATAGCCAGGGCGTCAACCAATCCTCCTCCGGCACCGACAAGGTCAATGCGATTATCAACTGCCATCTGGCGACCGGCCGCATCGGCCGCCCAGGCATGGGACCGTTCTCGCTGACCGGCCAGCCGAACGCGATGGGCGGGCGCGAGGTCGGCGGTCTCGCCAATATGCTTGCCGCCCATATGGCGATCGAAAATCCGCAAGACCGGGACCGCGTGCAGCGCTTCTGGAATTCACCGGTCATCGCCGCAAAACCGGGCCTGAAGGCGGTCGACATGTTCCGCGCCGTGGCCGACGGGCGCATCAAGGCGCTCTGGATCATGGCCACCAATCCCGTCGTCTCGATGCCGGATGCCGACAGCGTCGAAAGCGCGATCGCCGCCTGTCCCTTCGTGGTCGTCTCCGACATCCTCAAAGAGACGGATACGACCCGGCACGCAGATGTGCTTCTACCCTCGCTCGGCTGGGGCGAAAAGGAAGGCACCGTTACCAATTCCGAACGGCGCATTTCCAGACAACGGCCGTTTCTCGGCATATCAGGCGATGCCAAGGCCGACTGGTGGCAGCTTGCAGAGGTCGGACGCCGCATGGGATTTGCCGCCGCCTTCGACTTTAATGCACCGGCCGCAATCTTTGCCGAACATGCCGCCCTCTCCGCCTTCGAAAATAACGGCAGCCGCGATTTCGACATCGGCGCTCGTGCCGGCATAAGCGACGGCGCCTACGATGAACTATCGCCCTTTCAATGGCCGCAGGCGCCAGGGACCGCACCCGGCATCACCCGCTTCTTCGCCGAGGGCGGGTTTTTCCATGCCGACGGCAAGGCGCGCTTCATCGCGGTGAAACCGCCGGCAACCGATCGCACCAATGCCGATTTCCCCTTCACGCTGAACACCGGGCGCGTCCGCGACCACTGGCACACGATGACGCGCACAGGAAAGAGCGCGCGGCTTTCCGCCCACATCGCCGAACCCTTTGCCGAGATCCATCCGCGCGACGCCATCGAGACCGGTATATCAAGCGCCGGCCTCGTCGAGATCGACAGCCCCCATGGCAAAGCGATCGTCCGGGCGCTGGTGACCGATCGCCAGGCACGCGGCGGCATCTTTGCGCCGATGCACTGGAACGACCAGTTCGCCGCGAAAGCGCGGATCGACGCCGTGGTCGCGCCGATAACCGATCCGTTTTCCGGCCAGCCGGCGTCGAAGAACGTTGCCGTTGCCGTTCGGCCCTTCCCCGCCACCCATTATGGCTTCGCCGTCTCGGCGACAAAACCGGCGACACCTGAGGCAGCCTATTGGGCGCTGGCGAAAGCCGACGGCGGCTGGCGGCTGGAACTTGCCTTCAGAAACACTGTCGACGACTGGACGGCCTGGTGCCGCGCGGTTTTCGCCATTCCCGATGAAATCGAGCCGCTGGGTTATGCCGATCGGCAATCCGGCGACCTCAGGCTGGCCTTCTTCGATGGCGAGACCCTGCTCGCCGCGCTGTTCCTCGCCCGCGAACCGGTCGCCGTCGCCCGCAACTGGGCGATCTCGCAGCTTTCCGCCTCGCATGGCGACCTCAGGAAACGCTTTGCACTCGTCGCAGGCCGTCCCGGCGCCGGCAGGCCGGATCCGGGCGCCACCGTCTGCTCCTGCTTCAGCGTCGGGGTCAACCAGATCGCTGCCGCCGTGCACGGCGGATGCCACAGCGTCGAGACTGTCGGCAAGGAAACGAGTGCTGGTACCAATTGCGGATCCTGCCGCAGCGAAATCGGCAGCATCATCGATCGCTGTCTTGCCGCTGCCGCGGAGTGAACGGCAGGAAACGTGACGCGGCTGCTATCAGGCCGCGTTCGGGACGATGAACATCTTATGGTCGGCTGAGATACGCACCGAAATCTCGTCATAGGATGCGAGGGTCGGATGCCGCGTCTCTATCTTGTGGTGATGAGCAGCGGTGACGACCATGACATCGGCGCCGGCGGCCTCGCCGGCAACGATGCCGGCTGCGACATCCTCGAACACCAGGCAATCATGGGTGCTGACGCCGAGCCGTTCGGCGCCCAGAATATAACATTGCGGATCGGGTTTACCGACCCTCACATCCTCCGCCGTCACCATGAATTTCGGCACCGGCAAGCCTGCCGCCTCCAGCCGCCGATGGGCAAGACGCAACGGCGAGGATGTAACGATCGCCCAGCGATCCGGAGGCAGTGAACTCAGGAATGTCGCAGCACCGGGAATGGCAACGACGTCGCTGACATCGGCGATTTCGGCTTCGGTCACCAGCCTGGATTCATGTTCGGGGTCCACCCCGGGCAGGTTCAGCCGGGTGATCGTGTCAATGCCACGCGATCCGTGCATCTTCGGCAAAAAGGTGGCGACATCGAGCCAGTGACGCCTTGCCCAGTCGCTCCATGCACGCTCGGCCGCCTGGATCGAATTGAGAATGGTGCCATCCATATCGAACAGGAAGGCGGCATAAGGCTTCTCGAAGCCACGGGGCATCGGCAGGGACAAAACGTAGATCCTTTTAAGGAGGAATATCGGACGGTCGTTGCTATCGATTGATAACGGCAAATTATTGCATTTTGCAAGCTTGCGGAAAGACGACGGCCGCTCTTGAGAAGGCAAAAACCGCCTTAGAAAGCCGTGCGGGTGGCCAGTAAGCCGCAGGAGAGTCGGAGACCAATCGAGTCGTGGCAGAGGGTATCGGTGCTGGCGGCGAGCTCCCGCGCGACCGGAGTATCGGCGCGCAGCTCGGCTTGCGCGGTTGGATCGACGCGCATCGGAGTGGCGGTCCATAGCGAGGGGCGGCTGACGTCGATTGAAGAAATCCTGTCCTTCTCGCGGCCCACGGCAGAGGACGCGATCGCCATGCCGCTTGCTGTCAAGGCGAGTGCAAGGGCAATCTGGAGGCCCAAATCTGCGGCCTCGCGAGAGGAAATGAACATAGCGGCCTCATGCTGCCGGTTTTCAGCGTTTATCCAGCAATTAAGGCAGGCGGCGATGCCGATCCAGCGGCTTCGCCCGTTAAGGTTTATGCGTAACCATGCAAGGTTCGCGTAAAAGTTTTTTGGCAAATTTCGGAACAATGATTCCAGCGGGCGGTTACCCGAGGGCCACCCAAGATGAAAATCAAAGGAGGATATCCTCATGACCAAGTCCCTTATTGCCGCTTCGCTGCTTGCGATCGGCATGGCATCGTCTGCCTTTGGCCAGTCGAACCCCGACCCGATCGGGCCGACGAATGGCGGCTCGACCGATCCGAGTTCAGGTAGCTATTCATCCGATTACACCAACAGTGACAACGGCATGTATCCGGTGCGCAGCACGGCGGTTGACCCGATGACGACACAAAGCATCGGCCGTCCGCAATCGATGGAATGCCCCGGCATGCCGCAACAGATGTCCGGCGTCGACACCCGCGGCGGTCAGAGCGGCGCATCGATCAGCGACGCCTGCCGCGAGTACGACAACTAACAGGCACCCTCCGCTGACAGAAAAGGCCGGTTCACGCCGGCCTTTTTCATGTCGCGACGGCGATGCAAAGCTTGTTCTCGCGGATGAAACTTTTGATCCGGCCGTTCCGTACATTCGTAGCAGGTCGAAAAGAACACAAGCAGGAACGGCTTTATTGGCACAGGACGCGGCAAAACCGGCCATTCTCTGGTTTCGCAAGGACTTGCGCCTTGACGACAACCAGGCTCTCAATGCAGCCGATCTCTCCGGCCGGCCGGTCATCCCCCTCTATATAAACGAGCCCACGGCAGGCACCGGTCCACTGGGCGCTGCGCAAAGCTGGTGGCTGCACCATTCGCTGGAAGCGCTCGACAGGTCGTTGCGCAAGCAGCAGGGAGGACTGGTGCTTGCCAGCGGCGAGGCCCTCGAGGTGCTCTGCGCTTTGATCAGGGAGAGTGGTGCCGAAGCCGTCTTCTGGAACCGCCGCTACGATCCATCCGGAATCGCCATCGATATCCAAATCAAGCACGAACTGGAAAAGCAGGCGATCGAGGCGAGAAGCTTCGGCGGCCAGCTGCTGCACGAACCTTCCCGGCTGCTGACCGGCGCCGGCACACCCTATCGCGTCTACACGCCTTTCTGGCGGGCGCTGGAGGCCGCCGGCGAACCAGAGCGGCCGCTCGCCGCGCCTGCGAAACTAAGGCTGGCCTCGCAGCTTCTAAAATCCGAAAGGCCGGAGAGCTGGAGACTGCTGCCGACGAAGCCGAACTGGGCGAAGGGTTTTGGCGATCTCTGGACGCCGGGCGAAGAAGGTGCGCAGCAGAACCTACGTGACTTCGTCGAGGAAGCGCTCGATGGCTACAAAGAGAACCGCGACTATCCTGCGAAGCAAGCGACATCGATGCTGTCACCGCATCTGGCACTTGGCGAGATCTCCCCTGCCCGTATCTGGGATGCGACACGCGGTCTTACGAGCCAAGTGCCGGCGGCCGATATCGTGCATTTCCGCAAGGAGATCGCCTGGCGCGAATTTTCCTATCACCTGCTTTTCCATTTCCCGCAGCTTGCCTCTGAAAACTGGAACAATCGATTCGACGGCTTCGAATGGCGCAACGACGATGACGATTTCAACGCGTGGCGCCGGGGGGTGACCGGCTACCCGATCGTCGATGCCGGCATGCGCCAGCTCTGGCACCATGGCTGGATGCACAATCGCGTACGCATGATCGTCGCCTCATTCCTCATCAAGGATCTGATGGTCGACTGGCGCCGGGGCGAGGCCTGGTTTCGCGACACGCTGGTCGATGCCGATCCCGCCAACAACGCCGCAAGCTGGCAGTGGGTGGCTGGCTCAGGAGCCGATGCCTCACCGTTTTTCCGGATCTTCAATCCGGTGCTGCAGGGCCAGACCTTCGATCCGGACGGTGACTATATCAGAGCTCATGTGCCGGAGCTTCGAGAGCTCGGGGCAAAATACATCCATCGGCCGTTCGAAGCGCCAAAGAGCATGCTCGACGAGGCAGGCATCACGCTTGGCCAAACCTATCCGAAACCGATCGTCGACCACACGCGCGCGCGCAACCGGGCGCTCGCCGCCTACAACGCCACAAAGGACGCCACATGAACGCGCACTTGCGTCCTGCTCCCCGCCGGCTGAAGATCGCCATCATCGGCTCCGGCATCTCGGGCGCCTCCGCGGCCTGGGCGCTGTGTCAGGTACACGACGTTACGCTCTACGAGAGCCAAGCGCGGGCGGGCGGCCACACGGCGACGGTCGACGTCGATTACGATGGGGTTCGGATTGCGGTCGATACCGGCTTCATCGTCTATAACGAACAGAATTACCCAAATCTGACGACGCTCTTTGCCGAGCTCGGCATCGCCACGCATGCAAGCGACATGAGCTTTTCGCTCTCACTCGACCGCGGCAGACTGGAATGGTGCGGCGGCGGGCTGTCTTCGATCTTCGCACAGAAGCGCAATCTGCTGCGGCCGTCGTTCCTGTGGATGATTCGTGAGATCCTGCGCTTCAACCGCACCTGCCTCGAAGACCGGGCGGCCGGCCATCTCGCCTCCCGTTCGATCGGCGATTATCTCGACTGGCGCGGCTTTTCGCCGGGTTTCACCAACAACTATCTCCTGCCGATGGCGGCGGCCATCTGGTCGACGCCGTCCGCCCGCATGCTGCAGTTTCCCGCCGAACATTTCGTCAATTTCTTCGACAACCACCGGCTGATCTATCGCCGGCAGCACCAGTGGCGGACGGTGACCGGCGGCAGCCGCACCTATCTCGACCGGCTGCTTCAGCCGCTCGGCGAACGGATGAAGCTTTCCTGCGGCGTGCGCAGCGTGCGCCGCTCCGCGAGCGGCATCGCGATCATTGACGATACGGGCAGCGAACACGCCTTCGACAAAGTGATCTTGGCTTGCCACAGCGACCAGGCAGCCCGCCTGCTCGTCGATGCTACCGACGGGGAAAGGAGACTGCTTGCCGCCATCCCCTATCAGCCAAACCGCGTCGTCCTGCACCGCGACGAAGCCCTTATGCCGCAGCGGCGCAAGGTCTGGGCTTCGTGGAACTATCTGCGTTCCAGCCGCGTAGATGGAAAGGCAGGCGTGGCCGTCACCTACTGGATGAACAGGCTGCAGGGCATCGACGACAATTTTCCGCTGTTCGTGACGCTCAATCCGGATCGTGAGCCGGACCCCCGCAGGGTTTTTGCGGAATTCGCCTACGAGCATCCGCAATTTTCGACCGAAGCGGTGAAGGCGCAGCAGGCGCTTGCCGCCATTCAGGGAGAGAACAATTGCCATTTCGCCGGCGCCTGGACGGGATATGGATTTCACGAGGATGGCCTCGTTTCCGGCCTGGCGGCAGCGGAGGCGATGGGCGGCATCATCCCCTGGCGGACGGTCCGAACCTGGGAACCTCAACCGGATGCAACAGCATGAGAGGACGCGGCGAAAAGCGTGGCATGGACACGGTGGCCAACGGCCCGCCACCGGATGCGGCGGCAGCACTCTATGTCGGCGACATCATGCATCAACGGATGAAACCGTTCGGCCATCGCTTCCGCTACCGCGTCTTCTCGCTGCTTGTCGATCTTGATCGGCTCGATGAGGCGGACCTGGCGTCGATGCTGTTTTCCGTCAACAGAGGCAATCTCGTGTCGTTTTACGAAAGGGACCATGCCGATGCCGGCAACACGCGACTACGCATCTATGCCGACCGGCTGCTGACCCAAGCGGGGCTCGATCGTGCCGACAGGATCCTGCTCGTCTGCTATCCCCGAATTCTCGGCTATGTCTTCAACCCGCTCTGCGTCTACCACGCCTATGATGCCGGTGGCGCACTCGTCGCGATGATCTACGAGGTGCGCAACACCTTCGGCGAGCGGCACAGCTATGTCTGTCCCGTCGGCCGCGGCGAGATGTCGGAAAGCGGGCTTCGCCAGAGCTGCGAAAAGCTCTTCCACGTCTCGCCCTTCATCGGTGTGGTGGGGCGCTATCATTTCCGCATCTTGCCGCCCGGCGCGGAAATCCGCTGGCGAATCCTCGAAACCGACAATGAAGGCCCGCTGCTTTCGGCGACGTATTCCGGGCGACAAGAGCCCTTGACCAGCGCCTCGCTGCTAAGGCTGACGGCGTACATACCTTTCCTCACCGTCAAAATCGTGGCCGGTATACATTGGGAAGCGCTGAAACTCTGGCTGAAAGGCGCGCGCTATATCAGGCGTCCGGCCCCGCCGCCTGAAGTCAGCATCCACCAGCCCTGCCCGCTTGCAGACGCGGCGGAATGACATTAGCTTTCGATGTAATGGCCGGAGGCCGCCCGAACACATCGTCACGGATGTATCGTCGCCCCTAACCGGCAAAAAATGCTGGAGGAGGAGAGATGAGTAAGGCGCAGGACTGGAATCTGCTGGCTCGTGATGCGGTGACGCTGACGGCCGAAAACATGTCCCGCATGGTGAAAGGTCTGCCCTTCAAGGCAAAGCTGGCTGTGCGCGGACTTCTGCACATGCAGCACGGTTCGCTCGCCGTTACCCTCCCCGACGGCCGCAGACTGTTGGTCGAGGGCAGGAAGGCCGGTCCAAAGGCGGCGCTCAGCCTCCACAACTGGAATCTTGCCTATCGGGCGCTGACGAGCGGCACGATCGGGGTTGCCGAAACCTATATGGACGGCGATTGGGACAGCCCCGACATCGCCGCCTTCCTTGAACTCTTCCTCGTCAACGGCGAGGCCGTCTACAGCTATGCGCATGGCAAGGGCGGCCTTGGCCGCCTCTTCGAGCGCGTCCGCCATTGGATGAACACCAATACCAGGACGGGCTCGAAGCGGAACATTTCCGCCCACTACGATCTCGGCAACGATTTCTACAAGCAATGGCTCGATCCGAGCATGACCTATTCCTCGGCACTCTATTCGACCGGGGCCAACGACCTGCAATCGGCGCAGAATGCCAAATACCGCGCGCTCGCGGAGGCGACCGGCATCGGGCCTGGGGATCACGTGCTGGAGATCGGCTGCGGCTGGGGTGGTTTTGCCGAATTCGCAGCAGGCGAGCTAAATTGCAAGGTGACCGGGCTGACGATCAGCCGCGAGCAGCTCGCTTTCGCCGAGGAGCGCATCCGCAAAGCCGGCCTCGGCGACCGCGTCGAGTTCCGTTTCCAGGACTACCGCGACGAGACCGGGCTCTATGACCGGATCGTCTCGATCGAGATGTTCGAAGCAGTCGGCGAGAAATACTGGCCATCCTATTTTTCCAAGCTCAGGCAATGCCTGAAGCCGGGCGGCAAGGCAGGCCTGCAGATCATCACCATCCAGCCAGAATCCTTCGACCAGTATCGCAGCAATCCCGACTTCATCCAGAAATATGTCTTTCCCGGCGGCATGCTGCCGACGCGCAACCATCTGGCCGAACTCGCCGGCAAGGTCGACCTGTCGCTGGACAAGGATTTCGGCTTCGGGCTCGACTATGCGCGCACGCTTGCCGAATGGCGCGAGCGCTTCTGGTCGGTCTGGGAGCGCATCCGCCCGATGGGCTTCGACGAGCGTTTCAAGCGGCTCTGGGAATTCTACCTGTTCTATTGCGAGGCCGGCTTCCGCGCCCGCAATATCGATGTGCGCCAAGTCGTGTTCTCGCGCCGGTGATCATTCCGCTAAATGCGGCGTCACCGAATGGTGACCAGTCAATGGCGGCCGCTCCCGCCAGCCGGTCACTCGGTTCACCAGCGTGAAATAAGCACCATAGGGGAGCAGGCGCGCCAGTTTCAGCATGGTTGTGAAGCGCTTCGGGAACGTGATCTCGAAGGCCCGCAATTTCAGCCCGGCGGCAATCTGCCGGGCGGCGTCTTCGGGCGACACCAAGGCCGGCATCGGAAAGGCGTTCCTCCTCGTCGCCGGCGTATCGACGAAGCCTGGGCTGACGAGCTGGATGCGGATGCCGATCTTGTCGAGATCGAATTTCAGGCTTTCGGCCATATTGATCAGCGCCGCCTTGGTGGCGCCATAGGCCGCACCCGTAGGCAGGCCGCCATAGCCAGTGACGGAGGAGACGATGGCGATCTGCCCCTGGCCTTTCGCCTTCATATGGCCGATCGCCGGCAGCAGACAGTTGACGACGCCGGAAAGATTGACGGCAAAGCTTTTTTCGAAATCGGCGCGGTTCAGGTCCTCGGCATGGACCGGCAGGTAGACGCCGGCATTGAGGATCGCCATGGCGAGCGTGCCATGCTCATATTCGATGGAGGCCATGACATGTTCCATGTCCTCGGCATCGGTGACGTCGCCGTCGAGAACCACGATACTGCCGGAAAGACCGCTGGCTTCGGCCTGCAGCTCGACCAGCTTTTCGTGACGTCTGGCGGTAACGGCGACCTTGTATCCTTCGGCCGCGAGCTTCAGCGCAAGCGCCCGGCCGATCCCGGAACTTGCCCCGGTGATCCAGACGATTCCATGTTCGGGACGGGCGATGAAATCATGCATCACATGTTCCTCCGGCTCTGCCTGACCAACACGAAAACAGGTCCGGAAGTTCTCTGCGTCTCCCGGATTTATGGCTCTATCACACCATTGTGGCTGCTTTCAGCCGATCAGGTCGCCGATCATCTGACGAAAGGATCCCGTCAGTCTGACCGGCCCGTCCGAAACGGCAAAGGCGATGCAAGGCCTGTCCTTTTCGGCGACCGGTCGGTGGTCGACCGTCTCGTCGGCGATGGAGATGTCGCCGGGGCCGAAACGGCCGCGTTCATCGTTGAAGGCGCCGTCGAGGATGAGGATGAGTTCCATGCCTTTGTGGGTATGCGCCGGCAAGGCACGGCCCGGGCGGATCCACATCAGGTTGACCTCGCAGCCGTCCATATCGAAGCAATATTCCTTGAAGCCCGGCAAGCGCTTGCGCCAGGGCACATCCTCGACCTCGCAGCCGACGAGATCGCGCAACGCTTGGGGAAACAGTACGTTTTCCGGCCGCGCTGCCGCACGTGGCACAGAGACGGGAGGCGCCGAGGAAAAGATCGCCGAAAGCCGCCGGTCGCGATCGGCAATGGCAGCAACAGGCGCGCTTTCCAGGGCCTCCCCGGCCAGCAGCTCGAGGCTTTTGACCAGGCTGCGATTATCCGGCGTCATTTCGAGATGGGACCGCACCAACACACGCGCCGGCTCAGGCAAGGAGCCGGCGACATAATGCGCCATCAATGCATCGATCGTATCGATCTGCTCGTGAATCATGCCGGTTTCGGTCACGCCCTGTTGCCGCGCTCCGTTTTCGCTTTGTCGTCATCCGTACGGGGAAAGTCAATCTTCGGATCACTCCGCGCACGGTGGGATTGTCGGCTACGCGTCATTTCAGGGGAGGAAGGCCAAATTTTATCGTGCCCGACAGAGGCGTGGAATAGCATTTCTTGCCAACTCAGCCTTGTGAAGGGAAAAGACCGTTCCTAAAGTAAGAGTTCGAATAGAGGCAGATTCCATGACCTTCCACCCTTCCGTCCTCGAAGCCATCGGCAACACGCCCCTGATCAAACTCAAGGGTGCGTCGGCGGCGACCGGCTGCACCATTCTCGGCAAGGCGGAGTTCCTGAACCCCGGCCAGTCGGTGAAGGATCGCGCCGCGCTCTTTATCATCCGCGACGCAGAGCGGAAGGGCCTGCTTCGGCCCGGCGGCGTGATCGTTGAAGGCACGGCCGGCAACACGGGTATCGGGCTGACGCTGGTCGCCAAGGCGCTCGGCTACCGCACCGTTATCGTCATCCCGGAAACGCAGAGCCAGGAAAAGAAGGACGCTCTGAAACTGCTCGGCGCCGAACTCGTCGAGGTGCCCGCCGTTCCCTACAAGAACCCGAACAACTACGTGAAGGTTTCCGGCCGGCTCGCCGAGCAGTTGGCGAAGACCGAACCGAACGGGGCGATCTGGGCAAACCAGTTCGACAACGTCGCCAACCGGCAGGCGCATATCGAAACGACCGCCCCAGAGATCTGGAACGATACCGACGGCAAGATCGACGGCTTCATCTGCTCGGTCGGTTCCGGCGGCACGCTGGCAGGTGTCGCTACCGGCCTCAAGGCTTTCAAGGCAGACGTCAAGATCGGCATTGCCGATCCCGATGGCGCCGCTCTCTATGAATTCTACCAGAACGGCGCGCTGAAATCCGAGGGCTCCTCGATCACCGAGGGCATCGGACAGGGCCGCATCACTGCCAATCTCGAAGGCTTCACCCCCGATTTTTCCTATCGGGTGTCCGATGCAGAAGCGCTTCCCTATCTTTTTGATCTCGTCGAAAACGAGGGCCTGTGCCTTGGCGGCTCGACGGCGATCAACATTGCCGGCGCGGTCAATCTCGCCCGGGATCTAGGCCCCGGCCACACCGTGGTGACGATCCTCTGCGATTACGGCAACCGCTATCAGTCAAAGCTCTTCAACCCGGACTTCCTGACGTCGAAGGGGCTGCCCGTTCCAAGCTGGATGGCCGCGTCACCCGATATAAACGTTCCCTACGAGCCCGCGTGAGATCCCATGCCCGTCAATGCCCTCTATCGTGACGACTTCTATCTTTCGACATGCGAGGCGGTCGTCACCGCCGTTCACGAAGATGGGGGCATCGAACTGGACCAGACCTGCTTCTATGCGACATCCGGCGGCCAGCCGGGTGATACAGGCGAGCTTGAACGCGCCGACGGCACCAAGATCGCCCTTGGCCAGACGAAGCACGGTCCGAGCAAGGATATCGTCATCCACGTGCCACTTGAAAACGAGCCGAAGCCCGTGGTCGGCGAGACGCTGGTGCTGCACCTCGACTGGCTGCGCCGCTACAGGCTGATGCGCATGCACACGGCCTGCCATCTGCTCTCAGTCGTCTGCTCCTTTCCGATCACCGGGGCTGCCGTCGGCGAGGAGGAAAGCCGCGTCGACTTCGACATGACCGAGACGATCGACAAAGACGAAGTCACGGCCAAGCTGATGGAACTGGTCGGTCAGAACCATCCGGTCACCCTGCAATGGATCACCGACGAAGAGCTTGCGGCCAATCCTGATATCGTCAAATCGAAGAATGTCCGCCCGCCGATGGGGCTCGGCCGCGTCAGCCTCGTCTGCATCGGCGAGAACTCGTCGATTGACAGCCAGCCCTGCGGCGGCACACATGTTTCCGAGACTCAGGAAGTCGGGCAGATCCACATCGCCAAGATCGAGAAGAAGGGCAAAGAGAACCGGCGCTTCCGCATCCGCTTCGGCACGCCCGGCGACGAAGCCTGACCATCAAGGGAGACCACAATGAGTGAGACCAAGAGCCGTTTCGTCGTGTCGGCCGACTGGCTGCAGGCGGAACTCGGGAAGCCGGACCTGCGCGTGCTGGACGCCTCCTTCTATCTGCCGGCGCAGAAACGCGATGCCGATGCCGAATATGCGGCCGGTCATGTTCCCGGTGCCATCCGCTTCGACCAGGACAAGATCGCCGACCACTCGACGTCGCTGCCGCACACGATCCCCTCGCCTGACTATTTCGCCGCCGAAGTCGGCCGGCTCGGCATCAGCGAAAACGATCGGATCGTCGTCTATGACGGCATTGGCCTGTTCGCCTCGCCGCGCGTCTGGTGGCTGTTCCGGGTGATGGGCGCGAAGAACGTCTTCGTGCTCGACGGCGGTCTCGACGGCTGGAGGGCCGAAGGCCGTCCGCTCGAAAGCACCGCACCCAACTATGCGCCAGCGAGTTTCACACCTGACTTCGACGAGAGCCGGGTGGTGACGCTCGATAGGATGCGTGATATCGTCTCGAGCGGTGCGATGCAGATTGCCGATGCCCGCAGCGCCGGCCGCTTCGCTGCTGCCGAGCCCGAGCCGCGCGCCGGCATGCGCTCCGGCCATATGCCGGGCGCCCGCAGCCTGCCCTCCGGTGCCTTCGCGAACCAGGGCCGGTTCAAGTCGCTGCCCGAACTGCGACAGACCATCGAGGATGCCGGCATCGATCTTTCCAAGCCTGTCGTCACCTCCTGCGGCTCAGGCATCACCGCAGCAATCATCACGCTGGCGCTGGAATCGCTCGGCCATCACGACAACAAACTTTACGACGGCTCGTGGAGCGAATGGGGCAGCCGTGACGATACGCCTATCGTCACCGGCCCGCCGACGCCGGTCAAAGCCTGATCGCCATGGGGAAAACACCCGCGTCGCTCAAAGCGCATATCACCCGGCTGGAAATGACGGCGCCGCCGAAGGCGAGCATGCCGGTGCCCGTCAATATCCAGACGGCGATCATGCGCGCTCCCGAGATCCCCTTGCCCTTTTACCGCTATCTGTACCGGCAGGTCGGCGCGCGCTGGCAATGGGTGGACCGGTTGCGCATGAGCGACGAGCAGCTTGCCGAGACGTTGAACGACAAGCGCAACAATATCAGCGTCCTCTACGTCAACGGCGCGCCCGCCGGCTTCTACGAATATTTCTGCGAGGACGAAGATACGATCGAGCTCAGCCATTTCGGCCTGATCGAACACGCGCTCGGCCTCGGCATCGGCAAATGGTTCCTGCTGCAGGCGCTCTACGCCATCTGGTCGCTCAATCCGAAGCGGGTCACCACCACAACAAACAACCTCGACCACCCGCGTGCGCTACAGCTCTACCAGATGTACGGCTTCTCGCCGGTCTCAACCGGCACCGGCATTGTCCGGCCGCTGAGCGACAAGGAGCTGCTGGAGATGGCGCGGAAAAGCTGACGGATGCTTATCCGACCCTGCCGAAGTGGCTTAAGTTTCGTCTCTGTTGTTGGAAGATTTCGAGGACTTGCCCTTGTCAGGCCAAGCGGAACGAAGCGCGTTCCAAAAATCCACCAACAACAGAATCAACCGGACGTCAGGTGCCTCCCTCACAAATTGATCGAGATCCGTCCGGCTATTCTTTTGTTCGTCTTTCACGGCAAACCACATGATTCAAAATTAACCGGATCGCAAACTCCGCGTTTTCCGACAATTTGACGTCCACCAGTGGTGTTCCATGCGATCGCCACCACGCTTCAGCGCGCAAGAAACGGGTGGTTTGGGCGAAGGCCCGGGTGCAATTTCATGGCGATCACAAAGGAGATTTGCCGTGACCGCCATTCGTTTTGCCGCCATGCCGACCACTGACGCTGAACATCTCTGGAGCGGTGGCCGCGACGCCTATGACAACCTGCCTGAGACGGTGGTTTCCGACGGTGACGGCAACCCTTGCCGCCACTGCCTGGGGAATATCGAAGAAGGCGAGGAGTTTCTGGTTTTCGCCTACCGGCCGTTCCCGGAGCTGCAGCCCTATGCCGAAACCGGGCCGATTTTCCTCCACAAGCAGCCCTGCCGACGCTACGCCGCCGAGGAGATCCAGCCGCCAATGTTGACGATGAGCCCCGACTTCATCGTCCGCGGCTATAGTAAGAACGACCGCATCGTCTATGGCACCGGCTCAGTGACTGATATCGCCAATATTCCGGCCTACGGCGAAAAGCTGCTGGCGCGGCCCGACATAGCCTATGTGCACGTGCGCTCGGCGCGCAACAACTGCTTCCAATGCCGGATCGACAAGGTAAAGACGCCGGTTCTTGCAGAGACCGGCGCCTAACCTATAGTCAGCTAGCTTACGCTACGTTCAGCACGCTTTCCGGCGCGAAAGCCTCGTAGCCGAGCGCCTCGGCGACCGGCTTGTTGGTGATGCGGCCCTTGTGCACGTTGAGGCCGTTCCGCAGATGTTTGTCTTCGGCGATGGCGCGCAGGCCGCGATCGGCAAGCGCCAGGCCGTGGACCAGCGTGGCATTGTTCAGGGCATGCGCCGAGGTGACCGGTACCGCGCCCGGCATGTTGGCGACGCAATAATGAACGACGCCGTCGACCTCATAGGTCGGATCGGAATGGGTCGTCGCATGCGAGGTCTCGAAGCAGCCGCCCTGGTCGATGGCGACATCGACGATGACCGAGCCTTTCTTCATGCCGGATAGCATTTCGCGGGTGACGAGCTTCGGCGCGGCGGCACCTGGGATCAGCACGGCGCCGATAATGAGATCGGCCGTGAAGACTTCCTCCTCCAAAGCCTGGATGCTGGAATAACGCGTGTGGATGCGGCCTGCGAAGATATCGTCGAGCTGGCGCAGGCGCGGCAGCGACCGGTCGAGGATGCTGACATCGGCGCCGAGGCCGGCGGCCATCCTGGCGGCATGCAGTCCGACGACACCGCCGCCGATGACCGCGACCTTGGCCGGCAGAACGCCGGGCACGCCGCCGAGCAGGATGCCGAGGCCGCCATTGGCCTTCTGCAGGGCGGTGGCGCCCGCCTGGATCGACAGGCGACCGGCAACCTCCGACATCGGCGCCAGCAGCGGCAGGCCGCCGCGTTCGTCGGTCACCGTCTCATAGGCGATCGCGGTGACGCCGGAGGCGATCAGACCCTTGGTCTGATCGGGATCGGGGGCCAGATGCAGATAGGTGTAGAGAAGCTGACCGTCGCGGAGCTGCGCCCATTCGGAGGGCTGCGGCTCCTTCACCTTGACGATCATATCGCATTTTTCAAAGATATCCTTGGCGGAGGCGGCGATCTTCGCGCCAGCCGCAGCATAGGCGCCGTCATCGGCGCCGATGCCGGCGCCCGCCTTGGTTTCAACCCAGACCTCATGGCCATGGGCAACATATTCACGCACCGAAGCCGGCGTCAGGCCGACACGGTATTCATGGTTCTTGATTTCCTTCGGGCAACCGACACGCATTTGCGTTCCTCTCATGTCATCCGCAGTCGCGGATTTCCTCGGACACTGAATCCAACCACCAAGGGCGTGAAATGTCCTTGCAAAGACGATTTGCGAAGAGGCGATTTTTCGGTGATTATTGCGTACGCTCTATATTTTTTCGAAGGTTCTTCGAATGGCCGATCTGGATACCATCGATCTTGCGATTCTTAAGGTGCTGCAGGCCAATGCCCGCATCACCAATGCCGAGCTTGCCGAAAGGATCGGCCTGTCGCCTTCGGCCTGTTCGCGCCGGCTCGACATCTTAGAGCGAAGCGGTGTCATCGGCGGCTACCATGCGCGGCTTTCGCATAAGGCGCTCGACTACAAGATGATCGCCATCGTGCATATCTCGCTGTCCGGCCAGTTCGCCAAGACGTTGGCCGAATTCGAGGCAGCGGTGAAACTCTGCCCGAACGTGCTCGTCTGTTACCTGATGTCGGGCGAATACGACTATATCCTCAGGGTCGCCGCCCGCGATCTCGAGGATTATGAGCGCATCCACCGCGATTGGCTGTCGGCCCTGCCCCATGTCGTCAAGATCAATTCGAGCTTCGCGCTCAGAGAAATCATCGACAAGCCGAATGTCGGGCTTTGAGCCCTTGCATATCCACGGAAAGCCTGCCCAGACTTTCGGTGCGCGCGGGCGTTTCCCGTTCATTGGCATCTGATGACATCGAAGACCCAAGGCTATATTTTCGTCCTGCTGGCGATCACCATCTTTTCGCTGCAGGACGCCATCTCGAAACATCTGGCAGCGACCTATCCGCCGATCTTCGTGACGATGATCCGCTATTGGGCTTTCGCGCTGTTCACGATCATCCTCGCCTCGAAGATGCGCGGCGGCATCAGGGCGACGGCCCGTACCAAACGCCCCATGCTTCAGGTGACGCGCGGCGTGCTGCTTGCCGTTCAGGTGGTTTTGGCCATCACTTGTTTTGCCGTGATCGGCCTTGCCCGCTCACAAGCGATCTTTTCCGCGACGCCGATCCTGATCGCACTGCTGTCGATGCCGATCCTCGGCGAGCGGGTTGGCTGGCGACGATGGATTGCAATTGGCGTCGGGCTTTTCGGGGTTTTGCTGATCCTGAAGCCGGAAGGCGAGTTTTTCGATGTGAAACTGCTGCTGGCCATTATTTCCTGCTTCAACTTCGCCTTCTACGTCATCGCCACGCGTCTCGTCAGCCGCGACGACTCGTCGATGACGAGCTTCTTTTATACCGGCGTCATCGGCGGCATCACGATGAGCATCATTGGCCCGTTCTACTGGAGCTCTATGTCGCCTGGAGACTGGGGCTGGATGGCGCTGGTCTGCATGACCAGCATTTCCAGCCACTATTTCTTGATCCGCGCCTACGATCTCCTCGATGCCGCCGCGGTTCAGCCGCTGACCTATCTGTCACTGGTCTACGCCTCGATCATCGGTGTGACGATCTATGACGAAACGCTCAGTATCAACACGATCATCGGCTCGATCATCGTCGTTTCCGCCGGGATCTTCACCATCTGGCGCGAGCATGTGGTGGGGCGCAGGACGGCCACAGCCAACTGACGTTTCACTGCAATTTTAGCCAAGCCCCTAAAACCATTTCAATTTTCGGGCGCTATGCTCCCTGGCTGTATCAGGGGAGAACATATGACCCGCAACTTGAAAATCACGGCCCGTAAGGCCGACCGGAAAAACTGCCGCGTCTTCGGCAGCGTCAAATATCTGAACAGCGAGGTGGATGCCCGTATCCTCAACCTGTCGGCGACCGGTGCCGCATTGGAGATGAAGACGCCGCTCCATGCCGCATCCGGCAGCAAGGTCCGTATCGAGGCTGAAAACCTTGGGATGCTCGAAGGCATCATCCGCTGGAAGCACAATGGCCGTGTCGGCATCCAGTTCGACGTGAATTCGAATGCGCGGGCGCAGGTCTCCTCCTATTTCCGCTTTTTCCATAAGGAAATACGGCCGGTGCTGGCGGTACGCCAACTTAGAACCCATACCAACGGCGATCGCCCACCTCATTTGGCGACGTTGACTCTGAAATCGTAAGGCTGCAGCGCTTCTGCGCCGCAGGGCGGCCGAGATCGCGTCAGTCGCTGCGCTTGGCACTGGTGCCGAGCGCGCGTTGGAATCGGGTCGCCTTTCTCCGCGATTGTTTTGCCGTCCTGTCATTTTCGCAGTGTACTCCTTGTCAATTCGTCCTAATTCTGACGGGCCGGACGATGCATGATCTTTGAAGGAGAGTTCGATGTCTTCCATTTTCGACGTTGGCGTCATGAGCCGCCGTTCCCTGCTTGGCGGGCTTGCCGCCACTTCCGCCCTGGTGCTGCTGCATCCCTTCAGCGCACGCGCCAGCGCCAACCAGGCGCATCTCCGGCTGATGGAAACGACGGATATTCACGTCAACGTCTTCCCCTATGACTATTATGCCGACAAGCCGAACGACACGATGGGCCTGTCTCGCACCGGAACGATCATTGACGGCATCCGCGCGGAAGCCGTCAATTCGCTGCTGATCGACAATGGGGACGTGCTGCAGGGCAATCCGATGGGCGACTACATGGCCTATCAGCACGGCATGAAGGACGGCGACGTCCATCCCGTGATCAAGGCGATGAACACGCTCGGCTATACGGTGGGCACGCTCGGGAATCACGAGTTCAATTACGGGCTCGACTTCATGTTCAAGGTCCTATCAGGTGCAAACTTCCCCTTCGTCTGCGCCAACCTGACCAAGGGCCAGCTCGCCTCGGACCCGAGGCAGGACGATCTCTTCTTCAAGCCCTACCTTATCGTCGAAAAACAAATCAAGGACGGCGCCGGCAAGGAGAGCCCGGTCAAGATCGGCTTCATCGGCTTCGTACCGCCGCAGATCATGCTCTGGGATATCAAGAATCTCGAAGGCAAAGCGCAGACGCGTGACATCGTCGAGGCCGCCAAGGCCTGGGTTCCCGCCATGAAGGAAGCCGGCGCCGATATCGTCATCGCGCTTTCCCATTCCGGCATCGACGGAGCCGCGCCGTCCGAAAAGATGGAAAACGCCTCGCTGCATCTGGCCGCCGTCGATGGGATCGACGCGATCTTCACCGGCCACCAGCATCTCGTCTTCCCCGGCCCGAAGAGCTGGGATGGCATCGCCAATGCCGACCCCGTCAAGGGCACGCTGCACGGCAAGCCCGCGGTGATGGCAGGCTTCTGGGGTTCGCATCTCGGCCTGATCGACCTGCTGTTGGAAAAAGACGGCAACAGCTGGAAGATCGTCGACTTCACCGCGGAAGCCCGGCCGATCTATCATCGCGACGACAAAAAGAAGGTGGTTGCCGATTACGCCGACAAGAAGGACGTGGTCGACGCCGCCAAGGCCGAGCACGAGGCAACGCTTGCCTATGTGCGTACCCCCGTCGGCAAGACGTCGGCGCCGCTCTATTCCTACTTCGCGCTGGTCGCCGACGATCCCTCGGTGCAGGTCGTCTCCCAGGCCCAGACCTGGTACATCAAGCAGATGCTGGCCGACACCAAGTTCAAGGATCTGCCGGTGCTTTCGGCGGCGGCCCCCTTCAAGGCTGGCGGACGCGGCGGCGCCGACTACTACACCGACGTTCCGGCCGGCGATATCGCCATCAAGAACGTCGCCGACCTCTATCTCTACCCGAACACGGTGCAGGCCGTTGCCATCACCGGCGCACAGGTAAAGAACTGGCTCGAAATGTCGGCCGGCATGTTCAATCACATCGAGGCCGGCTCGAAGGACGCACCGCTGCTCAACAACGACTTCCCGTCCTACAATTTCGACGTCATCGACGGCGTGACCTATCAGATCGACCTGTCGCAGCCGCCGAAATATGATTCGTCCGGCAAGGCGATCAATCCGGATGCCAACCGCATCCAGAATCTCGCCTTCGACGGCAAGCCGATCGATCCCGCCCAGAAATTCGTCGTCGTCTCCAACAACTACCGCGCCGGCGGCGGTGGCAATTTCCCGGATATTGCCGCGGACAAGGTGATCTTCCAGGCGCCGGATACCAACCGCGACGTCATCGTCCGCTACATCCACGACCAGGGCACGATCAATCCGACGGCCGATGCGAACTGGACCTTCAAGCCGCTGCCGGGCACGACGGCGACCTTCGAGAGCGGCCCAAAGGCGAAGCAGTTCCTCGCGGCGGTCAAGAGCGTCAAGATCGAGGATGCCGGCGACGGCGCCGACGGTTTCTCGAAGTTCAGGCTGGTGCTTTAAGTGGAAAGAGATGCCGGCGAAGGCGCGCTCGCGCCTTCGTCATTCGGCAGCGAGCGGCGTTTCGGGTTCACGCAATTCTGCGATCTCAGCATGGAAATCGGCTTGGCTCGGGCAAGCCGAAAGCCGCGTGCGGAACGCGTCGATCATCCAGGCAGCCGCAGGTCCCGGCGGATTGGCGAGCTGGCGCATCGAATAGATGGCATACTCGCCCTGTTCGTAGGCGTCCAGATCGAGATGGACGAGCGCGCCGCTGCGAAGATCGTCATGCATCACTGAGGCAGGAAGACCGCCCCAGCCAAGGCCGGCCTTGATGAGCTGATGCTTCGTGGCAATGTCGCTGACGCGCCATGTCTTGTAGGACAGAACGTTGAAATCGCGCCCCTTCGTCCGGCCCGACGCATCGGTGACGACGAGCTGCACTTCCTCGCGCACGTCGCCGAGCGTCAACGGCCGGTCGATCCCAGCAAGCGGGTGATTGGGTGCGGCAACCGGCAACATGAAGGAGTGGCCGATCCGCTCGGTGACGACCGAATCATCCTGTTTTAGGACTGCGCCGCCAATGCCGATGGTCGCCTTGCCGCTGAGGACGAGGTCCATGACCACGCCGAGCTCACCGACATTGAGGTTTAACAAAACGGACGGAAACCTTTCGCGAAATTCGTGCAGGACATCGACCACGGCCCGGGAAGGCACCATGACGCTGATGGCGACGGACACCTCCGCTTCAAGCCCTTCCCGCAAGCTCTTGACGCGCGCTCGCATCACCTGCAGGTCGCCGAGTATGCGCCGCGCATCCTCCAGCATCGCCTTGCCCGCCTCCGTCAGCTTCGGCTGGCGGGCGCCGGAGCGCTCGAAAAGCGCCACCTCGAGCTGCGCCTCCAGATTGGCAATCGTATAGCTGACGACCGACTGCGCACGGTTCAGCGCCCGCGAGGCGGCCGAAAAGCTGCCGGTCTCGGCAACGGTCAAAAACACCTGCAATTGGTCCAGGGTCGGGTTCGGAAGCATATCCATCCATTCCATCGATAGTTTCGATCGACATTATCACCGTTTTTTCGATAGCAGGCCAGACCTATTTTCCTCGTCGACACTGCGGCTCACCTCCCAGCAACGGGCCGTCAAATCCAATTCGAAAGGAAATGCACCATGTCGTCCATCCTTCTTCTGACGTCCAGCCCGCGCGCCGACTCGCTCTCGACGCCGATCGCCGTCGACCTCGCTGAAAAGCTGAAGAGCCAGAACCCAGGTAGTGTTGTCGTTCGCCGCGACCTTGCCGCCAATCCGTTGCCGCATATCGATGACCTCTTCACCGGCGCAATCCGCAAGCCGGCCGAAGCCCGCACTGCTGAGGAGGCAGCCGCCGTCAAAACTTCCGACGAACTTGTCAACGAGCTGCTTGCCGCCGACACGATCGTCATCAGCACCGGTCTCATCAACTTCAACATCTATTCGTCGCTGAAGACCTGGATCGACAACGTCGCCCGCGCCGGCCTGACCTTCAAGTACACGGAAAGCGGCCCGGTTGGCCTCGCGACCGGCAAGAAGGTTTATGTGGTGCTCGCCTCGGGTGGCGTCTACTCGCAAGGACCGGCATCCGCCTTGAACCACGCCGTGCCCTACTTGAAGTCGGTGCTCGGCTTCCTCGGCATCAGCGATATCGAGACCATCTATGTCGAAGGCCTGGCCTTCGGTCCCGAAGCTGCCGAAAAGGCCATCGACGCCGCCAAGTCGCGCGTCCAGGAAATCGCGCTGGCCGCCTGATCGGCTTCTAATGCTCGCATGGAACGGCCGGCAATTGCCGGCCGTTTGTCATTGGTCGATACCGGCGACAAAATCCCGGACCGTCTCCAGGATTTCGGTCGAGAGTTGCTCATCGGAGGAAATCCTGGAAAGGCCGACGCCGCCGGCCATCATCGCGAAGGCCATGATCGCCTTGCGTCGCCGTTCTCCCTCGTCCGCTCCCGCAGCCTTGCTCGCCAAAGCCTCAAAATTGCGCCTGAGCCCATCGGTGGCGATCGCCCGCGCCTTCTCGCCGCTGCGGGCTATATCGGAGGTCAACGCCGCAAATGGGCAACCGTCGCCGGGGTTGTCGCGATGATAGACACTGACGTAACGATCGGCGATATCGGCGGGCTTCATCGCCGCCGGATCCACACCCTCGGCCGCCAGCCTGCGTCCCCACGAATCGAAAGCGGACTGAATCGCCTCGGCGACGAGATCGTCGCGGGAGGCGAAGTGCTTGTAGAAGCCGCCGACGGTCAGCCCGGCCTCCTTCATCAGGTCGGCGACGCCGATACCTTCGAGCCCTTCCTCGCGCAGCCGCTTCGACGCGGTCTCGACGATCTTCTCGTGCGTCTTCTGTTTCTCCAGCTGCGAACGCCCCATCGGAATCTCCCGGCACTAAATTCGAATGAGCATGATGTCGGCCGAAAACCGCTTACACTTTTCGGCATCATGCTCCTTGACTCGCATGGATTACAGTCATAATCCTTATAGATAACGATCATAATCCAGATCGTTAGCAATTCCAAGAGGAGCATGAATCATGCGTCTAAGAAACAAGGTCGCGCTGATCACCGGCGGAAACAGCGGTATCGGTCTCGCCACCGCCAGGATCTTCATCGATGAGGGCGCCAGGGTGGTGATCACCGGCCGCAATCCGGAAACGCTGGCCGCGGCCGAAAAGGCGCTTGGGGCCGGCGTGCTGGCACTGAAGGTCGACGTCACCGATGCCGCTGCCACCGAGAAGGCCTTTGCGGAAGCCGCGGCAAAGGTCGGCAAATTCGACATCGTCTTCGCCAATGCCGGCATTGGCGGCGCGACGCCGCTCGGCGAGACGTCGCCCGCGCAGTTCAACCAGATCATCAGCACCAATCTGACGGCGGTTTTCTTCACCGTGCAGGCGGCCCTGCCGCATTTCAACGACGGCGCTTCTGTCATCCTCAACGGTTCGGTGCATGCCGTGCTCGGCGCCCCCGGCTGGTCGGCCTATGCGGCGACCAAGGCTGCGGTCCGGGCGTTGACGCGGAATATGGCCTCCGAGCTCGCGCCCCGCGGCATCCGCGTCAACCAGGTGACACCAGGCGGCACGAAGACGCCGATCTGGTCGCCGATGGCACCGACGGAAGACGCGATGTCGGCGCTGGAAGCCCGCATCGGCGGGATGAGCCCGCTCGGCCGCATGAGCGAAGCTGACGAAATCGCCAAGGCAGCACTCTATCTGGCCTCGGATGACGCGGCCAATATCACCGGCATCGAGATCACCGTCGATGGCGGCATGACGAGCGCCCCGTCCGGCGCCAAGATCTTCCGCGCGGCTTAAGCGAGTTTCACCACCCCGGAACGGCCGACGACGCAGTTGCGGCCGCTCTTCTTGGCAGCATAAAGCCGGCCATCGGCGGCCGCCAGCACGGCGGTAAAATCGACACCGTCCTCGTCGGCGGTCGCAACGCCGATACTGACCGTGACCGGCCGGTCATCCGGCGTCTTGACGCTGGTGGCGATCGTCCAGCGCAGGCGCTCGGCAAGGAGCAGACCTTCCTCGTGGTCGGTGCCCGGGCAGATGGCAACGAATTCCTCGCCGCCGAAGCGGAAGACGCGGTCGCTCGAGCGCAACGTCGTGCCCAATCGGGCGGCGATCGCCTTCAGCACCTCATCGCCCTGGAGATGGCCGTAGCCGTCATTGACATCCTTGAAGTGATCGGCGTCGAGAATGAGGACGGTGGCGAATAGCCCCTGCCTCAATGCCTCGCGCACCATCAGCGGTGCTTCAACTTCCATGCGCGTGCGATCGTAGACGCCGGTGAGCATATCGCGGCCGGTGCGCTCCAGAAGGTCGTTGTAGCGCTCGCGGAATGTCAGGTCGCCGAACACGTCGCTGATCGAACGTGCCGACACGCTGGCCCCGCCCCGGCGAATACGATATTCGTAGATCGCAAACATCGCCGCATAAAGGCAGACGGCCAGCATTTTCGCCTTCCATCCGGCCCAGAATGCAGCGATCGGCACATCCAGGAAATAATTCAACGCGGCAAAGAAGCCGATCTGGTCGAAGGTCAGCAGCACAAATCCGGAAATCAGGAAGCGCAGCACGACGCGCCGGCGGAAGAAATCGCCGAGTTTCTCGTAAAGCAGGATGATGCCGAGTGAATCGACATAGAGCAACGCCGTGCCCCAGACCATCAGCCAGCCCATCTCTTTGAGGAAATCGACATCGGGCGTGTGGTTGGGCGACATTTGCAGCGGCAGGTGCAGCTGCAGCACCCAGGCGATGCCGACGGTCAGCAGGTTGCCGAGGAACAGGCCGTAGATCGGCTGACGCACCGTGGCGGCATCCTCCTGCCGGTAAAGCATCAGGATCATCATCAGCTTGCCGGAGAAGAAGACCGATGAACCCGGCGACACATCGCCGAACGGCAACGAGACGTAGAAGACCGCCGCCAGATAGGTTTCCATGAAATGCATGACCCCGAGCGCCGTCAGGAAGACGCCCAGACCGAGCCGATGACGGAAGTGCAGAAGCGTGACCATCAGCGAGAAATAGGCGACGGCTTCGACAGCGAAGAGCGCGAGGTTGAACGTCTCCATCACCTCTCCCCAGCTTCAAGCCGGCGCGGTCGGCGGCGCGCGGACGCGGCGATCGCGACAGCGGATCCTTTGGTCGATCGTCCGAAAAAGTCAAACACGAGGGCGGCCCTGCACATGCTGCAGGCGATACCTTTGACCGCAATCCTTTAAGAATGCGTGAGCACGATTGCGCGCGCCGGAGAAGCATCCGGCTCACAGGATTGAAAAACAAGAATAATTGCGGCCGACATCCGGCCGATCCGGCAGATCCCGATTTCAGACCTGACGAAGCTTCTCGCCGTCACCAAAGAGCGACGAACCATGCTGATCAATGATCTGCTGCGCCTTGCGCACAGTGCATTCGAGCGCATCATCGGAAGAGCTAAACAGATCGGCGCGGATGAAATTGCGTACCAGCACCTCGTCGCCGACCTTCTTTTCGATGCGGCCGGCAAGACGATATTGGCTGCCTTCCCTACGCGGCTCCGCGTAGATCGTGCAATCATTGTAAAGCTGCGGCTCGCCGGAAGGGCCGGCCGCCTCCGAGGCGGGTTTGCTGCCGCCGGAGAACATCGAAAAAATATTTGAAATGAACGAAGCCATGCTGCGCCTTTAGCACGGCGATATCGTCGTCGCCAAGTTAAATGATCAGATTGGCGAGGATCTCGTTTTCGGTGATATCCTCGTAACCCATGCCGGCGGCTTCGAAATTTCCGATCAGCCTGGCGAAATTCTCCGGCGCCTTGGTTTCGATGCCGATCAGGATCGAGCCGAAATTGCGCGCTGATTTCTTCAGATATTCGAAACGGGCGATATCGTCGTCGGGGCCGAGCAGATTGAGGAAATCCCTGAGCGCCCCGGGGCGCTGGGCAAGCCGCAGGATGAAGTATTTCTTCAGCCCTGCGTAACGCATGGCTCTTTCCTTTACGTCAGGCAGACGCTCGAAATCGAAATTGCCGCCAGAGACGACGGCGACGATGGTCTTGCCGCGGATCGCTTGGCGGTCCATCGCGGCGATCGCCGTCAGCGACAATGCGCCGGCCGGCTCCAGCACGACGCCCTCGACATTCAGCATCTCCTGAATGGTGACGCAGATGGCGTTCTCCGGCATCAACTGCACTTGGCTTGCCGGGAAATCGCAAAGAGCGGCGAAATTCAGGTCGCCGATCCGGGCAACGGCGGCGCCGTCGACGAAATTATCGACCTTGGCAAGCGTCGTCACCTTGCCGGCCTCGATACTGCGCCTCAGGCTCGGCGCGCCGGCGGGCTCGATGAAGACGAAAGCCGATTTCGGCACGGTGCCGTGGAGATAACCGGTAATGCCGGCTGCAAGGCCGCCGCCGCCGACCGGCAGGACGACCATATCAGGCACCGTTCCCTCAGGCAGTTGCTGCATGATTTCAGCGGCGACGGTCGCCTGTCCCTCGATGATGTCGGCATGGTCGAAGGGCGGCACCATGACGCCGCCGATTGCCTCGACATGGTCGCGCGCGGCGTGGTAGCATTGGTCGAAGAAGTCTCCGAACAATCGGATGGTGATGAATTCGGCGCCGAACATGCGCGTCTTGTCGATCTTCTGCTGCGGTGTCGTCACCGGCATGAAGACGACGCCCGGCACGCCGAAATGGCGGCAGACGAAGGCGAAGCCCTGGGCGTGATTGCCGGCCGAGGCGCAGACGAAGGTCTTGCCGACCGCTCCCTGCCCGATCGCCTTGCGGAAGAAATTGAAGGCGCCGCGGATCTTATAGGAGCGCACCGGCGACAGATCCTCGCGCTTCAGCCAGATATCGGCCCCGTAGCGCGCCGACAGATGATCGTTGAGTTGCAGCGGTGTTGCCGGAAAAAGGCTGCGCATTGCTTCTTCGGCGCTTTCGACATCAAGTCTCGTCACGGGCGTGGTCCATTCTCATAATTACAGCGCCGCTATGGCATAGGCCGACCGGCAAAAGAAAGCCCGTTTCGGCCATTTGCGGTTCGCCGCCAGCCCTGTTTGCGAAAGCCTTTCTTAAGCCCACCGCAAAATTGGCGGCACATGAACTGATTTTAACTGTCAATGAAAACGCCAGCCACTAATATAAAGCCATGATCACGTTCAACTTCGCAAAACCACTCGCCTGGCTGCTGCTCGCCGTCATCCTCTTCGTCACGGTTTCGCCGATCGGGCTGAGGCCGGAGACCGTTACGACGGTCGACACCGACCGCGCAGGCGCTTATGTTCTTCTCGGCCTCGCCTTTGCGCTCGCCTATCCGAAACAGTGGAAATTGGTGGCCGTGCTGCTGATCGCTGGTTCCGTCGCCATCGAATATCTGCAGTACCTTTCGCCGACGCGCCATCCGCGCCTGCATGATGCCGGCATCAAGGCAATGGGCGCCGCCTTGGGGCTGCTCGCCGGCTGGGTGATCAACAGGTGGCGCGCGACCAAAGCGCCAGATACGCTTCCTCTCGCAGAAAGCTGATTATCCCGGACTAGAACCCGCGCAGCTGCACGGCCCAGAAAAACAGTGGTATTGCAGCGATCGCAGTTCCCAGAACAAGCGCGACACTGGTCTTGAAGATCCGGACGCGCCGAACCCTAGCCCCACTCCAATCGTAAACCATCGTCTTACTCCCAGAAGACAACACTTACTCAACCGCCGCGGCGCAATCCTTGCACCGAAAATGCCCCCGTCAAGCAATAGAACGCATATATCCACAATATACATGCATATTCAAACGATATTGTGAAGCTGGTCCGGGGCGACTGGAATCGAACCCGTATGACCGAGGCCGATAGATTGTCGCTGAAACCCGGTACACTTGATCGGCATCGAAAACGACTTTGACAGTGCATGCCTAGTGCTCGACGGCGAGCAAGTCAATTTCCGCTCGCCGCCGTCTCGCGCGTTTCCACATAATTCTTTCGTCGGAAGCCGAATAAAATCATGCGAAATTCAGAGTGTTGCAGGTCTATTTCGCGTCTGACGTAACCGCGCTATAGCACTCCACTAGCCGTCATAATGGCCGGAGAACGCCGCCTCTGCCGACTTGACGGTGACTGCCAAATTCACGCCCTTTGTGACCGTCGCGCCGGTGGCGCGAAGATCGGTCACCACTTTCAAGCCACCCGCCTTTGGGGCCGGGAGCGGCAGTACTGTGCCGGCGTCCAGATCAGCGACCCAGAGCCCGTCTTGACCTTCAACACTAATAACAACAACTGTAGCCATGTTTTTGCCCTCTAACGATTGATGTTTAAAATCCAGCTTTCTTCAGGCCTTCACGATAAAGATCTTTATGCCATTGCTCTTTACTTGGAACTGCAGACAACCACTTGTCCACATCGAAGTCCGGGTTGCCTTCACGAAACCTTCGTACAAAGACCCGCGCCTTGTCCTGATGACCCAACATGGCCCAACTTGCGGCGGACAACCTGTCCGCTAAATTGGGGTCGGCCATCTGCCCGATATAGTCCAGCGAAGCTTCGAATTCGCCGAGGGCATAGTTTGCTCCCGCAGCAGTCCAGAAATAGGTATCGGGACCGAGGGGGTTCAGCTCGATTGCCCGCTCGATCTTTCGCAAGGCCATGGCGGGGAGCGAACAATGAACCAACGTGTCCGCGTAGTCGGCAATCACGTCGGCATAGTGTGGCGCAAGGCTTTCTGCAATTTCCATTGCTTCGGCGCTTTCATCAAACGCGCCCTGCAATAGTTTGGCAACACCGAGCTCGCGATAGCCATCGGCAAAGTCCGAACGCATCTCGGTGGCCTGCTTTGCGAAAGTCTCAGCCAATTGCAAAAGATCGATATCACCTCGGGCCGTCAACAACCATTCCTTGGAGTAGGTGCGCGCCATAGAACTCTGCGCCGGCGCGAAATCGGGGCTTTCGCTGAGCGCGGCCTTCATTTCCTTGCGGGCGCGCCGCAGGTTCGGAAGTGTCAGCCGCGCCAGGTGCCGCCTGCCGACAAGATATCGATGGTAAGCGATCGGGTTCAGATCTTCGCGCAACGCCTCATGGCGCTCGATTTCGCTGGACACGGAGAGAGCGATCTGCCGGGCAACAACTCTCCTGTCTCTGGCGAGATCCATACGATCGAGGCTGAACCTTTCGGCCCAAACTATTTGATTCTGATCGAAAAAGATCAGCTGGGCGAACAGGGTCACTTCATCGCCGGAATTGCTGATCCGGGTGTCGAGGATATAGTTGACGCGATGCCGTTCAAAGAAGGCTTTCTGCGTCTCCACCTGGTGGCCGATCTGAACCGCCGAATACGGGGCTATGACCTCCAGGCTGTTGAAGACGCAAAATCCGATCGTGATATCCTCCACCAACGATGCGGCTAGAAAACCAGCTTGAGGCCGAACGGATTGGTTCCTGGGCGGAAGCAGCACCAAGCGGGGAATGGCAATGCTGATATCTTCGGGCTCAAGGGGAAGCGCCGCGTCGAGTTTCGCCTTTGACGACATGGATGTCGGACGGAGAGGTTTTGCATCACCGTCATCGGATCCGGTGCGCGGGGCGATGCCTTTCGAAGTCGCACTACGCCGCTGTTCGAAATAGTTCCGGAGGGATTCAACTTCCTCTTCCGCGTTGAATATCCGGATGAGCAATTGCAGCGTTTCCGGATCCCTCGGCTCCGTCCGAAACAGGATAACCGCTGCCTTCCTCAGGAGTTCGGATTCCTTTCCCGACTCGGCCAATCGGGACGCCGTTCTCAATGTATTTGCGAGAAACTCGATATGGTAGTTTTCCCGTTCGGCAAGCCACCGCTGAAACTGACGGCTATGGCTGTGAACCGCCCCCAGAAAAGGCTGGTTCATCAGTTTCACCAGCTGTCTCAGTCGGGCAAACGGCTCAACCTCGTCCTCCTGGTTCGATAGCAGAATGTCGGAAGACAGAGACGCCCGTTCAAGGGTGAGTATGTTGCCCTTTGATGAAAGGATGTTTACCCCGAGATCGATTTGGCGGGCCTTAATGCGCGAAATCACCTTGCGTAAAGTCGAAAGTGCAACGTCCCTGTCGGCCTCGCCCCATAGTAAGCGAGCCAAGGTCGTTCGATCTGCCGAACCTTGATCGGTTGTGAACAAATAGGCGAGAAGCAGCAGGCCTTTCTCGGGAAACGCAACAGCGTTCCCATCTCCGTCAACGAGCTGCAACGTCCCGAAGGTCTTCAGAACAAAAGCCATTTTGCCGTTTAGTCACCACATGTCCCGGCATTCACAATGAAAAGTGAAGTGCACGTATTGCAACAGTAGAAATCGCAAACACTACCCCTGCCAGTACTTTGTCCCAATGTCCTGCGAAATTCAACAAGCTTGTGTCGCAGGGGTTGTGCCAAGTTTTCTACGCTGACTCGCATAATGTTCGCAGTCGACCGTCGCGCCCTCGCATATCGGCAAGATAAATCGGAAAATTCGTGCCGTATCGTTGCTTTTCAAAGCTCTAATCAGCAGGCAAGATCTTCGCTTTACTGCCGAATTCAGCTGGACATTCGAAGCGACCAGCGTTTTGGAACGCCATATCCCCAGTGCCCAATATCCGACCTCATCTCTCAAAGCCGATATAAAATTGTGGAGGGTGATTGCGGCCTCCAGACTTTGAAACGGAATCGCATGCCCACCCCTGAATATCGGTTGAGAAAACCGTCTCTCTTTGTTAGCAGGAAGAACCACGCGGACGTGGTGGAATTGGTAGACACAAGGGACTTAGACAAAATTGAGTGCACTGGCGGAAACGCCTGATGTAGAACTGCTCAAAGTCGGGGAAACCTGTCAGATGGCAATCCCGAGCCAAGCCCCGCAAGGGGAAGGTGTAGAGACTAGACGGGCAGCACCTAAGGCAGACGCTAGGGTGAAGGTATAGTCCAGACCACAAACGCCGGAAGGCGGCGGCGAAAGTCGTAGCTGGTAAGAAAATCCCTCGGCCTAGGCTTTGCGGGTTCGACCCCCGCCGTCCGCACCACCAACAAACAGTCATGCCCCGCTTTGCCGGTGGCACCGGCGAATGATCAGGCAAGTATTTCCCATCAAACGGAAAGGCGCCGCAAGCTTACGCTCGCCGCGCCTTTTTATTTCTCGTCAAAGATCAGGCGAGCTTGGCAGCAAGCTTGGCGACATGGGCGCCCTGGTATTTCGCGCCTTCGAGCTCGATCTCGGAAGGCTGGCGCGAGCCGTCGCCGTTGGTGATGGTGGAGGCGCCGTAGGGCGAGCCGCCCTTGACTTCCTCGGTACCCATCTGGCCCTGGAAGGCATAAGGCAGGCCGGCGACGACCATGCCCTGATGCAGGAAGGTCGGGATGAAGCCGAGGATGGTCGATTCCTGGCCGCCGTGCTGGGTCGCCGACGAGGTGAAGACCGAACCGAGCTTGCCGACGAGCTTGCCGGCAAACCAGAGGCCGCCGGTCTGATCCCAGAAATTGCGCATCTGCGAGGCGACCGTGCCGAAGCGGGTGCCGGCACCGACGATGATCGCGTCATAGTCCGCCAGTTCGTCGACGGTGGCGATCGGAGCGGCCTGGTCGACCTTATAGTAGGAAGCCTTGGCGACCTCTTCCGGAACCAGTTCCGGAACGCGCTTGACGGTGACGTCGGCACCAGCCGACTTGGCGCCTTCGGCAACCGCATAGGCCATGGTTTCGATATGGCCATAAGCCGAATAATAAAGGACGAGAACCTTCGCCATCTTCTGTCTTCCTTCACGCAGTGGGTTGAATGTCGTGATCGAGAGGATCTTTATCATGCGCGGATTTCCGAACACAGTCCCGCCTTGAAGAACTCAGTGTTCAACGCCCGTGGACGAAAATTCACTTGCGCTTCTCATTCCAGCGGGAATGAACGCGCCTGATAGCTGTTTGCAAAGGGGCCGAAGGACGCTACCTATTCACCAGCCCCACTTCACGGAACATCCCATGAGCCCTGCCATCGTCGTCACCGCCGCCATGCTCGCCATCGGCGACGAACTTCTTTCCGGCCGCACCAAGGACAAGAATATCGGCCACCTCGCCGATCTGCTCACCCTTTCCGGCATCGACCTCAAGGAGGTGCGCATCGTCGCCGACGACGAGGAGGCGATCGTCGAGGCGCTGAACGCGCTTCGCAGCAAATATGATTACGTCTTCACCTCAGGCGGCATCGGGCCGACGCATGACGACATCACCGCCGATGCCATTTCCAAGGCGTTCGGCGTGCCCTGCGAATATGACGAAGAGGCGATGACGCTGCTGGCCGATATGTACCGTCGCCGTGAGATGGAATTCACCGAGGCGCGCCAGCGCATGGCGCGCATGCCGCGCGGAGCTGTCCATATCGCCAATCCGGTGTCGACGGCGCCGGGCTTCATCATCGGCAATGTCCATGTGATGGCCGGCGTGCCGCAGGTCTTCCAGGCAATGGTCGACAATGTGCTGCCGACGCTTCGAACCGGCACGCCGGTGCTCTCGCTCGCCATCGCCTGCCCTTACGGCGAAGGCGAGATCGGCACGCCGCTGACCGCGATCCAGAAAGCCCATCCGGAAACCAGCATCGGTTCCTATCCCCGATATATCGGCCAGAAATTCTCGACAGAGATCGTCGTGCGCGGTCGCTCGCAGGCGGCGATCGATGCGGCCGGCGCCGAGGTGCACGCCATGATCGAGGCCATCCGCCAGCGAAAGGACATCGCCGAAAACCATTCCGCCGAGGCTTGAGGACAATGCCGGAGCCGGCGACCGAGCTTGATCCCCGTCAAGGAACGGAAGAACGGTCCGGTGCATTCCTTCCCTCGCGCACGCCATTTCAGCGCAAGGAGAATTGATATGTCTTACAAAACCATTCTCGCCATTCTCGATACAACGGACAATAGCAGCGCGGTTGCCGATTTCGCCTTTGCCTTCGCCGCCGAAAGCGGTGCTCATGTGATCGGCCTGCATGCCGAAACCATCTCCGCCGTGCCGCTGGTGGCGCCGATGGAAATCCCCGATCCTGTCGCCGTGCAGGCGCTGCAGGATATGGCGCATGGCGAAACGATCGCGGTCGAGCGGATCTTTCGCACTAAAGCGGAAGCATCGGGCGGCTCCTCCGAATGGCGCAGCTTTGCAACATCAACCGGCTACGGCTCCGCACCGCTGATCGAAAGCGCGCGCAGCGCCGATCTGCTGATCGCCTCGCAGGCCGACCCGGCCAAACCCTCCGACAGCCATGTCGACGTCGACAGTTTCCTGTTCGAAACGGGCCGGCCGGTGCTGATTATCCCCTACATCATCCGCCAGCCAAAGCCGATCAAGCGCGTGCTGATCGCCTGGAACGGCTCGAAAGAGGTGGCGCGCGCCACCTTCGACGCGCTGCCGATCCTCAAGGCCGCCGACGAGGTGGAGATTTTTTCGGTCGATCCGGCCGACACGGCGCTGCAATCGCCGCTGACGCCAGGCGCCGAGATCGCCGCGACACTCGCCCGCCACGGCGTGAAGACTACGCTTGCGACGGCCCGAAGCGTCGACAAAAACACCTCGCATGTCATCGAGAACCGGCTTTCGGACGACAGCATCGATCTTCTCGTCATGGGCGCCTATACGCATTCCTGGCTCTGGCAGATGATTTTCGGCGGTACGACGAAGACCTTGCTGCAATCGATGACGGCGCTGACTCTGTTGTCGCGTTGATGGTTGCCGCCATCATCGGCGCTCTTGCCTTTTACCGGCAAATTCCGTTAATTGCGGCGACCGATGACGCTTCGAGCCTCGGCCACAACTCGCGCAGTGCAGCTCGCGAACTCGCGCGTTGCAACTCGCGATCTCGCGCAGTTGCAACTCGCGCGATTTCTGGTTTGGCCGATTGCCGCCTCAAGCTCGTCCGGTCGCCGGCAAACGGCGTGTTGTTTTTTCATGCCGCGGAGCAGCCCGATGTCCCTTCCCGATAAAGCCTTTCCCGTTTCCTGGGATCAGTTCCACCGCGATGCGCGCGCGCTTGCCTGGCGGCTTGCCGGCCTCGACCAGACGTTCAAGGCGATCGTCTGCATCACCCGTGGCGGCCTCGTCCCGGCCGCGATCATCTCGCGCGAATTGAACATCCGGCTGATCGAGACCGTCTGCGTCGCCTCCTATCATGATTATGTCAACCAGGGCGACATGACGCTGCTCAAGGGAATAGCGCCCGAACTGCAGGAAAATGGCGGCGAAGGCGTGCTCGTCGTCGACGATCTGACGGATACCGGCAAGACCGCTGTCCAGGTACGCACCATGATGCCGAGGGCACATTTCGCCTGCGTCTATGCCAAGCCGAAGGGCGTTCCCACCGTCGATACGTTCATCACCGAGGTGAGCCAGGATACCTGGATCTACTTCCCTTGGGACATGGGCTTCACCTACCAGGAGCCGATTGCCAAGGGTCCGCGCTGATCGCCGATCAGAGCGCGCGATCCTAATATTTACCACTTGAAATTGTTCCAGATTTTGTCAACCCGGCCTCGTGAATCCGCTATCGGGATCTGCACATCTATTTTACCTTATGCTCATATACTAAGCGGGGTGCGAATCGTTTCAAGTTGCGCTTAAAGCGTGCAGCGACGATACGGTACAGGGAAGCAAGATGGCGCGGTGGGTGCATATAGGAGCGGCTGTAACCCTTGGGTTGGCGTCCTTTCTGTTTCCGCCGACGCTTGCCCGCGCCGAGCCTGCTTATATTCCCCTGGTGCGCGACTATGTCGAGACGCGGATCCGGCCAATGGTGGAAACGCCGCTGGTGCTGAAAGCCATCGCCGAGCAGAATGCGCAGTTCGGCAATGTCAGCGAAATGGATATGCGGGTGCTCGACGAGATCTACCGGTCGGAGGTCGATCAGCACCACCTGCAGATGGTCAAGCTGCTGCTCGACAAATCCGTGTCGCATTACCTGAAAACCAGGCAGGACGCCTCGCAGGGGGCGATCGTCGAATTTTTCGTCACCGACAGTCATGGGCTGAACGTAGGGCAAAGCACCATCACCGCCGACTATTGGCAGGGCGACGAGGAAAAATACCTCAGAACTTTCGCCAACGGCTCCCGCGAGATTTTCATCGACCGGGCGGAACGCAACGAATCCACCCAGATGCTCGAAACGCAGGCGAGCTTCGTCGTCATGGACGAAGAGGACAGGCCGATCGGCGTCGCCACCGTCACCATCGCCATCGATGCGCTCTGAAGAGTGCGAATTTCCTCGCCGAATCGGCATGCGCATTTGCGCCGGAAATGCCATCACAAGATTTGCCGCGGGACGTTTTTTTGCCGTTCCAGCACTTTCCTTAGCCGGCGACGCGTGCAAGCCATTGTAATTTCAGGGCTCCCCGGCTTTCCCCAATCTCCACAGGCGCATCCACAAGATGTTGTGGTTAGCAATCTATTAAGAGCCAGCCCTTGACGGAATCACCTGTTTCAAACTTACTGTCTCTGATGTTGCGGCGGCGACAGGACCGGAGGTAACGAGCCCGGTTCCCTTTTGAAAATTAGACGCGGAATCAGGGTAATGTGCCGGGAACGGTTCAGGCCTGACAGGATTTCTGCGCGGTTTTCAGCCTCCAAAAAAGTGACATTGGGACTGGCGATAATAAGCTGTTAATACTATATTTAGTGTTTGCAGCCACCATCACCACAAGATACAGGAAGGGCATCTCCGGATGACACCCCTGTGACAATACGGAAACGAGACTGGCTGCACGACGACAAAAGTGCCGCCGGATAGGAATTTTGCGCCCTGGTCGCGGGGATCGGGCGCCAACACGAGGTTAAGACCATGCGCATCGAACGTCGTTTCACCAAGGCCGGACACGGCGCCTATGCGGATATCGAATTCCGCAAGGCGACGAGCGAGATCAAGAACCCTGATGGTTCGATCGTGTTCCGCCTCGAGAATATCGACGTTCCCGCGCAGTTCTCCCAGGTCGCGACCGACGTTCTGGCGCAGAAGTATTTTCGCAAGGCCGGCGTTCCCACCCGGCTGAAGAAGGTCGAGGAAAACGACGTTCCTTCCTTCCTGTGGCGCTCCGTTCCCGACGATGCGGCGCTGAAGACCCTGTCCAAGGATGAGCAGACCGGCTCCGAAATCGATGCGCGCCAGGTTTTCGACCGTCTTGCCGGCACCTGGACCTATTGGGGCTGGAAGGGCGGCTACTTCTCTTCTGAGGAAGATGCTTCGGCCTTCCAGGACGAGCTTGCCTATATGCTCGCCACCCAGCGCGTTGCCCCGAACTCGCCGCAGTGGTTCAACACCGGCCTGCACTGGGCCTATGGCATCGACGGCCCCGGCCAGGGCCATTTCTACGTCGACCCCTTCACCGGCAAGCTGACCAAGTCCAAGTCGGCCTACGAACACCCGCAGCCGCATGCCTGCTTCATTCAGTCGGTCGAGGACGATCTCGTCAACGAAGGCGGCATCATGGACCTTTGGGTGCGTGAGGCGCGCCTGTTCAAATACGGCTCCGGCACCGGCTCCAACTTCTCGATGCTGCGCGGCGAAGGCGAAAAACTTTCCGGCGGCGGCCGCTCCTCCGGCCTGATGAGCTTCCTGAAGATCGGCGACCGCGCCGCCGGCGCCATCAAATCGGGCGGCACGACGCGCCGCGCCGCCAAGATGGTGGTCGTCGATATCGACCATCCCGATATCGAGGAATACATCAACTGGAAGGTCAAGGAAGAGCAGAAGGTCGCGGCCCTCGTCACCGGCTCGAAGATCGTCGCAAGGCACCTGAAGTCGATCATGAAAGCCTGCTTCAATTGCGAAGGCGGCGACAATGGCGATTGCTACGACCCCACTAAGAACCCTGCCCTGAAGCGCGAAATCCGCGCCGCCAAGAAGGATCAGGTTCCCGAGAATTACGTCCAGCGTGTCATCCAGTTCGCTCGCCAGGGCTACAAGGATCTCGAATTCAAGACCTACGACACGGATTGGGACTCGGAAGCCTACCTCACTGTATCGGGCCAGAACTCCAACAACTCCGTCTCGATCAAGGACGACTTCCTGCGCGCCGTCGAGACTGACGGCGAATGGAACCTGACCGCCCGCAAGGACGGCAGGGTGATGAAGACGCTGAAGGCGCGCGATCTCTGGGAAACGATTTCCTACGCCGCCTGGGCCTCGGCCGATCCGGGCATCCATTTCAACACGACGATGAACGACTGGCACACCTCGCCCGCCGGCGGCCCGATCCGTGGCTCGAACCCGTGCTCGGAATACATGTTCCTCGACGACACGGCCTGCAACCTTGCCTCGCTGAACCTCTTGCAGTTCAAGGACAAGGCCACCAAGCGCATCAACATCGCCGACTACGAACACGCCGTTCGCCTGTGGACCGTCGTGCTCGAAGTCTCGGTGATGATGGCGCAGTTCCCGTCGAAGCGCATTGCCGAACTCTCCTATGAATACCGCACGCTCGGCCTCGGCTATGCCAATATCGGCGGCCTGCTGATGTCGTCGGGCATTCCCTACGACTCCATCGAAGCCCGCGCCATCGCCGGTTCGCTGACGGCGATCATGACCGGCGTCTGCTATGCGACCTCGGCCGAAATGGCGGGCGAACTCGGGGCCTTTCCGAACTTCGCGCCGAACCGCGAGAGCATGCTGCGGGTCATCCGCAACCATCGCCGCGCCGCCTATGGCGAGATTTCAGGCTATGAGGCCCTGTCGATCGATCCTGTCGCGCTGATCCATTCGGAAAACCCGGACCAGGATCTCGTCGCCCATGCCAAATCGGCCTGGGACAAGGCGCTCGCGCTTGGCGAACAGCATGGCTACCGCAATGCCCAGGTCTCGGTCATCGCTCCCACAGGCACGATCGGCCTCGTCATGGATTGCGACACCACCGGCATCGAGCCAGACTTCGCCCTCGTCAAGTTCAAGAAACTCGCCGGCGGCGGCTACTTCAAGATCATCAACCGGGCCGTGCCCGACGCGCTGCGCACGCTCGGCTATTCGGAAAGCCAGATCGCCGAGATCGAGGCCTATGCCGTCGGCCACGGCAACCTGAACCAGGCGCCGGCAATCAATCCATCGACGCTGAAGACCAAGGGCTTCACCGACGAGAAGGTGGAAGCCGTCAATGCCGCGCTGAAGAGCGCCTTCGACATCAAGTTCGTCTTCAACCAGTGGACGCTCGGCGCCGACTTCCTGAAGGAGACGCTGAAGGTTTCCGACGAACAGCTGGCCGACATGAGCTTCAGCCTGCTCGACCATATCGGCTTCTCGAGGAAGGACATCGAAGCCGCCAACATCCATGTCTGCGGCGCGATGACGCTGGAAGGCGCACCCTTCCTGAAGGCCGAGCACCTGCCGGTGTTCGATTGCGCCAATCCCTGCGGCAAGATCGGCAAGCGCTACCTCTCTGTGGAAAGCCATATCCGCATGATGGCGGCGGCCCAACCCTTCATCTCGGGCGCGATTTCCAAGACGATCAACATGCCGAACGACGCAACCGTCGAGGATTGCAAGAACGCCTACCTCTTGTCCTGGAAGCTCGGCCTCAAGGCCAATGCGCTTTATCGTGACGGCTCGAAGCTGTCGCAGCCGCTCAATGCCTCGCTGATCGAAGACGAGGACGACGAGGATGCGCTGGAGGAACTGCTGCAAGCGCCCCTCGCCGCCCAGGCCGTCACCATCACCGAGAAAATCATCGAGCGGGTGGTCGAGCGTGTTTCCCGCGAACGCGAAAAACTGCCGAACCGCCGCCAGGGCTATACCCAGAAGGCCGCCGTCGGCGGACACAAGGTCTATCTCCGCACCGGCGAATTCGGCGACGGCCGCATCGGCGAGATCTTCATCGACATGCACAAGGAAGGCGCTGCCTTCCGGGCGATGATGAACAATTTCGCCATCGCCATCTCGCTCGGCCTTCAATATGGCGTGCCGCTGGAGGAATATGTCGAGGCCTTCACCTTCACCAAGTTCGAGCCGGCCGGCATGGTCATCGGCAATGACGCGATCAAGAACGCCACCTCGATCCTCGACTATGTCTTCCGCGAACTGGCCGTTTCCTATCTCGGCCGCCATGACCTGGCGCATGTCGACACGTCTGATTTCTCGAACACCGCTCTCGGCAAGGGCATCCAGGAAGGCAAGACCAACCTGCTGTCGACCGGCTGGACCCGCGGCTACAAGCCGACGCTGGTTTCAGGCACCGGCGGCGAACGCCAGGCGGGCGAACCCAAGGGTTCTGCCACCTCAGCCCCTGCCCGCGCCACCTCGACCGGCACCGTCACCGTCTTTGCCGGCAGCGCTGCCCGCAAGCTGGAGCCGACGGTTGCCATCTCCACCTCCGAAATCGTCGCCTTCAAGCGCGACTACGAGGAGCGCGCCAAGGAATTGGCCGAAGAGATCGCCGAAGAGGTGACGGAGGAAATCACCAGCGACGCCACCGCCCTCTTCTCCGACAAGGCGGCAGCCGACGCGGCAACGGCGAAATCCGAAGCCAAGAAGCTCGAAGCCGAACGCCGCCAGCGCTCGATCATGCAGGGCTATACGGGCAATATTTGCTCGGAGTGCCAAAACTTCACGATGGTGCGGAATGGGACTTGCGAGAAGTGCGACACGTGTGGGGCTACGAGCGGGTGCAGCTGAGTAATGCGCGGATGTATAGGCAGCCATTCATTTTGACGGGCAGCCACTGAAACGCAGAATACGTCTCGCCCCAAGCCGAAAACTTTGGGCGAGACGAACCCGTTCGAGATATCCCTGTTGATTGTGCGAGGCTTGGGCAGTGCACTCTCGCCGTCGTTTCCGGACGCCGAAGGGCGTTGAGACAGCAGCCTCGGCAGAGAATCCTGCCCCATCGTTTCGAGAGAATCCGCTCGGGCGTGTTGGACGTCGATCCTGAAGCATCCCGTCGGTCGCTCAGGGACACTCTTTGTCGATCGCACGATGCGCCCGGATGGCGGCTGCGACGCACACCCGTGACAGACCGTGATAGAGAGGCTCACAGGATGCGCGATGTCACGTAGCTGATCATCGACATCGCCATGATCGGGATGATGGCTTAGTGATCACCGGTGATTTCCAGGATGATGACAAAAGCCGTCATCGGGTCGGGGCCTGCACGACGCCCGCGAAATAGCCGGCCATGCCGAGAATAGTGGCAAGGGCGATGCTGGTGCCGAGCAACGAACCGACCGTGCTGCCGAAGCGGGCGCCGACTGCAAGCGAGGGCGCGAAGATGTCGCCCGGAATGACAGGGGCTTCGGCCGGAAAGGCTCGACGAGGTCGTACATGGAACCCCTGAGCCCCCAACTCGTTTGACGAGGTCGGCATGGCCTTGCATATTTAACAGCGTCCCTCCTGCTGGCGTATCCGGACGCCGAGCTTCTCCAAACCACGAGTCCGCCCTTGGCCTATCCGCAGCTCCGATCCCGGGATCCCGAACTCGAACATGAAACGCAAAGCGGCTTGCCTGCGTTGGTCCTGGCGGCGCTCGGCGTCGTCTACGGCGACATCGGCACCAGCCCGCTCTACGCCTTCAGGGAAGCGCTCCATGCGACCGCGGGAAGCGGATCGCATCGTGAGAACGTGCTTGGAATCCTTTCTCTGATCGTCTGGGCCCTGACGATCGTCGTGACCGTGAAGTATGTCACGTTCGTGCTCAAGGCCGACAACCGTGGCGAAGGCGGTACACTTTCCCTCATGACGCTGGCTCGGGAAAGTCTCTCCGGCAGGCCGGCCTGGGTCCTCGTGCTCGGCGTTGCGGGCGCATCGCTCTTCCTTGGCGACGCCATCATCACTCCGGCCATATCGGTATTGTCGGCTGTTGAAGGGATCCAGGTGGTTGCCCCGGCTTTGTCGACGTGGATCGTCCCGATAACTCTCACGATCATTGCTGTGCTTTTCTTCGTTCAGCGCTTCGGCACGGCCGGCGTGGCAGCAGTGTTCGGACCGGTCATGGCGCTGTGGTTCGTGGTGCTCGGGCTCAGCGGGGCGATCCATATCCTCGACGATCCAGCTGTCTTTTCGGCCGTCAATCCGCTCCATGCGCTCCGCTATGCGACAAACAACGTCGGCATCACAGTGACGGTGCTGGGCGCCGTCTTTCTCGCGGTTACAGGTGCGGAGGCCCTCTACGTCGACCTCGGCCATTTCGGCCGGCGTCCGATCGTGATGGCCTGGTTCCTGCTCGTCTTTCCCTGCCTCCTGCTCAACTACTTCGGTCAGGGCGCCTTCGTGCTCTCAAATCCGGAGATGGCCGAACACCCCTTCTTCGGCATGCATCCCGACTGGGCGAAAATTCCGATGGTCTGCCTGGCGACGGCGGCGACCGTCATCGCCAGTCAGGCGGTCATTTCAGGCGCCTACTCGCTTGTCCGTCAGGCCATGCACCTCAACTTGCTGCCGCGCCTGCAGATCCTGCATACCTCCGAGGCCCATTCCGGGCAGATATTCATGCCGCAGGTGAACTCCTTCCTCTTCATCTTCGTGGTCGCGCTGGTTCTCTACTTCCGTAGCTCGCGTGGGCTGTCCGCCGCCTACGGCATCGCCGTGACTGGAGAGATGTTGATCACTTCGGTGCTTCTCTTCGTCGTCATGCTACGCGTTTGGAACTGGAAACCGGTAAGCGCCGCGGCGGCCGTGGCGCCGCTCTTCCTGATCGACGCGGGCTTCTTCACCGCCAACGTCGCCAAGTTCGCCGACGGCGGCTGGGTGCCAGTCGCGGTCGCCTGCACGATGGGTCTCATCATGCAGACCTGGATGTCCGGTCGTCGTCTGCTCGCCGCCCGCACGAAGATGGACGAAATCCCGCTGGCGTCGATCATCAACAGGCTCGCGCAAAAGAAACCACCGACTGTGCCGGGCACGGCCATCTTCCTCACCAGCGACGTCGAAGGGGCACCGACTGCGCTTCTGCATAGCCTCAAGCATTACAAGGTACTTCACGAGCAAAACATCATCCTGAGCGTCGTGACCGCGACGACGCCTTTTGTCCCCGACGACGAGAAGATTTTCCTGGAGAGTTTCAATCCGCTGTTCAGCCGGCTGGTCGTCACCTTCGGCTTCATGGAGACGCCGAACATTCCCCGCGCCCTCGTCCTGGTACGTAAGCTGGGGCTGAAATTCGACATCATGTCCACGTCCTTCTTCCTGTCACGGCGGACGATCCTGCCTTCCAAGAAAGGCGGCATGCCGTTCTGGCAGGATCGTCTCTTCATTACGCTTGCGCAGAATGCCGGCAATGCGACAGACTATTTCGGACTTCCAACCGGCCGAGTTGTCGAACTTGGCCTACAGACGACGATCTGAATATTACAAGCGTCAGACGCCGACGCACTCGCGGGAACAATCTTTGTCCGTATTCAACCTCGTCGCCCCTCTGCTCACAGCAGGAAGTCGAATAGGCGCTTGCTGGCCCTCGCCGTCCAAGATGGCTTCACGGCGCCGGCAATTAATGGCGGCCCAAATGATGGAACCAGCTGCGATTGATAAAACCGGTTGAGCATGGCGTCGCACACGTAATGCCCCCAATTCGTCAGGTGCTCCGTCTCCTCAGCGCCCAAGAAATGAACGTAGGTGCCGACGTCGGAGGGAACGACCGGGGACGGCGGCAGCGTGTAAGATGCATATGGCTCGAGTTCGGCGTTCTTGCTGTCGATCGACCAATAGACGCCACGCGTTCTTGCGCGCAGAGCCGATTTCGAGGGATCGTCGAGGCCAAGCATATCCGCCAGTTTTGCAGCCTTGAAGGCGGCGACCAGGTCTCGCCGCCTCAACGACCTCACCTGATTGTCGGTGGTATCGAGAACACGCTTGAGCTGGGAGAGATAGTTCCAGTATCCGCGGGTGGTGGAGGAGCGCCAAGGCGCTCCTGCGTCGCTGACGAGCAGGCAGTCGCAGCGTTTCAGCGCCGGCTCGATGCCGTGATTGTCGTAAACGCCACCGTCGCTCAATATCGCCCTGTCCGGAGCAACGGGTTCGCCAACCGTGTCATCGAGTTTTTCCCTCTTCCAGGAAAACTGCGACAGGTCCAATCGCAGCGGTGACAGTACGGGCGGGAATGCAGCCGAAGCGGCAACCGCGGTCGCGAGCGAAAGTGCCGGATGAAACGACAGGCCGATCCTGTAGTCCGCGATATAGCGGTTAGACATGCGGAAGAGCGAACCGGTGCTGAGATTGCTGGAGCAGAATACGAACCAGGGCGATCCCGGAAGATCTCTCAGGCTTGGTGACTTTCCATCGAACAGATGTCGCTCATAGAGTTTTGCCGCCTCCTCCGCCGCGCTCGAGAAGGGATTGAACACGCCCTTCAGAAAGCTCGGCCCATCGGCGAAGACCTGGCTGAAGGCCAGAATGCGATCGACATATTCCGTCTTGAAGTTGACGGCGACCTCATTCTTAAAGACCAGCCGCGGCCACACATAGGCCAGCAGACCGGAGGCGATGGATCCGCCCGATACCGACGAGATCATGTCGAGCTTCGCCAGAAGACCGGCCTCGTTCAGCCTCGCCAGCGATCCCGCGTGGAACAGCATGGCCCGATAGCCGCCGCCCGAAAGGCAAAGGCCAAGTTGATAGCGCTCCGCGGGTTTCTCGGGTTCGCCGGATCCAGACAAGACGCTGTCTTCCTCGGGATGCTCGTGTTCTGACATGCTTTATCGTGTCGCGTTAACAGAATGCCGACATCCGATGTATACCAGATCAAGATCGGCGCGTAGGAATGTCCTAGTGGATTTGCGCAGAGATGGCGATCCAGCCCATCTTTCACTTCGATCCGCCACTCCGCGGATTGACCGAAGCCTGCCTCGGTGGGCCGCCCCGATCGGACTTGCAAAAAATTCCTCGCAATGTTCAATAATGATCGTAAAGGCGGGGCGAATCGATGCGTTACATCGCGGCTGGGCTGTTGTTTCTATGCGCATTTCCTCTGTCTGCGGCAGAGATCACGCGACAGCCGTTGGAGAATGATACCGATCTGATCTCCGTCACGGGCGTCTTGAACGACGGTGACGAAATCGTCTTCAGAAACCTGGCCGCGGCCTCCAGCAAGGCCCTTGTTTTCCTGAACAGCGAGGGCGGGGATCTCAAAGCCGGGATCGAGATCGGGCGTGCCATCCGCCTTCGAGGCTTTGCCACGGCCACCCCGCCGGGGACCTTGTGCGCGTCAGCTTGCGCCCTCACCTGGCTTGCCGGGTCGCCCCGGTTTCTTCAGCCTGAATCCAATATCGGCTTCCATGCCGCCTATCGCGTGGTGGACGGCAAGGCCAGCGAGAGCGGCGTCGCCAATGCGCTGGTCGGCGCCTACCTCAACCAGTTGGGATTGTCCGATACCGCCATCGCCTACGTGACGTCGGCACCACCTGAAGGCATCGCGTGGCTGACGGCCGCCAAGGCGCAGGCCGTGGGCATCACCTACGACGCGATCGACGAGGACGGACCTGATCCGGCGTCCGAGGCGGGCAAGACGTTTCCACACGATCCGATGGGCGCGGTGACGGCCTTTTACTCCGCGCTCGCTGCAGCCGATGGTGAAACCGCCTCGGCGCTCGTCGTTCCGGAAAAGCGCGGCCAGGGGCCCTTCAACGAAGCTTCGATCCACGCCTTCTTCGGCGCGATGTCGCAGCCGCTAAAACTCACAGGCACGGCGTTGCGCGGCGACGATGAGGTCAGGGTTTCCTACAAATACGTCACCAATGACGGTCGTCGCTGTAAGGGCCGCGCCGATGTCCAGACCACCTATGTGTTTGGCAAAACACTGGTCTTGAGGATCAAGGTGCTTGATGGTTGCTAGCCAGATACCTCCGCTTTGAAGCAGTAACCGGCCGCTCGTTCCCTCGGGCGGACTGCGGCCCCTGCGGTCGCTGGCTGCGGACCGGCGATATCTACTCTGCATACCTCCGGGAGTTGGCATCGCATTTGTGCCATTCCCAGTCCATTCCGGCTTCACCCTCACGGCCATAACACCAGTCGAGGCGATCGAGCAGCGGACCGAGCTCGTCGCGCCGTTTGCACGCCTGCAGTGTCTTGACGCCCTCGCGGTCGAGGCTACCGCGGCAGATGTCGTCCAGCCCTATCCACTGGTCAATCAACCGATCCGGCGCCTTGGCACCCTTGTCCGTGGCCAGCACCTTTCCGGTCTCGGACTCGATCTGCAGGGAGGCCGTGTTCCACACGAAAGAGAATTCCGCCATCCCGGAGGAAGTCCTACCCGTATCCCGGTTGCGGGCAAACCACTCGACAACTCCTGACATTTCGCATTTTCCGGCGCAACTGGCAGTCAAGGAGCCGGGCTTGACGCTGTATATGCGCTCCGGCCAGTGTTGGGCGAAGGCCGCCTTGTCCTTTAGGACGACGTCTTTGTCGACCGAGGTCCCGAAGAAGGAGACCTCGTCGGCATAGACGCTTTTCATGAAGGCCAGCGCCGAGGCGCTGTCTTTCGACCATTCGTCATTGTATCGGTTGGCGAAATCAATCGCTTCCGTGGTCAGGTCGCCGGGTGGGGATGCAGCACCCTCCTCGGGCGCGCTTGGGTCCGCCGACGGCATGTCGGCGGGTTTTGCGCTCACCTGAGGCGCCGCGTCCGCAGGTGGCGACCCGCTTTCCTGTGGCGAGGGCATGTTCTCGGGCGTGTTGATATTCCAGTCCCGCATCTCCGCAGCGGTGAGATACCTTATATCGGTGCTGTCGATCGACAGGCTGAGCTGCAGCAGATTGGGGCTTACCCCCATGTCGGTGAGATATCCGATGATGTCGCCGGTCAGCGATTGAACGGACGAGACTGCCAATTTGTTGTCCATGGGGACATCGTCGGACAGGGAAACCCGATGCACGCCGATGGAGCCCGGCTCGGCAAACCTTTCAACGCCGCCGGCGAAGGCGAAGGCGCAAGCCGATGCACATTCCATGGCTCTGATCTGGAGCGTTCTTGCATTCAGCGCGCGGATGGCGCGGCCGAAGCTGATCGCGGTGACCACGTTTCCGCCGGGCGAGTCAAAGCTGATATAGTCCGCTTGATACTGCCTGTATTCGTCGACAAGCTTCATCGGATCGTCGGAGAATTCAAACACGCCCTTTATCACCAGACCACGCTCTCCCGGGGCGCCGTCCAGACGTTGGTAGGAAATTGCCGCATGCCCCTCTCCGGCCATGGCGACGAACGCGAGCAGCATCGATATCAACGAGACGGATTTGCGCATTCTTCCCCAGCCCTCGAGCACCTGTATTTCTCCTGTGGTCATTCGCAGCATAACTTGCGCAGGGGTATAGCCGGATTGAGCCTTGCCTTATCGGCGACCAAACGGCGCCGATTACGGCCTGAAGAACAACAGCTTCGCAGAGAAAGTAGATACCTACCCCAGCAGTATCCGATCAATGCACAAGGGCGATCTTCTGGCAAGCGGCACAATCAGAAGTGTTGAGAGAAGGTAAACGCCAGCGTGAGGATCGCAGTTCACAAGGCATCGACCTGCGCAATGAATATCGGCTATGTCGCCTGCACCGAAGCATTTGACCAGCGAGGCACTTCGTGACTTCTACCCATGACAATCATGCCCTCGACCTGACGAGCGATCCCGATTTCTTTTCCCTGCTCACCGGAAGCCACATGCGCATCGTCGGCCGTCGCCTTGTCCAGGATGGGCAGGGGCCTGACTGGCTTTACCACGATGCGCCTTTCGTGGTCCTCGCGCACAATAGCGAGCCCGACCCACGCTTCATCTACGCGAACCGCACGGCGCTGACCTGCTTCGAATATAGCTGGGATGAATTCATCTCGCTGCCGTCGCGGCTTTCGACCGAGCAGCCTGACCGCGCCGAGCGTCAGCGGCTGCTGGATAGCGTGACCCGCGATGGTTTTGTCGAGAATGGCCGCGGCGTCAGGATCGCGAAATCGGGGCGCCGTTTCTGGATCGAGAATGTGACCGTCTGGCAACTGATCGATGAGACCGGGAAGCGGCTGGGCCAGGCTGCGATATTCCCATCATGGCGGGACGAATAGTCGGCTACCGCCGGATCTGCCCCGCCGGCGGTGAAATCACGGCCTCACGCGGTCAGGATGCGCCGCCTGGAAGGCCGGCAGTTCGGCGCACCGGGCGTCGATATCGACGATACGCTTGAAATTGGTGACATCAACGCCCCAACGGCGGGCATTGTAGACTTGTGGGATAAGGCAGAAGTCCGCCATTGTCAGCCGATCGCCAAAGCTGAAGGCTCCATCGACTTCGCCAATCATCGCCTCCAGCTTGCGCAATCCGTCGGCGATGAAATGCTTCATCCATTCCTCCCGGGCGTCAGCCTTGTCGGTCATGGTCAGGAGATGCGTTACGACATGCATATTGCAGATCGGATGGATGTCCATGGCGACCGCATAGGCAAGCGCGCGGACATGCTGGCGGTCGGCGCCGTCCGATGGCAGCAATCCGTATTCCGGCCGTAGCTCGGCCAGATATTCGATAATGGCCAACGACTGGGTCAGAACTTGTCCCTCGATCACCAGGGTCGGCACCAGCCCCTGCGGGTTGAGCGTGAGATAGTCCGGCTTCCTGTGCGCTCCCTCCAGCAGATTGATCGGCACCGTCCGATAGTCGATCTCCAGCAGGTTGAGCGCGATGCGGACGCGATAACTCGCGGACGATCTCCAATAGTCGTAAAGAACGACTTCGCTCATAACGGCTTCATTCCCCCATTTCGTTCGACGGTCTGCTCAATTGCCCCGAAGATCGAGTGGCCGGCACGGTCCTTCATCTCGATGCGGACCTGATCGCCGAACCGCATGAAGGGCGTCTTCGGCGAGCCGGTTTCGATCGTCTCGATTATCCGGATCTCGGCGATGCAGGAGTAGCCGTCGCCGCCGTCTGCGACCGGCCTGCCCGCACCGCCGTCGAGCTTGTTGGAAACAGTTCCCGAGCCGATGATCGTTCCGGCCGTCAGATTTCGGGTTTTGGCGGCATGGGCGATCAGCTGGCCGAAATCGAACGTCATATCGATGCCGGCATTGGCCTTGCCGAAGGACTTGCCATTCAGGCTGACCAGTAACGGCAGATGCAGCTTGCCGCCATCCCAGGCGTCCCCGAGCTCGTCCGGCGTCACAGTGACAGGCGAAAATGCCGAAGCCGGCTTGGATTGGAAGAAACCAAATCCCTTGGCCAGTTCGTGGGGGATCAGACCGCGCAGCGACACGTCGTTGACCAGCATCACGAGGCGGATGGCGTCGCGTGCCGCTTCCGGGCTTGCCTCCATGGCAACGTCGCCGGTGACGACGGCGACCTCGCCTTCCATGTCGATCCCATAGGCCTCGTCAGCCACCAGGATCGGCTCGCGCGGCGCGAGGAAACTATCCGAGCCTCCTTGATACATCAGTGGATCGGTCCAGAAGCTTGCCGGCATCTCGGCGCCGCGCGCCTTGCGCACCAGTTCGACATGGTTGACGTAAGCGGAACCGTCGGCCCATTGATAGGCCCGCGGCAAAGGTGACGTTGCGTCATGCTCGTGAAACCGGAGCGTCGGCTGGGCGCCTGTCTCAATGCCTTCGGCAATCAGCGCAAGTCTCGGCGCCACATGCTCCCAGTCGTCGAGTGCTGCCTGCAGCGTGCGGGCGATATGGCCGACTTCGGAGCAGCGGGTCAGGTCGCGGGACACGACGACGAGGCGGCCGTCTCTGGTGGAATCCTTCAAGGTCGCAAGTTTCATGTTCCAATTCCGATGCTATCACTTGATACCGGGGGTTCCGTCGAACTTGCGTTCCAGGCCGTCCCAGCATTCGAGGTAATCGTCCTGCAGCGTTTCCAGCTCGGCTGCGTATTTCGTCAGTTGCTGCGGGTATCGGGTCTCGAACATGAAGGCCATGGTGTGATCGAGCTTCACCGGTTTGAGCTCGGCATTGGCTGCCTTTTCGAAGGCGAGCGCATCCGGCCCGTGGGGCAGCATCATGTTGTGCAGGCTCATGCCGCCGGGCACGAAACCCTCCTCCTTGGCGTCATACTGGCCATGGATCAGGCCCATGAATTCGCTCATGATGTTGCGGTGGTACCAGGGCGGACGAAAGGTGTGCTCGGCGACCTGCCAGCGCGGCGGAAAGATCACGAAATCGACATTCGCGGTGCCTGCATCTTCGGTCGGCGCCGTCAGCACCGAAAAAATCGACGGATCGGGGTGATCGAAGCGGATGGCGCCGACCGGAGAAAATGTCCTGAGGTCATATTTGAACGGCGCGTAGTTGCCGTGCCAGGCCACGACATCCAGCGGCGAATGGCCGATCTCCGTGACATAGAATTTTCCGCACCACTTCACATGGACGCGGCAAGGCGTTTCCTTGTCCTCGAAGGCGGCGACAGGTGTCTTGAAGTCGCGCGGGTTTGCCAGGCAGTTGGCGCCGATCGGCCCGCGGTCGGGCAGCGTGAATTTGGCGCCGTAGTTCTCGCATATATAACCACGCCAGACCGTCTGTTCGCCGGTCCTGGCTACCTTGAACATCATGCCGCGGGGGATGAGACATATTTCCAGGGGCTCGACATCCATGATGCCCATTTCGGTGAATATTTGGATGGCGCCGAGCTGCGGTACGACCAGCAGTTCGCCATCGGCATTGAAGAAGTAATCGTCGACCATGTCCTCGTTGAAGACATAGGCATGGGCTGACATGCCGACCTGGGTCACGGCATCGCCTGCCGTCGTGATCGTCCGCACCCCTTCCAGAAAGTTCAGTTTCTCCGTTGGTGCGGGGATCGGATCCCACCGAAGCTGGCCCAGCGGCAGCGAATGTTCGTCGAGGCAAGGCGCGGTTTTCCAGAGCGGATAGGTGGCGTTCGAGAAGCGCCGGGTGTGACGCACGCTCGGGCGAATGCGATAGAGCCAGGACCTCTCGTTCGTCCCGCGCGGCGCGGTGAATGGTGAGCCGGAAAGCTGCTCGGCATACAGACCGTAATTGCATTTTTGCGGGCTGTTCTGTCCCTGCGGCAAGGCGCCGGGAAGCGACTCGGTTTCGAAGTCGTTGCCGAAGCCCGGCATGTATTTCAGCCTGTCCGCGGCGGCCGCTTCACCGTCGACCGTCTGGATCGATGTCTGGTCCATGCTCAACTCCTCCCATAACTCTCGCTGCGCCGCGCGTCTTTTCAGACGCGCGAGAGAGCTTACTCCGCTGCAGTCCCGATGACACCACGCCTGATCTGATCGGCCTCGATCGACTCGAAAAGAGCCCGGAAATTACCTTCGCCGAAACCTTCGTCGCCCTTGCGTTGGATAAATTCGAAGAAGATCGGGCCGATGACGGTTTTGGAGAAAATCTGCAGCAGGATTTTCGTCATGCCGCCATTCACCACGCCTTCGCCATCGATGAGGATGCCGTGTTTCTTCATGCGTTCGATGGGTTCGCTGTGGCCGTTCACGCGTTCATAGGACATGTCGTAATAGGTCTCCGGAGGACCCGGCATGAAGCGCAACCCGTTGTCGGCAAGCCGGTCGGTGGCGCCGTAAATATCTTCGGTGCCGACGGCGATGTGCTGGATGCCCTCGCCCCGGTACTTCTTCAGATATTCCTCGATCTGGCTGGTGTCGTCCTTCGATTCGTTCAGCGGAATGCGGATCTTGCCGCAGGGCGAGGTGATGGCGCGGCTCACCAGACCGGTGATGCGGCCGTCAATATCGAAGAAGTGGATCTGCTTGAAGTTGAACAGTTCGCGGTAGAAATCCCACCATTTGTCCATGTTGCCGCGGAAGACGTTGTGGGTCAGGTGGTCGAGATAATAGAAACCGATCCCCTCGGGGCGCGGGTTGCGCTCGCCCAGCCAATCGAATTCAGCATCGTAAGCCGATCCCTTGGCGCCATAGGTTTCGACGAAATAGAGCAGCGAGCCGCCAATGCCTGTAATGGCCGGGACGTCGAGTAGCTTGTCATCACCTTCATAGGGAACGGCGCCTTTCGACAACGCGTGGTCGAAAGCGTGTTTGGCGTCGACGACACGCCAGGCCATCGATGCGGCGCAGGGACCATGTTGCTCGACAAAGCGGGCGGCATGGCTGCCGGGCTCGGCATTGACGACATAGTTGATGTCGCCCTGGCGCCAGACGGTGATGTCCTTGGTCTTGTGCCTGGCGACGGCGACATAGCCCATGCGTGTGAAGAGCTCGCTGAGCTTCTCGGGTTCGGGATGCGCGAACTCGACGAATTCGAAGCCGTCGGTGCCGGCCGGATTGTCGGCGGTGATTTCGGACGGCGGCGCATCATGCGGGAAAGGACCCATTTTCTCCTCCTGATTAGATGGGAGTTTGACTGCGCAAAGTGTGGCCCAAAACGCGTGCAAAATCCTTGCATTCTTCATGCCATGAGAAGATATTATGCACGGTTCGTGAGCGTTTTGGAGATTTTACGCAATGGATGAACAGCTCGACAAACTGGATTTGCGCCTACTGCAGGAACTGCAAAAGGACGGCAGGCTGACGAACAACGAGCTCGGCGATCGCATCGCGCTTTCCCCGTCGCAATGCTCGCGCCGGCGGACGAGACTGGAGGCCGAGGGCTATATTCGCAGCTATCGGGCTTACCTTGACCGGGAAAAACTGGGGCTGGATATGCTGGTGGTCATTTCCGTGACGCTTGCCACCCACAACAGAGACAATGCCCAGCGATTTTCCCAGCTGATCAACGGGCTGCCGGAGGTTCTCGAAGCCTATGCACTGACCGGGGAGATGGACTATCACCTGAAGGTCGCGACCCGCGGGCTCGCCGACCTCTCCAAATTCGTCAACGACGTTCTGTTGCCGCACGAGTCTGTGCAGCACGTGAAGACCTCGATCGTGCTCGATACGCTGAAGACCTTCGAGGGCTTTCCGGTGCGCATGCCCGGCAGCTGGCACGGCGACAGCGCGCGATGATCTCCCATTGTCACCGATCAACGACTTATTTGGCGATAAGCGTCAAAGCGGCAGTTCGGTCGAGAATTTCAGCTCGCGCAGCACGAAGCTCGAGACCACCGTGCGCACATGCGGGTTGCGCATGAGGTAGCGGGTCATGAAAGCTTCGTAGCTTTCCACGTCCCTCGCCCGGATCTTCAGCATGTAATCGAAAGCGCCTGACAAGGCGTAACACTCCATGATCTCCGGCCGCTCCAGCACCACCGAAGCGAAAGAGGCCACCGCCTCTTCGTGATGATCCTCCAGGGTGACATGGGCGATCACGCAGAGTTTGAGATCAAGTTTGCCGGGATCGAGCAGCGTCACGCGCTTGCGGATGACGCCGTCGGCTTCCAGTTCCTGGATCTTCCGCCAGGCCGAGCTCTGCGACATGCCGGCCTTCTCAGCCAGATCTGCCAGCGACAGGCTGCCGTCGGCCTGGATGAGCTGCAGAAGGGTGCGGCGAAAGTTCCCAGTTTCTTTCATTTTCTGCCCAACACTCGGGAAAATCTGCCACCATTATGGCAAGAGCCAAGATGAAAGAAAAGAAAATCCGCCAAAGCTGGAGGATAATGGCAGGAATATCGTCATGCTCCGGGAGGATCAGCCTATGACCAAGGAAAGCAGCTACACCGCCAAACTGCCAGGCCCGGACGGCCTCTATGACTACACAGCCGAGGAAGATGCGATCTGGGGCGAACTCTACCGGCGCCAGATGAAAATGCTGGCCGATACCGCCTGCCAGGAATATCTCGACGGCGTCAAACTGCTGGGCCTCAAGCCGGAGAAGGTGCCGCAGCTTCTCGATGTGAGCCGACGCCTGAACGACACCACCGGCTTCGGGGTCGAAGGCGTGCCGGCGCTCATTCCGCCCTCGCGCTTTTACGAGCTTCTGTCGCAAGGCAAATTCCCGCTCGCAACCTTCCTGCGCCGTCGCGAGCATATCGACTATATCGAGGAACCGGACCTGTTCCACGAGGTCTTTGGTCACTGCCCGCTGCTGACCAACCAGAGTTATGCCAATTTCGTCCGGCATTTCGGCGAAACCGCCGTCCGCCTCGGCAAAGGTTATTCCTGGCATCTGTTCCGGATCTTCTGGTTCACGGTCGAATTCGGCCTGATTAACACGCCGCAAGGCCGCCGCTGCTTCGGCGCAGGCATCGTCTCATCGCCAAGCGAGGCGAAGGCGGCAACGGAGGGTATGGCCTGCGAATTTCGGCCGTTCGATCTGCTGAGCGTGCTGAGAACCCCCTACCGTATCGATATCCTCCAGCCGATCTACTACGTCATCGACAGCTTCGCCGATCTGGAGGCGATCATAGAGCAGGATATCGAGGCTACGATCCTCAAGGCGAAATCGCTCGGTGATTTCGCCCCCGCTTTCGAGGCCAAGGCTTCGTAAGCGCTGAAGCGGTGGGGAAGAGCGTGGGATCGCAGCATGCTGCGTGTCACTTCGGAGCGGCTGAACTTCGATTGACGAAGTCGACCAGGACACCCGGCTTGACCATGGCGGCCAGCTCTTCGACGTCCCAGTTCGTCAGCCGAACGCAACCATGCGAGCCAACCTTGTCGATGAGCTTCGGCTCAGGTGTCCCGTGTATTCCATAGGTCGGCTCCGTCAGGTCGATCCAGACGGTTCCGACCGGGCCGTTCGGCCCTTTCGGAATGGTCAGGACCTTGTCGTTCTTTCCCTGCTTGAAGTTCAGCTTCGGGTCATAGCGGTAGACCGGCATCCTCGCGACGCCCTTGACCTTGTGCTTGCCCGACGGCGCCGGATTGTCTTCGCTTCCAATCGTCGCCGGGTAGACTGCAAGCAGTGCTCCGTCCTCGGCATAGGCCAGTACCTGCCCGGTCTTCCTGTCAGCTTCAATCCTCTTGACCTTGCCTTCCCTTGGGGGACCAGGATTCACGACCCACACCGTGTCGCCAGGAGCGAACTGCGAAGCCGGGTTGAGCGCGTTCACAAGATCGATACCCATATGAAACCGCTCGGATAGCTTCTCCGCAACGCTGGTATATCCCAAGCTCTGCATCTTTGCCTTCTCGCCGTAATCCTCGGGGATCCGGTCAACGAGACCCTTGGCATCCTCTGGCGAGACGACATAGCTCTCGACGATCGGGGCAACGCCTTCCAAGCGGGAAACGACCTCTGCATCCGGCCTGCCATCGACAGGAAGGCCGTTCATCGCCTCGAAACCGGCGACCGCCTTGTTGACGTTCTCGCCGGCGAGCCCGTCGATGACGCCAGGAGACGCGCCGGCGCGGTCGAGCAGGACCTGAAGGCGGATGATCGCCGGGTCCGGATCTTCGGACGAGCGTTTGTCTGCTTTGATGGAAGCAATCGAAGCGGCGTTGATTGCATCGGGCTTGAGTTCCCCCGCGGCGGCATCGCCAACGGAGATGACCAAAGCGAGCAGCGATATCGGCAGGGCTGTTTTCATAAACGACAAATGACCATCGCCGAAACTTGTTCCATCGAGCAAAGCTACTCGGACTTTAGGCTTAGTCGCTTCAAGTCCTTCTCCAGATCACAGCGTCTTCGCACGGCTCTTGGCTTCGCGCGATCTTGCCGCGTGACGGGCGGGCCTGAGTTCCTCGATCGTCGGCAGCCACCACTTAGCGTCCTGAAGCGGCGGCATTTTCGCGGGCCAGGTGCGGACGAGTTCTTCGAGTGTGGGCACCCGCCAATATCCCCAGACCTGATCGTCGGTTCCGCGGGGATAGAGGTCCGCCACGACAGCCGGGTCGGCGAGTTCGCCGGTGACCTCCGTAAAGACGACGATCCCATACGAGATCGCGACGGGTCTCCCGATCGGCGGCAGGTCGTCGCCGGGAAGCGGGTAACGACGGCGCTTACGTTCCGCGGAGCGGAGCCTGCTGCGGAGATCCAGCGCGGTCCCCTTCCGCTCCTCGGCTCGACGTCGTCTCTCCTCCGGCTCGTTTCTTCGGGCCGCCGCTTCGATATCCGGCCATCTGCGCCTGAGTTCCTCATAGGATCGGCAGGGAACGTGCCATATCTTGAGATCGCCGTCCCACCGGGAGAAGGGCACTTCGCGCAACTCGTCGACGGCGGTCTTCGAGTATGGCGTGCGGATTCGAAAGCCTGCCTTGCCAAGCTCGAGGTATGGACTATCGATCGGATCGAAGGCGAAGGCATCGCGTCCCTTCGCATCCGCATGGGCGTCGGCTTCGGCCTCCTGCTCGGCAAGCCATCGTCCGATGCGACGGGAGGCAGTCCGGCCGGGAACGAACCAGGCCTTGCGGGCGTCGCTCCAGCGGGCACGGGGGAAGCGTCGTCGAAATTGCTCGACGGTCATCCTGTCGTAAGGAAAGGAAACGTCAGCGCCGGGCTTGGGGTCGTCATCGCCGGACGGCGCGTCGTCACGATCAGCCGGGGATTTCGTTTCGGTCATGGAAGGAGAACGTTTGCGCCAAGGGATCGGTTTCCCGGGGGCGACACCAACCCCTCAATTTTCAATCAACAAGAACGACGACTGCTCGACACGGACGCGGGCAATTCCCCCTCAGTGAATTGTCTTCAATCGCTGGTCCGCATGCGAAATATCATGCAGCGTTGCCATAAGCTTTTCGAACTCGCTCAAGACACGATTGAACTCGCCGTCCGGCATGCCCGTGATTTCCGATATGGTCGACGAAACCGAGGCGATGAGCGTGTCGATCCAGACGCAACGGTCGGCCGGCACGTTGCCGAGAACCTCCTGCCGATGCGTCTTCAGCTCCCGCAGAATGCGGATGATAAGGGCTCCCCGGTCCGCCCTGCTCAAGGACCGCAGCCTTATCTGCGCCCTCTGAATTTCCGTTATCAGCGTCGTCGCCATCCCCTGCTCCCCGACCCTCAACACAACCGATATCACAACCGTAGCGTTTGCAACACGGACTTTGGTCCTACTGCGGCTCGACACCGTGATGATCAATTACTCGTCGCCACGAGGACCGGCGCGTCGCAGGTGCGCCGCGGGCCGTCCCATGGTTGATATGTATTGTCTTCCGGTCGATACGACCTGTAGCGAGCGGAGCACCAAGCCGTCTTCGCATTCACTTTGGTGCCCGCACCTTGATCGGCCTCGGCGATATCAGGCTGGTACGACGAAGAGCAGGCGCGGATCTCACCGCTATAGGATCGATAGGTGTTGGTCGCAGGATCGAAGGAGCGGTAACGTTGCGCGCACCAGGCGAGGTGCTCGGCCGAAAATTTTGGCAGCTGTGCCAGGCGCTCAGTTGACGGGCCAGCGGATTCCGGCTTCGTCGTTGCCGTCATGATGGCCGGCGCCTCGGTGACATAGCTGGAATAGAGAGGCGCAATCCGTTCATAACGCTGCAGTCGAGGGTCCACTTTCACCGGTTGCGTCGTCCAGAGATCGGGCGCCGCAAGATCCTGGAAGGCATGAGGCTCGGAATCCGCCACGACGTGGGAGGCAACGGATGCGGCGGCTATGCAGGCCCCGACGGAGCTGACGATTCCAAAGGCGACAGATGCCAGCGCGTTCATTGGCCCACCCCCTGCTGTTGCGCCTGCGGAACCCAGACGCGGCCGGCAGTGCTGCCATGTCGTCCGCCGGTGACGACAAGCATGGCGAGGATGCCGGCGATCGCCAGCAGGATCGCTATCAGCGGCAGGGCCAGACCTGCGGATTTCTCTTCGGAATAGATCATGTTCCTCTCCTCGGCCCGGCGGCGGCGCTCGCCGCCGGGCACCGGCTGTCACGCACAACCCCGCAATCGGAACCGATTTTCGGAAAGGACTATGCGCAGATTGAAAGTGATAGAGCGTCCTTAGCGCGTGCTATTAGACGCGCGGCGCTCTATGTCGAGATGATGTAGACGATCGTGAATGCAGAAGGGTCGACGATGACGATCCGGCCATCGGCGAGGAGGAAGAAACGGTAGGCCTTATACTGCGGCACGATCTCGATTATGCGCGGCGGCAGCGGCTCGAGCCTGATCTTCTTCGGGATGGTCGTACCGACCGAGACCGTGAAATCCGTCTCACGAACCGGCTCGACATGAACTTCCTTCACAACAGTACGGATTTCCGTCTGCTGCTCGACCGAGATGTTGACGTTGGTCGTGTTGTTCGTCTCGATCTTGGTGGTGTTTTTGGTGTTGCTGTCGACCGACGTGTTGTTGTTGCCGACGTTCATCTTGCTGTTGGACTGGGTCTCGGCCGAACCGCCGGAAGACTTCGCGGCATCGCCGGGTTTTTGAGTTTCGCCGGAGCCGGTCGAGGTGCCGGTCGATGTCCCGGTATCTTGGCTGCCGGCCGGCTTCTGGCTTTCGGTCGAAGACTGTCCCGACTTGGGCGTCGTCGAGCTATCGGAGCTTCCGGACTGCGTCTTGGTGCCGGGCTCGGTTGCCGTCTGGCCGGAGGATCCATCGGTGGTGGTTCCCGAGGATGCCCCCGATGAGCTTCCGTCGGAGCCCGAAGGCTGCTGCGTGCCTTGGCCAGTGGAACCACCTGCGCCACCAGAGGCGGCACCGCCCGCATCCGGCCGCTTGGTCGCACCGTCGCTGGACTGGCCGTTTTGGGTCGCACCCTTCTTGGGAAGAATCGGCGCATCCTGCGCCGAGGCGGAAATGATGCCAACCGGCGAAACGCCGATCGCGAGTGCCGTCATCAGGACGGCGAGTGTCTTGCTCTTCATAATAATTCTCTTTGCTTTTTCGGCCGCACGACGACGCTGCCGTCGACCGTGCGGCTGATCTAAACGATGATTTCCGAAGTTAAGACGCGGTAGCGGCCGCGTGGAGGATCAGGTCACTTGATGACCTGGATCACCTTGCGGGAGGACGGTTCGACGATGACACGTTCATCATTGACCACGGCGTAGGCATAGGTCGGATCATCCGGAATAGGCGTCACGACGACCGTTTCCGGCAGCGGCTGTCCGACGACAACCTTCTCCTTTACGACTACGCGCGCCGACGGTGCCGGAGCCTCGCGAACGTAGGTGACGACCTTTTGCGGCGGCGGATCGATCGCGGTGCCAACGATGGCGCCGGTAACACCGCCGACAGCAGCGCCAACGGGACCACCGACAATCGCTCCGGTGACTGCGCCGCCGGCCGCACCATTGACGGTCGAGGACTGGGCGAATGCGACGCCGGACATGAGGGTCGCGGCAGTTGCCGCACAGACGATAAGCTTGGAGAGCATATTTTCCTCCTTCTGTTTTGAAGCGATCTTAATGACCGCTGCCAAACCAACTAGCTGGAGGCGGGGTCGTTCCCCACCCCGGACCTCAGTCTGATCGATCCCGGCCTTTGGTCCCAAATCCATGTCAATGTCCGTTGCCGGCGCTACTTGCAGATCGAAGGGCCCCGTATTTCCGGGCATAGGCAGGAGACTGAAGGAGATGGCACGATCCAACCGCAGGGAGGCGGGACGCAGGCGCCTGGCAATGCGCCTGCCGGAGATGCGGAAGCTGATCATGGAAGCCCGCGACCCGCTGCAGCTCGAACTCTTCGAGGCCTACCAGATGGCTGTCGAAGCGCGCGATGCCGTTCGCAGACGAGGGTTCAACTCCCACCGAGTGCGGGAGTATGATGAGGTCTGCGTCGAGATTGAGCGCCACGTCATCAGCGCCATGCACGAAGCTCCCTATACGACCGCGCAGAAGGCCGGAGAGCCGTCATAGCTCGAAGGCGTTTGGCGGTCCCGCTTGGACGATCCGGGTGATTGGCGCGCCAGCCTGGGCCGAGGGCGCTACCGAGCGCGGCCGGCGACGACCAACGCGCTCATGCCGCCGCTAGGACAGGCTCCGTGCCGTGCTTCCACTCGCTCAGCCACCTCGTCGACGATCTCGGATATCCGCTCCGGCGCCCGCCATTCAATCTCTCCCCGGAGCAGCGTGCCCTGGCAGAAGGCGGCTGCGACGTCGTGCGCGCTGGCCGCGACGGATGTCAATTCGAGCCGATCGCAGGTAATCGCCTCAAAGCCGGCGGAGGACATCTGCGCCTTGATAGAGCCGGGGTCGAAGTAGGAGTATGGCAAGCGCCTGAGAAAATCCGGCGGATCGGATGGGAATAGGCTTGCCAGGCATTCATCCACGGATCTGGCGAAGTCGTTGGCCGAAAGTGCATCCCACGTCGAGAACAGAAAACGGCCTTTGCTGCGCAACACTCTTTCCGCCTCGCCATAGGCCTTCACCTTATCGGGAAAGAACATCGCGCCGAACTGGCAGATGACGAGATCGAACATCTCGGGCGCGAAGGGGAGGTTTTGGGCATCGGCGTGCATCCAGTGGGTCCGCGACATCGTCACCGATGGTGCGCCGATGTCCATCATTGCCTGGTTGAGGTCGGTGGCAACGATTTCCGTTGGCGGATCAAGCGTCATGCGCAGCGCGCGTGTCAAGGCGCCCGTCCCCGCCGCGAGCTCGAGAACGCTGCCAGGTTTCGACCGGTCGGCGGCGATCGCCATCTCCGCCGCATAGGGCTCGAAAAGAATCGGCACAAGGAGGGTCTGGTAAAGCTCGGCCACACCTTCATCGAATGGTGCGGGAGAACTGGCAAATGCGGCGCGGGCGCCGTTTTCGATGTCGGCAGAAATTGTCACTCGCAGATCTCCAAAACCCGGACCATTCAGTGCTGAAATATGACTGAATCTACTGACGTCCACGGGGGCAGGACCTAGGTCCCAGGTCTGTCAGACCGAAGTCCCGGGGGTGGAACGCGGACAGGACCGCGCCGTTTCGAAGAGGTGAAGGAGATCCAGATATGGCCCAGAGTAACAGATCCCGCGTCAATGACGCCTGCAATGTGTCCGTCATCGCCCTTGTCGTCGTTCTCGCTGCGCTTCTCTACGTCTTTGGCGCCGCCATGTCTGGAGACTCGCTCCAGTTGACCAAAAGCATAAGGGGCGCCGAAATCTTCGATACCAGGGATCTACCCTGACGCTGTCTGGAAAAATTTTGAGGAAGCGATAGGTTAGTCGGCAAGTCTCTTACCGGTATCAAAATGATTTGGCTTCGCCGCTGGAATGCCCGCTCACTCGCCTCCCAGTTCTTCATCGCGGGTGGGCTCATATCGATCGCCGCCATGTTCCTGGTTGGCATTCTCGTCACCCACCTCATAGAGGAGGCGGTCATCCACAACTCCGGTGCTGCGACGGCGCTCTACGTGGACAGCGTGGTCGCGCCGCTGCTTCCCGACATGCAAAAAGCAATACCGCTCGACGAAGGCAGCGCTCAGGCTCTGGACGAGACGCTTGGTCAGGGCGCGCTCGGCAGGCGTCTTGTTTCGTTCAAGCTGTGGCGAAGCGACGGAACTATCCTCTATTCGAATGAGAAGGAGCTGGTGGGCAAGAAGTTTGCGGTAAACGGCAAGCTTCGAAACGCGTTCGCAGGGTCTCTCGTCGCCCGCTACGAGGTCGCAAGCGATCCGGAAAGCGACAAGGAGCGCGCGCTCGGCAGGCCGCTCATGGAAATCTACAATCCTGTGCTCCAGCCATGGTCCGGACAGGCGGTCGCCGTCATCGAGTTCTACGAGACGGCAGAAGGATTAGGCGACAGTCTGGCGCATGCCAGGCTCCGCAGTTGGGGCGCCGTCGCCGCCCTGACAGCAGTCTTTTTCCTTGTTCTCTCCGTTCTGGTCTTTCGGGGCAGCCGCACGATAGAGGCGCAACGCAAGGATCTCAAAGAACGGGTCAATGAACTGTCGGCACTTTTGGAGGAGAATCGCGGGCTCCAGCGGCGGCTGCAGCGCGCCTCCCAGCGGGCGGCGGCGCTCAACGAAACCTATCTACGCAGCATCGGTGCCGATCTGCACGACGGGCCGGCCCAGCACATTGCTTATGCCTCACTGCGGCTGGACAGCGATCTGTTGATCAATGCGTCGACCCAGCCCGAAACGCGTGAAAAGGAACTCGCCTGGATACGCTCGAGCCTTGCAGAGGCGATGACCGAGATCCGCAATATTTGCAGCGGCCTGGTGCTACCGCAAATCGAGAAATCCTCGATCGCCGAGATCGTCGCGCGGGTGGTCGAAGCACACCAGCGCAAGACCGAAACCCATGTCGAAACAATCATCGACGACAATGGACCCGAACCCGCTCCTGCCGTAAAGATCTGCATCTATCGCTTCGTTCAGGAAGCGTTGAACAATGCGTATCGCCATGGCGGCGGCGTACAGCAGGCCGTAAGAGCCGTCTCGCGCAATGGTGATGTTCACGTCGAGGTCAGCGACCGCGGCGATGGCTTCGATCCGACCGAGGTGAGGCCTACGAGCCTCGGCCTTGTCGGACTTCGCGAACGCATCGACAGCCTCGGAGGATCCTTCGACGTCAAGACAGGCGAAGGAGGCACGACGGTGACCATGACCTTCGAGCCTATGGAAATGGGAGACTAGGGATGACATCAATCACTATCGGCGTCGTGGACGACCATCCGCTTTTTCGCGAGGGCGTTACGCGCAGCCTCTCGGAGATCAGCAACTTTGCCGTCGTTGGCGAAGGTGCCAGCAGCAATGATGCAGTGATGATCGCTGCCACCAGCCATCCCGACATCATGCTTCTCGATGTCTCGATGCCCGGTGGCGGACTGTCGGCGATCGGCGATGTGCTGACGCGTAGCCCGACAACGAAAGTGCTGATGCTGACGGTATCGGAGGAGGTGGACACGCTGCTGGCAGCCCTTCAACAGGGCGCGATGGGCTATGTTCTCAAAGGTGTCGGATCGCGTGGTCTCGTCGAAGCCATCCAGACGGTGCTGAGTGGCTCACGGTATATCTCGCCGACAATGTCGACGAAGGTCATGGAGAATTCGCTGCATGGCAGCGCACCCGATAAGAACAGTCTGACGCCACGAGAACGCGAGGTGATGGATCTGGTCTCTCAAGGCCTGTCAAACAAACATATCGGCTTGCGTCTCAACCTTCAGGAAAAGACGGTGAAGCACCATATGACACAGATTCTGAGCAAGCTCGGCGTCACGAACAGGACTGAAGCGGCTCTCCAATGGCGCGAACGGCGCTAGAGCATGCTGCCGAAAAGGGTGAGCGGGTTTTCCGACGACCTCATGTCCTGACTCAGCAACAGAACAGGCGCTGCCCGCACCACCCACTTTGCGGCTCCTTAGCGAAGGTAGCGGCCTAACCGGCTGGCATCATTTGCAGTCGCTTGCCGGCTTATGATCGTTCTGCCTTTTCCGTCCTTCATGACGTAACGGCCACGCCGCAGGGTTTCGGTAATGCCGTTTGCATGGCGGACGTCGATCGAACCATCGGAAGCTTCGATCGCTCTCGCCCCCGATTCTTGTGAGGTCCCTTTGGCAGAGGAAGAGGATCCGGCACTATTGCTGGAGCTTCCACCGGCACTATTCCCGGAACCGCCGTTCCCGTTCCCGTTGCCGCTCCCTCCCCCGTTGCCGTTCCCGTTGCCGCCGCCGTTACCGTTTCCTCCCCCGTTGCCATTCCCTCCCCCGTTGCCGTTGCCATTGCCGCCGCCATTCCCGTTGTTGCCGTCCTTAGCCTGCGCGCTTTCGACCGCCAGAACGGGAAGGGAGCCGCCAAGGTTCAATGTCACCGGCGATGCAACAGCGACGAGGGCTGCGGCCGTGCTGCCGCCCCACCTCAGAAAATCGCGTTTCGAGAGAGTCATCCTATATAGCCTCGTTCGTCCGTTCTCCGCCGTTTCCTACGCGGAATAGGCGCATGACAATTTTCGCTGTTCCGAAGATCAAATGCAACCGGACCTAAGGTACTAGAAAGAGCAGGACTTTAGTCCGGCTTACCCATAGCCAAGTCCACGAGCAAGGAATTCCGAACGATCATTGCGAGAGATAGACTGCGCCGCGCGCCATTCGTGACCTTCGCCGCCTCGTTGATGTATTGCCGCATGAGGGAGAATGCATTTTTCTGGAACTTCTTTCCGCGCCGCCGATTTGATTGTCGAAGAGCAACAGAGGAAACAGTGATGGCAAACCCGAACGAATCCCCCGCAGTCCAGTCCATGCGAAAAGAACAGGCAGAGCAGCGGAAGCAGGCCCAAAAAGGCGAGCTCGACAGAGGTATCGAGGGCACCTTTCCGGCCTCCGACCCAGTGTCTGCTACCCATACCTCAATTCCTGCCGGCCGCAGCGACGTCGAGGCGGCTGAGCGGGTGAAACGAGAGCCCGATCCCACCAGGCTCGACGAGGCATTTCCGTTCGTCGATCAGGCCCTGCGCTCGACCGGCGAAACCGGCGGCTCTTCCGCAGGCGTCGATGCCGATCGAGGGGAAATGCGGACGCTTCAGAAAGACGCAAGTCGAGTGGCGGAAACCGCTTCGGAACTGGCTTCAGGAACAGCGCGCCTGGCGAAGGCGGAAGCGAGCAGCTTCGTCCACGAGATCGAGAATCGGATACGCCGGCAGCCGCTGACCGCAGTGGCGATCGTCGCCGGCATAGCCTTCGTCTTCGGTGCGACGCGTTGAGGAGCCAGCCTAAAGCGCGTCGCATCAAATTTGATTCATGCGGCGCGCTTTAGTCCTTTGTTTTTATGCATGTCGTTATCCCGGAACCGCTGCGCCCTTCTGGGCGACATGCATTAGCTTCCCGGAAGTCTTGTGAAAATCGCAACCTACAATGTCAACGGAATCAATGGACGGCTGCCGATCCTGTTGCGCTGGCTGAAGGAGGACGCCCCTGATGTCGTCTGCCTCCAGGAGCTTAAGACAGACGACGCCAGGTTTCCGCGAAAGGAAATCGAACGATCCGGCTACGGCGCCGTCTGGCACGGACAAAAATCCTGGAACGGCGTTGCCATCCTGGCGAAGGGCAAGACACCGATCCTGACCCGGCGCGGACTTCCCGGCGACCCCGATGACACACACAGCCGCTATATCGAAGCCGTCATCGACGGCGTCGTGATCGGATGCCTGTATCTGCCGAACGGCAATCCCTTCCCCAGCGTCAAGTTCGATTATAAACTCCGCTGGTTCCGCCGCCTGCGCGAATACGCCGCCGAACTCCTCGAACTCGAAGTGCCTTCGATCCTCGCCGGCGACTTCAACGTCATGCCGACGGAGATCGACGTCTACAAACCCGAACGCTGGCTGGACGACGCCCTATTCAGGCCCGAAGTCCGCAAGGCCTATGCCAATCTCGTCGCCCAGGGCTGGACCGACGCCGTCCGGCATCTGCATCCGGAAGAGCGCATCTACACCTTCTGGAAATACTGGCGGAACAGCTTCGAACGCGATGCGGGGCTGCGGATCGACCACTTCCTGCTCAGCCCGGCCGTCGCGCCATGGCTGCGATCGGCGACCGTCCGGAAAAACCCGCGAGGCTGGGAGCATACCAGCGATCACGCACCCGTCATGATCGAGCTCGTTGTTCCCGCCGCCGAAGCCGTGTGAGCCGAGATGCCGTCGATCGCAGGCGCAGCAAGGAACCTACGATGCCGGCTGGAGTTAGCTCGCAAAGGAGATTGACCTATGCCCACGAATTCCATCCCCAATTCCGCAAAGCTTCCGCCGAAGCCGTTGAACGAGGATACCCAGGACGAACTGCCGGAAACCAATATCGACGAACAGCGAAAGCCTCCCATCAATATAGGCAGCAGCCGCGAGGCGGGCGACGGTGTCACCGACGCCGACCCAGAGACAGGCCGCGCTAGTCCGAAGGATCGCATCCCTGCCCCGCAGTTCTCCAATCGGAAGTGACTGCTATGGCAGAAAGCAAGAATTACCTGAACTCCGACGAGATCCAGGCTGACGACCAGCTGTCGCCGAAGCCGATCGAAGGAAAGGATCCGCCAAGGCACGTGCGCAAAAGCGAGGAAGCGGTCGCCGAAGGCTCTGACGACACCGGGCGCGTGCGGGTTCCGCCCCCGGTCGCCAATCCCGATTGATCGCCCGCCGGGAGGCGGTTCCGATCATCGTCAACTCATTCATTCGCGCCCAGATCATAAATGCGGCCAGTCAGCCAGGCTGGCCAGTCTCGCTCGAAGAAGGACTTGGCGTTTTCATCCACAGCGCGGTTCGGGCGCGTCGAAAGCTTGATCTCATCGCCCTCGAGCCGAACGACGATCTGCTCATCCCGATGCGCTTCGCGTTCCCTACGGAAGCGATATTGTTCTAACAGACCTGCGCTCGCATGCGGAATGGATTCGCCTTGCGGATCACATATCGCTCGCGCGCCGCGGCTGCCGCCTCCCCTTCGGATGAAGAAATCAAGCGCGCTGAGCACCGCTTCGGAGGCGAGCGCCATATGCCGCCATTGCACGCCTCGGACCGCCTCGGCTGCGCGACCGTAGGCGACGCCATCAGCGCGAATTTCAGCACTCAGCTTCCGAGCCTCGATCAAGGCCTTGCCGACGCTCTGCTCATCGCAGATGATGCCGGCCTTCTCGCTCATTCGCGACTGCACTGCTGAGCGAATCGATTTGACGGTGAGCGGGCTTTCAGTCCGAAGGGCGGAAAGCAGATCGGCAACACCTGCCTCGGCGATACCTGATTTATCCCCTGTGGCGGGCCGCTTCGCTCTACCGCTCGCGCCGATGTGCTCGGCCACCCGGGTGCCGAAGACTTGCCCGGCATTGAGCGCCGCTCCTCCCGGCCTCGTCACCCCGTGGGTGCCCGCCGCTTCTCCGACAGCATAACAGCCGGCAAGATTGCTGCGGCCCCAGGTGTCGACCATGATGCCGCCGTTCATGTGCTGGTTGTTGACGGCAAATTCCAGCGGCTCGGCGGCGATGTCGATCTTGTAGCGGCGGTAGAGCTCGATTGCGAGCGGGTTCATGTGCTTCAAGCGATCGATCGGCACGTCTTGGCCAGCGCCGGCCTTGCCGAGATAGAGGCGGACGTCGTCGTCCAGCCTTTCGAGGCTGAACGGCAGGTCGCCTGGTACCGGCAGGGGATTGCGATTGAAGTCCATGAAGACACGCCGCCCGGCGGCGGTTTCGCTTGATATCGCGAGATCCACCAGGCTCGAGCCGAAGTCCAGCATGCGCGTCGCATGAAATGGCCACTGGTAGCCCTTGCGGAAGACATTCGACGCCAGCTCTTGCGTCGTGCGGTAATATTGCGCCAGGAAGTGGTGCTCGGTGCCTTCCGCATCGACCGAGTAGATATGCGGGATCGCCTGGACGTAACTGCCCGACAGATTCCACGGAAAACCTTCCCGGCGCGTTCCGATGCCGAACTGGCTCTCTGTGAGGTTGACGAGTTCGACACCTGCCTCGAGCGCCAGTCCGAGGGAACCGAAACAGCCGTTGGGATAAACGCTGTCGCGATAGAGTTCTCCAGGCCCGCCAGCCGCCAGCACGATCACTCCACTGACGAACAACGCAATGCCGAGCGGGTTCTGCCCTGTGCGGTCACTGGCGCGCATGGCCAGTATGCCGACGACGTGGCGGTCCGCCCCTTCGCCTTCGGTGAGGATTTTGACGGCGGTGGTCTGGTTATAGAACGGCACGTCGAGCCGGATCGCCTCTTCAGCCAGCACCTTGACCATCAAGCGCGAGGTGCGCGGACCGCAGCTGGTGGCGCGGCCGACGTCGTCGTGGTCAGTCTGGTATCTCAAAGTTCCGCCGAGCGGATCCTGCGGCAGCGGCAGGCCGAGGAACTGCAGCGACGCCATCATCCGGGATGAGCCGACAGCCTCGACATAGGCCGTATCCTCGTCCATTGCGCCGCCGCTGCGGACGGCACGGGCCATCGCCTTGTAATTGTCGCCCTGATCCGCCGTGTTTGCCGTGTGAAGGGTCTGCTTGTCCGATCCCGAACAGGCCGAGGTTCCGCCCCAGGCGCTCTGGCTGACGATGACGACGTCATCGCCGCGCCGCTTCATTTCCACCGCGGCGCGCAGACCTGCAGCACCGGATCCGACGACGACGCAGCCGGCTCGGTAGACCGGCAGCTCGACGCCGGCGAGCAGGACCGCTTCCGATGAGGAAGCCTCGGGTGGAAGGCGCGGCATGTCGACATCGGTCAGTGCGTCAAGAATTTCCTGCGGAACAGCTCTGGTCATTGGCATTCAGCCCAACGGGATGTCGACCCAGCGCTTCTGCCGGGAGGACTCCATGCATGCATCGACGATCTGGCAGATGTGGTGGCCCGTATCGAATGTCGGCCACATCGGCTTGTTTGCAACGATCGAACGGATGACCTCGGCCACCTCGATGATCTTGCTTTCATTGTAGCCGATGCCGAAATTCGGCAGAGGAAGGAAAGCCTTGAAGGTGGGATTTTCCGGCCCGACGTCGATCTCCCGGAAGCCGCGCCGCGCCGTCCGGTCGTCGTTGGAATAGAAGCGCAGCCGGTTTATCTCGTCATAGGTATAGGCGATGCTGCCTTTCGTTCCGTAGACCTCGTAGGTCTGCATGAACTTGCGGCCGGTCGCGACACGGCTGAAATCGACGATCCCGCCGGCGCCGTTGGCAAACCGGCACAGCAGGTTGGTCGCGTCGGGGTTGGTAATATCAGCCCAGGCCTCGTTGCCGATGAGCTTCACCTGCTCGCCGTAGGCAAGGTCCTCGACGACGGGCCGGCGCGGCGTCACGATGAAATTGTCAGCGATCAGGGAACTGACGCGGCCGACCAGGAAATCCATGAAGCTGAAAATGTGCGAGCCGGTGTCGCCGACGATCCCGGTTGGCGCCAGCTTTCCATCGGCGCGCCACATGAAGGGGGCGTTCGGATCGCCAAACATGTCGACGTGCTGGCAGCCGCGGAACAGCTTGATCTCGCCGATTTCGCCGGATTGAATGATGTCTTTCGCCAGATCATGGACGGGGTTTCTGGGAAAGGCGTGCCCGACACGGGTAATGACACCCTTCTCCCTGGCGATGTCTGCCAGTTCCCGAGCCTCGTCGGCGGTGTTTGCCAGTGGCTTTTCGCAGTAGACATGCTTGCCGGCCAGCAGGGCCGCCTTGGCCACAGGATAATGAAGGTGGTCAGGCAGGCAGATATCGATCAGATCGACTTCAGGATCGGCGATCGCCAGTTTCCAGTCTTGATAGATCCGCGCACCCGGCGCCCTGCTGCCGAGATCCTCGACTGCGTCAGGATTGCGATCGACAAGCGCCACGATCCGCGCCGTCCCGTCCGAGACGCCGAAGAAATGCGCAAAGGTCTGATAGGCCATCGTGTGGATCTTTCCCATCCAGCCCGAGGCGCCAAGCACTGCAACTCTCACTTCGACCATTGTCATTACTCCTTAGCGGATTTCGGCGCGGGCCCGAGGTCTAGTGTCGTTGCGTTCGTAGGCGAAGATCGCCGACGGCAGCGCTGACAGGCCCCGGATGAGGTCCGATCCTTTTTCCCCGACCATGATTGTCGGTGCATTGGTATTGCAGGACGGCACGCGCGGCATGACCGAGGAATCGCAGACGCGGAGACCTTCAAGACCATGGACCTTGAGATCGAGCCCGACGACCGCATCCGGCCCCGTTCCCATCTTGCAGGTGCCCACGGGATGATGGTCGGTCTTGGCGTTGGCGCAGCCGTAGTCGAAGAGCTGCTCGTCGGTCATGACTTTCGGCCCGGGAAGCCTTTCGGCCATGACAAAGGGCTTCAGCGCCGCCTGCTGCATGATCTCTCGGGCGAGCTTGAGCCCCTCCAGGGACATCGCCCTGTCGTGAGGATCGGACCAGTAGTTGGGATCGATCAGGGGAGCAGCAGCCGGATCGGAGGATGACAGACGCACCGTCCCGCGCGAGCGCGGATGCAGATAGGCGGAATTGAGCGTCACGCCGGCGTTCTTGAGCCGCTCGACGCCCGCTTCGATACCCGAACCCAAACCGAGGTGGAACTGGATATCAGGAGACCGAGCGTCGGGATCGGCATACCAGAAGCCGCCGGTCTCGAAGAGCGACGAGGCAACCGGACCGCTGCGGAACAGGGCATATTGAAGACCGGCCCAAAGCGTGCGGTGAAGCTTTGCGACGCCGTCATAGGTATGATCGCCGGTGCACTCGGCGATGACGAAAAGGTCAAGGTGATCCTGAAGATTGCCGCCGACGCCGGGCAGATCGTGGAGCACCTTGACGCCCGCAGACCTTAGGTGATCGGCCGGTCCTATGCCGGACTGCAAAAGCAGCTTCGGCGATCCGATCGCGCCGGAGGAGATCAGCACTTCACGCTCGGCGCGGACGATTTCCGAGCCGCGCGCGGTGGCGATCTCGACGCCTGTCGCACGCGCTCCCTCGACGATAATCCGCGCGACGCGGGCGCCCGTCCGAACCGTCAGGTTCTTCCGATCCTTGATCGGCGAGAGGTAAGCAAGCGAAGCGGAGGACCGGCGGCGATCGCGCTGGGTGAGTTGGTAAAATCCGACGCCCGCCTGCTGGCGGCCGTTGAAGTCATAATTATAGGGAATACCGAGCTCCTGCCCGGCGCGAATATAGGCGTCGCAGATCGGCAACGGCGCCGCCGGCATCGAAACACCAAGCGGACCGCCATAGGCGTGGTAGTCGTCGGCGAAGCGCTGATTGTCCTCCGCACGTTTGAAATAGGGAAGGATCGAGCGATAGTCCCAGCCCTCGCAGCCGTCTTCACTCGCCCAAAGATCATAATCTGCAGCGTTTCCGCGCGTATAGAGCTGTGCGTTGATCGATGAGCCGCCACCGATGACCTTTGCCTGCGTATAGCGTAGCACCCGGCCCTTCATGTGTTTCTGAGGAACGGTTTCCCAGCCCCAGCTGGCCACACCTTTGGTCATCTTGGCGAAGCCGGCCGGCATGTGAAAAAGAGGATTCCAGTCGCCTCCCCCCGCTTCGAGCAGGAGGACGCTGATATCCGGATCTTCGCTCAGCCGGCTCGCAAGCACGCATCCTGCAGGACCGGCACCGGTGATGATGTAGTCGAATCCCATTTTTACTGTCCTGTTTGAACCCGGCTGACGCCAATGGATCTGCTCATGCCTGCAAGTCCGTCGATGCGATGTGATCTGCAACTCTCAGCGCCTGGCTGGCGACGGTGAGCGCGGGATTGACGGCAGCCGACGTCGGCAGGAAACCGGCGTCGACGACGAAGAGGTTTTCGTGATCATAAGAACGGCAGTAAGGATCCAGCGGCGCCGTCGCGGGATCGTTTCCGATGCGGACCGTTCCGCACTGATGGGAAGGCGTGCGCTTGTCGAAGGGTCTCGACAGCACGATCGGAAATCCGATCGACTTCAGGATCGCCTTCAGCCTGGCGACAAGTGCCAGATGCGCATCCCAGTTGGTTCGTTGCCACTGGAGAATGATCCGATCTCCATCGACCATGACGCGACTTTCGGGATTGGGAACGTCCTCGCTCATCGCGTAGAAATCGATGGCATGGCTGGTGATGAAACGCAGGACCCATTCCGGCGCCCTTGGCAGCGAACCCTTCAGAACCTTTTCGGAGATCCGGCCGAGGAGCTGCACGTTGCCGAGCGGCGGTCCACCCTTCCCGTCCGAGAGATAGAAGTCGTTGAAGGCAAAGGTCTTCTGGTAGACGGAGGTGTTCCGGAACCGTGGCGAGACGCCGATGACGGCGGAGGCGTTGTGGTTCATGAAATTGCGCCCCACCTGGTCGGAGGAGTTCGCCAGGCCTCCTGGGAAGCGGTCGTTTTTCGAGCGAAGCAGAAGCACCGACGACTGAACCGCACCGGCCGAAAGGATCAGGATCTTCGGCGAAACCGTCAGCGTCTCGCCGTTCCTGACATAGGTGACCCGGTCGATCCGGCTCCCCGCTGCGGTATCGAGCCTCGTCACGCGCGCATTGATTTCGAGCCGCACGTTCTCATGGCTTAACGCTACCGCAAGCGCTGCTGTCTCGGCATCCATCTTGCCGTCCCGTGCATTCGGATGCGCATCCCAGGGCGTGCGTGCCTTGGAAAGCCAGGCGTCGAGGTCCAGGCCGAGCGGCAGGGAAAACGGGTGCAGGCCCTTTTCCTTGAGGCGCGCCCTGACATCGGCGATCGGCGCCTCGTCCGGCACGGGTGGGTAGCCGTAGGCAGTCGAGTGATAAGGCTCGGTAGGGTCTTCGCCGAGGTTGCCGCGAACCTGGTACATCCTTTCCGCCTTAGCGTACCACGGCTCCAACTCCTCATAAGCAAACGGCCAGGCCGGCGACACGCCTTCCCGATGCTCGATCACGCCGAAATCCTCTTTGCGATAGCGCGACAAAACGGCGCCATAGAATTTCGAATTGCCACCGACATTGTAATAGTTGCCGGGATTGAAGCCTTTGCCGTTTGCCTCGTACCAGGTTTCCTTCGGCCGGAAATGTCCCCGCTGGAAGATGGCGCGCTGGTCGCGATTGACAGGAAGATCGGCGATGTGATCGCCGGCTTCGAGGATCAATATCCGCGCGCCGGTCGCAGCCAGGCCGGCGGCGACGGTGGAGCCGCCGACGCCTGAACCGATGATGACGATGTCTGGTGAACTGTTCATATCAGCGCCTGGCCGTCATATAATCCGCACCTGGCTGTTCGGATCGAAGAACACGGCCTTGTCGAGATTGAAGGCAAGGCGAGTTGTCTGTCCCGGAGCGATGCCGGCATCGGCGCGCAGGCGGGCGACGACGGATTTGCCGCCGAGCTTGGTGACGGCGAAGGTG